>JBOHDE010000090.1:0-2799 GCA_050699035.1 Nocardioidaceae bacterium | reverse complement strand
CTGCTGCCCGTACGGCGGCTGCTGCCCGTACGGCTGGTTGCCCTGCGGCGGGTACGGCTGGCCGTAGCCCGGCTGCGGCGGACCGCCCGATGGTTGGTTGGGGGGCTGCTGACCGTACCCGGGCTGCCCGTATGGCGGACCTTGCGGCGGAGCCCACGGCTGCTGCTGCGCGGGCTGGTCCGGCGGCTGGTCCGACGACGGGGGCTGGTCCGGCGTCGGGGGCTGGTCCGGCGACGGGAGCTGGTCCTGGCCTGACTCGCCGGCCGGTCGGCCGTACCCGGTGTAGGGCCGCGGCTGCGCCGCCGGTGCAGCGGGCGAGTCGGACGACGGTGACTCGCCACCCGGCTCCGCGGCCGGCGGCTCCGATCGAGGGGGAGACCCGCGGTCGGGCTCGTCGGGGGTGCTGCCGGACGGCTTGTCGTCGGACATCGAGTCCTCCTTGAACCATGCCCGCGACTCGGGCTTCCACAACAGGGAGACGGAATAGGCGATGAACACGCCCATGATCACCCCGGCGACCCCCGCCAGGACACTCAGGCAGGCCACGGTCAGACCGAGCACGGTCAGCGCCACCCGCGACGGCCGGTGCCCGCGCATCACGTACACGGCTAGCACGATCGCGGCGACGCAGGCCGCGGCCAGCGCGAGCATCGCACCGTGCAGCGTGTTGATGATCTGCTCGACGGACAGGTCGACCGAGCCGAACGGCGCGTCCTTGACCAGGTCCTCGACCTCCCGCCGCATGCCGGCCGACCGCAGCCGTGGACCCTCGCTGAAGATGGTCGCGAGCGCGAGGACCGACCCCACGATGGTCATCACCGACGCGGTGACGACCTCACGGGGTCTGGTGCCTTGCTCGCTCATCGGGACATCACATCATGCGGGCCGGACTACCAACGCCTCAGCGTCGTCGGCCACTTCGACCCCCACGGTAGACCCGTCGGACACCTCGCCGGCGAGCAGCGCCCGCGCCAGCTGGTCACCGATCGCGCTCTGCACCAGGCGGCGCAGCGGACGCGCACCGTACACCGGGTCATAGCCAGTCGAGGCGAGCCACCCGCGCGCCTCGTCGGTCACGGTCAGCGTGATGCGCCGGTCGGCCAGCCGCGCCGACAGCGCCTCGACCTGGAGGTCGACGATCCGGGCCAGGTCGGCGGTCGTGAGCCCGTTGAACAGGACGATTTCGTCGAGCCGGTTGAGAAACTCCGGCTTGAACGACCGTCGCACGAGGTCCATCACGGCATCGCGTCTGGCCGCCTGGTCGAGACTCTGGTCGACCAAGAACGCCGACCCGAGGTTCGAGGTGAGGATCACGATGGCGTTGCGGAAGTCGACGGTGCGGCCCTGGCCGTCGGTCAGCCGCCCGTCGTCGAGCACCTGCAGCAAGATGTCGAAGACCTCGGGGTGCGCCTTCTCGACCTCGTCCAGGAGGACGACGGAGTACGGCCGGCGGCGGACCGCCTCGGTGAGCTGGCCGCCCTCGTCGTACCCGACATAGCCCGGTGGCGCGCCGACCAGACGTGCCACCGCGTGCTTCTCGCCGTACTCGCTCATGTCGATCCGCACCATCGCGCGGTCGTCGTCGAACAGGAAGCCGGCCAGTGCCTTCGCCAGTTCGGTCTTGCCGACGCCGGTGGGGCCGAGGAACAGGAACGAGCCGGTCGGCCGGTCGGGGTCGGAGATGCCGGCGCGGGCCCGGCGGACCGCGTCGGACACCGCGACGACGGCCGACTGCTGGCCGACCAGCCGCTTGCCGAGCTCGTCTTCCATCCGCAGCAGCTTGCCGGTCTCGCCCTCGAGCAGCCGCCCGGTGGGGATGCCCGTCCAGGCGGCGACGACCTCCGCGACCTCGTCCGGCCCGACCAGCTCACGCACCATCGGCTCGATGCTCGCCGCGGTCTCGGCGGCCTGCTTCAGTTCGGCCTCGAGGGCGGGGATCTCGCCGTACGACAGCCGGCTCGCGGTCTCGTAGTCGCCCTCGCGCTGCGCCCGCTCGGCCTGGGTGCGGAGCTCGTCGATCTGGCTCTTGATCTCCCCGACCCGGTTGAGGCCCTGCTTCTCCTTGTCCCAACGGGCCTCCAGCCCGCGCAGCTGCTCGTCCTTGTCGGCGAGCTCCTCACGCAGCTTGGCCAGCCGCTCCTTGGACGCCTCGTCCTCGGCGGCGTCGAGATGGAACTCCTCCATCGTCAGCCGGTCGACCGCACGGCGCAGCTCGTCGATCTCGACCGGGCTCGAGTCGATCTCCATCCGCAGCCGGCTGCTGGCCTCGTCGACCAGGTCGATGGCCTTGTCGGGCAGCTGCCGGCCGGTGATGTAGCGGTGGGACAACGTCGCCGCGGCGACCAGGGCGGAGTCCTCGATCACGACACCGTGATGGGCTTCGTACCGCTCCTTGAGGCCGCGCAGGATCGCGATCGTGTCCTCGACGCTGGGCTCGCCGACGAACACCTGCTGGAAGCGCCGCTCCAGGGCGGGGTCCTTCTCGATCCGTTCGCGGTACTCGTCCAGCGTCGTCGCACCGATCATCCGCAGCTCGCCGCGGGCCAGCATCGGCTTGAGCATGTTGCCGGCGTCCATCGCGGAGTCGCCGGCGGCGCCCGCACCGACCACGGTGTGCAGCTCGTCGATAAACGTGATGATCTGGCCCTCGCTGGCCTTGATCTCGCCGAGTACGGCCTTCAGCCGCTCCTCGAACTCGCCGCGGTACTTCGCGCCGGCGACCATCGCGCCGAGGTCGAGGCTCACCAGCGACCGGCCACGCAGCGACTCGGGGACGTCGCCGGCCACGATCCGCTGGGC
>JBOHDE010000089.1:0-14447 GCA_050699035.1 Nocardioidaceae bacterium | reverse complement strand
GCAGCAGCGTGATCGCGATGATCGTGAACGGCAGCATCGCCACCGCGTAGAAGTAGAAGATCGGCCGGTCGTCGAACCACAGCCAGGGCAGCCAGGTCGACCCGACTCCCACCAGCGCCAGCCCGAACCGCCAGTCCCGCGCGCCGACCCAGAACCACAGCGACGCGAACAGCGCGAGCACGCCGCCCCACCACAGGACCGGCGTCCCGATCGCGAGGATCTGCCGGATGCACTTGTTGGCGTCCGTCGGACAGCCTTGCTCACCCGGCGCGATGTCGGTCTCCGCGTCGACGCCGACCGGCCGGTTGATGATCGGCCATCCCCACGGGCTCGACTGGTAGACGTGCGTCTCCTTGTTGATGCCGTCGCCGGTGTGGAAGCCCCAGATCTCCTGGTGGTAGTTCCACAAGGAGCGCACCGACTGCACCGCCTCGCCGGCACCCTCGGCATCGGTCGCCGCGTAGGAGCCCCAGTCGTCGCCGAACTGTTCCTCGTACGACCCGGCGTTGGCCAGCCAGCCCGCCCAGGTCGCGACGTACACGACGAGTGCGACCCCGACCAGCGAGAAGAACGCGGGTACGGCGTCGGCGAGGGCGGCCTTGCGTACGGGCGCGCGCACCCCGATCGCCCGCCGTACGGACGCGTCCCACGCCCACACGAGCAGGCCGAGCGCCGCCAGCACGAACAACGCGTTCCACTTCGTGCCGAGCGCCAGCCCGAAGCAGACGCCGGCGGCGATCCGCCACGGTCGCAGCAGCACCGCGCGCACCGGGCCGAACCGGCCGGGGTCCTCGCCGGCGGTCACCGTGCGCGCGATCCTGGTCCGCCCCCAGTCACGGTCCACCAGGAGACAGCCGACCGCGCAGACCAGGAAGAAGGTCAAGAAGACGTCCAGCAGGGCGGTCCGCGACATCACGAGGTGCAGGCCGTCCAGGCACAACAGCAGTCCGGCGACACAACCCAGCAGGGTGGAGCCGGTGAGGCGGCGGACCAGCCGGGCCAGCACGAACACGGTCAGCGAGCCGACCACCGCCGACGAGAACCGCCACCCGAACGAGTCCATCCCGAACTGCCACTCGCCGACCGCGATCAGCCACTTGCCGACGTCGGGGTGCACGTAGAAGCTCGGGATGTCGGTGAACAGGTTGCCCACCTTGCCGACGACGATGAGGTCGTCAGCCTTGTCGACCGGGTCGAGCACATGCCCGTGCAGCAGCAGGGAGTACGCGTCCTTGGCGTAGTACGTCTCGTCGAACAGCAGCGCGTTCGGGTTGCCGAGCCGCCAGAGCCGAAGGACGCCGGCGAGGGCCGCGAGCAGCAGCGGCCCGATCCAGCCGAGCAGCGGCTCCGACAGGAAGACCGCCGGGGTGAGCCGGCGGCGCGCGTCGAGCAGCGGTCGTCCGTCGCGGTCCCGCCCGAGCGGCTCCAGGGCGGCCGGGAGGTCCGAGGCATGCGAGGGCGCGCTGGTCACGCGGACACTGTACGGAGCGCGCCGGCCGGGCTGGGATGCTGTCCGGGTGACGCCTGGAACGCTCGTGCTCGCTGCGACCCCGATCGGCCGGGTCGACGACGCCTCGCCGCGGCTCGCGACCGAGCTCGCGGCCGCCGACGTGATCGCCGCGGAGGACACCCGCCGCCTGCGCCGGCTCTGCTCCGACCTGGGCGTCGAGACCAGCGCCCGGGTGCTGTCGTACTTCGAGGCCAACGAGGCACGGCGCACCGACGACCTGATGCAGGCACTGCGCGACGGAGACCGGGTGCTGCTCGTCACCGACGCCGGGATGCCGAGCGTGTCGGACCCCGGCTACCGGCTCGTCGCGGCCGCGGTCGCCGAGGACATCGCCGTGACCGCGGTGCCCGGCCCGTCCGCCGTACTCACTGCCTTGGCGGTGTCCGGGCTGCCCGTCGACCGGTTCTGCTTCGAGGGTTTCCTTCCCCGGAAGGCAGGAGAGCGTGCCCGCCGGCTGGCCGCTCTCGCCGACGAGCCACGCACGATGGTGTTCTTCGAGGCACCGCACCGCACCGCGGCCGCGCTGACCGCGATGGCCGAGGCGCTCGGTGCCGACCGACCGGCCGCCGTCTGCCGGGAGCTGACGAAGACCTACGAGGAGGTACGTCGGGGCGGGCTCGGAGAGCTGGCCGGCTGGGCCGCCGACGGCGTCCGCGGTGAGGTGACGATCGTCGTCTCCGGGCGGGCCGAGCCGGCTGCCGGTGACGTCGAGCCGGAGCAGGTCACGGCGCTCCTCGACGAAGCACGGGAGCGCGGCCTGTCGACCAAGGACGCGGTCACCGACGTCGTACGCCGGACCGGCCTGCCGAAAAGAACTGTGTACGCGCTGGCACACGACCGCTCGTAGGATTGGCCGCATGTCCGAAACCAGCCCTGCGGCGAAGTCCTTCTACGTCACGACGCCGATCTACTACGTGACCGCCGCCCCGTCCATCGGCAGCGCGTACACCACCGTCGCCGGTGACATGATCGCGCGCTGGCACCGGCAGCGTGGCGAGTCGGTCTGGTATCTCACCGGCACCGACGAGCACGGCCAGAAGGTGCTGCAGGCGGCGGAGGAGGCCGGCCAGACCCCGCAGGACTTCACCGATGGCCTGGTCGCGCGCGAGTGGCAGCCGGTGCTCGACGTCATCGACGCCAGCAACGACGACTTCATCCGCACGACCGACGAGCGGCACACCGAGCGGGTCCGGGAGTTCTGGCAGACGCTGTACGACGCCGGCCAGGTCTACGAGGGCATCTACGAAGGCCCGTACTGCGTGGCCTGCGAGGAGTTCAAGCTGCCCGCCGAGCTGATCGACGGTGCGGACGGACAGAAGCTGTGCCCGATCCACCAGCGCCCGGTCGACCAGATCTCCGAGTCCAACTATTTCTTCCGGCTGTCCGAGTACGCCGACCGGCTGCTCGCCCTGTACGAGGACAGCCCGACGTTCGTCCAGCCCGAGAGCGCGCGCAACGAGGTCATCGCGTTCGTGAAGCAGGGGCTCGACGACCTGTCGATCACCCGCTCGAGCTTCGACTGGGGGATCCCGGTGCCGTGGGACGAGGGGCACGTCCTCTACGTCTGGATCGACGCACTGCTCAACTACGCCACTGCGGCGGGCTACGGCACGGCACCGGAGACGTTCGCCCGTACCTGGCCGGCCGACGTCCACCTGGTCGGCCGTGACATCCTCCGGTTCCACGCGGTGATCTGGCCGGCGATGCTGATGGCGGCCGGGATCGACGTACCCCGGCAGGTGTTCGCGCACGGCTGGCTGCTGGTCGGCGGACAGAAGATGAGCAAGTCGAAGGCGACGGCCATCCACCCGAGCCAGGTCGTGGACCACTTCGGGTCCGACGCGTACCGCTACTACTTCCTGCGGGCGATCGCGTTCGGCTCCGACGGGTCGTTCTCCTGGGAGCACCTGAGCGCGATCTACACGTCCGAGCTGGCCAACGGGCTGGGCAACCTGACGTCGCGGGTGACCGCGATGGTCGGCCGGTACTTCGACGGCGTGCTGCCCGCGGCGACCGACCACGGCCCCGCCGAGCGGGCCCTGGCCGACCAGCTCGCCGCGACTGTGGCGACCGCGGAGGCGGCGGTCGACCGGCTCGCCCTGCACGAGGCGATCGCGGTCACGGAGACCTACGTCGGCGCGGTCAACCACTACCTCGCCGAGCAGGAGCCGTGGAAGGTGGCCAAGGACGACGCGGCGCGCGGCCGGCTGGCGACCATCCTCGCCACCGCGGCCGAGTCGCTGCGCGCGGTCGCGGTGCTGCACCACGCCGTGATGCCGAAGTCGTCGCAGCAGATCTGGGACGCGCTGGGCGCGGCTGCCGCCCTCGGTCCGCTGGCCGATCAGCGGGTCGGCGACGCCGGTCGCTGGGGTCAGCTGCCGGCCGGCGTGACCATCACCAAGGGCGCGTCGCTGTTCCCGCGACTGGCCGACACCGACGACTGATGCCCGGCCCCGACCTGCCGGCGCTGCCGGAGCCGTTGCCGTACCCGGTCGTCGACAACCACTGCCACCTCGACCTCGGGCGCGGTCCGTCCGTGTTGCCGGTCGACGAGGCGCTGCGCCTGGCCGGGTCGGTCGGCGTGAAGAGGATCGTGCAGATCGGCTGCGACCTGCCGGGCGCGCGCTGGGCGGTCGAGACGGCCGGTGAGTACGACGCGGTCGTGGCCGGCGTCTCCCTGCACCCGAACGAAGCGCCGAGGCTGGCGGCCGAGGGTGACCTCGACGCGGCGGTGGCCGAGATCGACCGGCTGGCCGGCTCGTCGCCGCGGGTTCGGGCGGTCGGCGAGACCGGGCTGGACTACTTCCGGACGGGCCCCGAGGGGGTGGAGGCGCAGCAGGAGTCGTTCCGGGCGCACATCGCGCTGGCCAAGCAGCACGGCAAGACGCTGGTCATCCACGACCGCGACGCGCACGACGACGTGCTCAAGGTGGTCGACAGCGAGGGCGCCCCCGACCGGGTCGTCATGCACTGTTTCTCCGGTGACGCCGACTTCGCCCGGGCGTGTGTGGAGCGCGGCTTCTGGCTGTCGTACGCCGGCACCGTGACGTTCAGGAACGCCGAGCCGTTGCGGGCCGCACTCGCGGTCACGCCGCCCGACAGGGTGCTGGTCGAGACCGACGCGCCGTTCCTGACCCCGATGCCGCACCGCGGTCGCACCAACGCGTCGTACCTCGTGCCGCTGACCGTGCGGGCGATGGCGGTGACGCTCGGCGCCGACCTGGCCGACCTGTGCCGCACTATCGACGCCAACACCGACGCGGCCTTCGGCGGCCCGTGGTAGCTCCGGATTTGCCGTCCGGAGGGTGTGTCGGGTCACGTTCTGACGGCCCGTTTGGCGGCAAATGAGCACCGTCCGTACGACCGAGGTGCACGATCGGTGAAAGTTCTGAGGCGTGGCGGGTAGATGTGACAGGAGTGATCACGAAATACCAGGACAAATCCCATCATGCGGCGGATGGTTTGGCGTGTTGCGGGGTAGTTCGTTATCGTCCCGTGATTGTTGGCCGGGATCGGACCTGCTAACGGCAGCACCACGAACTGAACAGGCTGGAGCACCGGGCGGACCCATCAGGGTCCGCAGTTGTCGTGTGATGAGAGCCTGTCCAGGTGATGCCGTCCCGTACCCGGACGGAACGAGCACTGGAGCACTGTGCGGAAGCGAATCGCTCTCGTCGTTGCGGTTGCGTTGGCCGTCTGCGGACTGGTCGGCGGCACCGTCGCGTACGCCACGATGAGCAAGACCGTGACCCTGTCGATCGACGGCAAGGCCACGGACGTCAAGACTTTCGGGGACACCGTCGAGGAAGTCCTCGACGACGAGGGCATCGAGCTCGGTGACCACGACGCCGTCGCCCCGGCGCCGTCCACCGGCGTCGAGGACGGCTCCCGCATCGCCGTGCGGTACGGACGGGAGCTGACCCTCACCGTCGACGGCAAGCAGAGCAAGTACTGGGTGACCGCGACCAGCGTCGACACCGCCCTCGCCCAGATCGGCCTGCGGTTCGGCAACGCGGAGCTGTCGGCCAGCCGTGCTGCCCCGATCGGCCGCAAGGGTCTCGACCTCACCGTGAAGACGGTCAAGAAGGTCGACCTGGTGCTGAAGGGCAAGACGTCCAAGCGGACCACGACCGCACTCACTGTCGCGGACGCCCTCAAGGACATGAAGGTGAAGACCGACTCCAACGACGAGGTCAAGCCGGACGTCAAGTCGGCGATCAAGAACGGCTCGAACATCACCGTCGTCAAGATCGACAAGAAGACCGTGACCGGCCTGGTGTCGATCCCGAACAAGACGGTGGTCCGCAAGGACGACGAGCTCCTCAAGGGCGACGAGAAGGTGGTCGAGGAGGGTCGCGACGGCGCCAAGCGGGTGACGCTCGCCCTCGTCTATGCCGACGGCGAGGTGCGCAGCAAGAAGACGCTCAAGTCCGCCGTCGTCCGCAAACCGGTCGACCGGGTCGAGGTTCATGGCACCAAGAGTCCCCCGGAGCCCACGTCCGACTTCTCCGGCGGCAACACCGTGTGGGACCGGCTCGCCGAATGCGAGTCCGGGGGCAACTGGGCCATCAACACCGGCAACGGCTACTACGGCGGCCTGCAGTTCAATGTGGAGACCTGGGAGGCGTACGGCGGCTCCGGTCTGCCGAGCGAGGCCAGCCGGGAGACCCAGATCTCCATCGCGGAGAAGGTCCGTGACGCCAACGGCGGCTACGGCGCCTGGCCGGGCTGCGCCGCCGAGCTTGGTCTCCCCACCTAGGACATGTCTAGCAACCCCATGGCCTACTGCGCGTCGCCCGGAGGGCGCCTCGCGGCGTTGTCGTCGTCGCACGATGCGACAGCATCGCGCTCCTCCTCCGCCTTGCGATGCATCCCACCGGACGCCGCTCGCGACGGCCGGGGATTACTAGACACGCCCTGGCAGTGACCGACCCCGCGCACCACCCCGCATCCGCCGGGCCGAGACTTCTCGGTCCGGCGGATGTGCGTTCGCTGGCGGCCGCCTTGGACCTGCGGCCCACCAAGCAGCGGGGTCAGAACTTCGTCATCGACGCCAACACGGTGCGGCGCATCGTCCGGGTGGCCGACCTGCGGCCGGACGACGTCGTGGTCGAGGTAGGCCCGGGTCTCGGGTCGCTGACCCTCGGCCTGCTCGACCACGCCGCCCGGGTGGTCGCGATCGAGGTCGAGCCGGCGCTCGCGTCCGCACTGGCGGCGACCGTGGCCGAGCGGGCTCCGGGGCACGCCGACCGGCTCGAGGTCGTCGCCGCCGACGCCCTGCGGGTGAGCGAGCTGCCTGGTCCGGCCCCGACGGCGCTGGTCGCCAACCTGCCGTACAACGTGTCCGTGCCCGTCCTGCTGCACCTGTTCGGCCTGCTGTCGTCGCTGCGCCGCTCACTGGTCATGGTGCAGTCCGAGGTGGCCGACCGGCTGGTGGCTGGTCCGGGGTCTCGGACCTACGGCATCCCGAGTGTGAAGGCCGCGTGGTACGCAGACGTGCGGCCGGCCGGCCAGATCGGCCGCAGCGTCTTCTGGCCGGCACCGAACGTCGACTCCGGGCTGGTGTCCTTCGACCATCGGCCGCCACCGGCCACCACGGCCACCCGCGCCGAGGTCTTCCAGGTCGTCGACCACGCGTTTGCCCAACGCCGCAAGACACTCCGTGCCGCCCTCGCCGGGCTGGCGGGATCGGGAGCGGTCGCTGAGTCCGCGCTGCGCGCCGCCGGGGTCGACCCGAAGGAGCGCGGTGAGGCGCTGCGGGTCGACGACTTCGCGCGCATTGCGGAGCACCTGGCGCGCACCCCATAGAGTTTCGCCAATGAGCACCTCAGCGACGAGCGTTACGGTGCGGACCCCGGCCAAGATCAACCTCTGCCTGGGAGTCGGCTCGCCGCGAGACGATGGGTTCCACCCGTTGGCGACCGTTTACCAGGCGGTCGGGTTGTTCGACGAGGTACGCGCGCGCATCGACGAGCCTGGCCGGTTCAGTGTGCGGGTCCACGGCGACGACGCGCACCTCGTGCCCGACGACGACACCAACCTCGCGGTGCGGGCAGCTTGGCTGCTCGCGCAGGAGTACGGCGTCGAGCACGGCGTCGCCTTGCACCTGCACAAGACGATCCCCGTTGCGGGCGGGATGGCCGGCGGCAGCAGCGACGCCGCCGCCGCGCTGGTGGCGTGCTCCACGTTGTGGGACATCGAGCCCAGCCGCGACGACCTGCTCCGGCTGGCTGCCCAGCTCGGCAGCGACGTGCCGTTCTGCCTGGTCGGCGGCACGGCGATCGGGTCCGGCCGGGGCGAGCAGGTCAGCCCGGTCCTCGGCCGGGGCCGCTTCGAGTGGGTCATCGCAATCGCCGAGGGAGAGCTGCCAACCCCCGACGTGTACGCCGAGGTCGACCGGCTGCGTGCTGACGAGGAGGTGCCGGAGCCCGCCGTACCCACCGAGCTGATGGCGGCCCTGCGCGACGGCTGCCCGCAGGCCCTGGGCGGCGCTTTGACCAACGACCTGCAACGCGCCGCGCTGTCGTTGCGCCCCGACCTGGCCGCGGCACTGGACGCGGGCGACCAGGCGGGTGCGCTCGGCGCGATGGTCTCGGGGTCGGGGCCGACGACGGTCTTCCTGGCCGCCGACGAGCAGCACGTCGACGAGCTCGCCGGCGCCCTGCTCGCGGCGGGCGTCTGTCGCCGGGTTCTGCACGCGGCCGGTCCGGTGTCCGGGGCCCGGGTGGTGGGATGAGCCCGCCCGCCAACCTGGTCAACCTCGAGCGGGTCGACAAGGCGTACGGCACCCGCCGCCTGCTCGACGGTGTGAGCCTCGGTATCGGCGCCGGGCAGCGAGTCGGCGTGGTCGGGCGCAACGGCGATGGCAAGTCCACGCTGCTGCGGGTGCTGACCAAGATCGAGCCGGCCGACGCCGGACGGGTGACGCACAACCGCGGCCTCCGGGTCGGCTACCTCGAGCAGGGCGACCGGGTGGAGGCTGGCCAGACCGTGCGGCATCTCGTGCTGCGGGACCGGGCCGACCACGAGTGGGCCGGCGACCCGCGAGCACGTGGCGTGGTCGAGCACCTGCTCGCCGGGCTCGACCTCGACCGCACCCTCGACGCCCTGTCCGGGGGCGAGCGTCGTCGGGCGGCGCTGGCCCGGCTGTTGCTCGACGACCATGACCTGGTCGTGCTGGACGAGCCCACCAACCATCTGGACGTCGAGGCGGTGGACTGGCTGGCCAGGCACCTCGCCGGGCTGCCGTCCGCGCTGCTCGTCGTCACCCACGACCGCTGGTTCCTCGACGCCGTCTGCACGACGACGTGGGAGGTGCACGACGGCGTGGTCGACGCGTACGACGGTGGGTACGCCGCGTTCGTGCTGGCCAAGGCGGAGCGCAGTCGGCAGGCCGGTGCCATGGAGTCCCGGCGCCGCAACCTGGTCCGTAAGGAGCTGGCCTGGCTGCGCCGTGGCGCCCCGGCCCGTACCTCCAAGCCACGGTTCCGGGTCGATGCGGCCAACGTGCTGATCGCCGACGTACCCGAGCCGCGGGACCGGCTGGAGCTGCAGCGCTTCGCCACCACGCGACTCGGCAAGGACGTGGTCGACCTCGAGAACGTGTCGATGTCACTCGGCGGCCGGGAGCTGCTCGACCGGGCGACGTTGCGGCTGGCGCCGGGTGAACGGCTCGGCCTGGTGGGCGTCAACGGCGCCGGGAAGACGACGGTCCTCCGGCTGCTGTCCGGCGAGCTCCGCCCGGACGCCGGCCGCCGCAAGCAGGGCCGCACGGTCGCGCTCGCCCATCTCACCCAGTCACTCGACGAGCTGCCGGCCGGCGGGCGCGTGCTCGACTCGGTCGAGGGCATTCGCCGGGTCACGACGCTGGCCGGTGGCGGCGAGCTGACGGCGACCTCGATGCTGGAGCGGTTCGGCTTCACCGGCGACCGGCTCACGGCGCGGATCGGTGACCTCTCGGGCGGGGAACGGCGTCGGCTGCAGGTGTTGCGGCTGCTGATGAGCGAGCCGAACGTCCTGCTGCTCGACGAGCCCACCAACGACCTCGACATCGAGATCCTCAACGTCATCGAGGACTTCCTGGACGGCTGGCCCGGGTCGCTGGTGGTGGTGTCGCATGACCGCTACTTCCTCGAGCGGGTGTGCGACGAGGTGTGGGCACTGCTCGGCGACGGCACGCTGAAGATGCTGCCGCGAGGGGTCGAGGAGTACCTCGAGCGGCGGCGGGCGATGGGAGCGGCGGCGCCCGACGTACCCACGTCTTCGGGGCAGTCGTCAGCGGCCGGGCAACGGGTTGCCCGCAAGGAGCTGGCCCGGCTGGAGCGCCAGATCGCCCGGCTGGCAGCGCGTGAGACCGACCTGCACGAGCAGCTGACGGTGCATGCGAGTGACTACGAGAAGCTGGCCGGCATCGACGTGGACCTGCGGGCCGTGGTGGCTGAGAAGGACGCGCTGGAGGAGCAGTGGCTGCTGGCGGCGGAGAGCGCCGAGTAGCTCAGGGTCCCTGGTCGAACGGCGTCACCAACACCCGCAGCAACGTGGCGAGCCGTCGCTGGTCGCGCTCGCCGAGACCGGCGAGGAGGCTGCGCTCGTGCTCCAGCAGGGCGTTCAGCGCGGCGTCGACCTGGGCTCGGCCCTCGGCGGTGAGCTCGACGATCACGCCCCGCCGGTCGTGCGGGTCCGGCAGCCGCCGCACGAGGCCACGGGCCGCGAGCCGGTCGACCCGGTTGGTCATCGTGCCGCTGGTGACCAGCGTCTCGCGCAGCAGCCGGCCGGGGGACAGCTGGTAGGGGTCGCCGGCCCGGCGGAGCGCCGTGAGAACGTCGAACTCCCAGGCCTCGAGGCCCTGCTCGGCGAATGCCTGGCGCCGCGCCCGGTCGAGGTGGCGGCTGAGTCGCCCGACCCGGCTGAGGACCTCCATCGGGGTGACGTCGAGGTCGGGGCGCTCGCGTCGCCACGCCGCCACCAACCGGTCGACCTCGTCCTGCATGGCCTCAGGCTACCGTCAAGAGTCTTGACCTCAAGAGATCCGGCCCGCGATCGTCCGCGTGGGCGGCTCCGTGGGCGGCTCCGGTCCACATCCCGTTTGGTACGGGGGCGCCCCGTTCCAGACCTAATGGAACGGGGCGCCCCCGTACCAGAAAAATGTGGGCGAGCCCGCCGCGTTCTTGCCAGCGGCCGGCTCGCTTACGATGGCGGTCTTGCGACATGGCACACGCCCGACCGGTCGTAGGTGTTGCTCGGGCAACGGCGAGGGAGACACAGTGCTCGACGTGCTCGGACTCGACAACAGGGAGACGCTCGCCTACCGCGCGCTGGTGAGCCTGCCCTCCGGCAGCGCCGACGACGTCGCCGGCGCGTTGGGCTGTGCGGTGGACGAGTCGGCCCGGCTGCTGTCGTCGCTGGAGTCCAAGGGGCTGGTTGCCCGGTCGAGCTCGACCGAGGGACGCTACGTCGCGTCGCCGCCGGCGGTGGCCATCGGCGCGTTGATCGTCCAGCGTCAAGACGACCTGCGCCGGGCCCAACTCGAGCTCGGCTCGCTGACCGAGATGTACCGCGGAGCGGCGACCCGTCGGACGGTCGCCGACGTGGTCGACGTCGTACTCGGCCCGGACGCGGTTCGTCAGCGGTTCGCGCAGCTGCAGATGGGCGCGCGACACGAGGTCATGGTGTTCGTGAAGTCCGGCGTCGTCGCGGTGTCGGCGGAGGAGAACGTCGAGGAGGACCGGGCACTCGAGCGCGGGGTGAAGTACCGGGTCGTGGTCGAGCGCGAGGTGTTGGAGCGGCCGGGTTTCTTCAAGGCAGCCGAGGAAGCCATGGAGTACGGCGAGGAGGTACGGGTCACGCCCACGCTGCCGACCCGGCTGGTCATCGTCGACCGCCAGCTCGCCCTGCTGCCGATCCTCGCGTCACCCGAGGACCAGTCCGGCGGCGCGCTCCTGCTGCACGCCAGCGGCCTGCTGGAGATGGTGATCGCGCTGTTCGAGCGCACCTGGCACGGCGCGTCCCCGCTAGTGACGACCACGTCCGGTGTCGAGGAGGTCGAGGGCGGTCGGCTCGGCCCGCTCGACGCCCAGATCCTGCGGTTGCTCCACGCCGGCCTCACCGACCATGCCGTCGCCACCCAGCTGCAGGTCTCCATGCGCACCGTCCAGCGCCGGGTCCGCGTGCTGATGGACACCGCCGACGTCGAGACCCGGTTGCAGCTCGGGGTGGAGGCGGCGCGGCGCGGCTGGCTCTGAGCAAAGTGTCTTGACATCAAGATATTTGCCGTGATGCGATCTGTCTCGACGTCAAGACAGATCGGGAGCAGCCGATGACCGCGACCTGGGACCCCGTCGTCTACCGGAGCTTCGCCGGCGAGCGGGGCCGGCCGTACGTCGACCTGCTGGCGCGGGTAGGCGCCGCCGACCCGGCGTATGTCGTCGACCTCGGCTGTGGGCCGGGCGACCTCACCGCCACGCTGGCCGAACGCTGGCCGCGGTCAACAGTGCATGGTGTCGACGCGTCGGAGCAGATGATCGACGCCGCCCGGGCCACGGCGCGACTGTCGTTCGAGCGGGCCGACCTGCGCACGTGGCAACCGGACCGGCCGGTCGACGTGCTGCTCTCGAACGCCACCCTGCAGTGGGTGCCCAGACATCTCGACCTGCTGCCGCAGCTGGTGGGATGGCTGGCTCCGTCCGGCTGGCTCGCGGTGCAGGTCCCGGCCAACTTCGGCGAGCCGAGCCACCGCATCCTGCACGAGCTCGCCGACGACCCGCGGTTCCGCGCGTTCGCGGCGCAGGTGGAGCGTCCGAGCAGCCACGACGCCAGCACCTACTTCCGGGCCCTGCGGCGGCTCGGCCTCGACGTCGACGCGTGGGAGACGACCTACCTGCACGTACTCGACGGCCCCGACCCCGTCCTGCGCTGGATCTCGGGTACGGGTGCCCGGCCCGTCCTGCAGGCGCTCCCCGACGGTCTGCGGGCGGAGTTCGAGCAGGAGTACGGCGCAGCTCTGCGGGCTGCGTACCCGGAGCAGAACGGATGTGTTGTGATGCCATTCCGGCGGGTGTTTTTCGTTGCGCACAAGGCAGCGTCATGATCGCACTGCATCATGTGCAGGTGTCCTGCCCACCCGCTGGAGAGTCGGTGGCGCGGGCGTTCTACGGCGCCGCGCTCGGCCTGACCGAGGTGGCGAAGCCGGCGGTGCTGGCCGCCCGCGGTGGTGTGTGGTTCCGCGACCCGGGGGTGGAGGTGCATGTCGGGGTCGAGCCGCACTTCCGACCGGCCCGCAAGGCACACCCCGCCTTCCTCGTCGACGAACCCGACGCGTGGGCCGAGCGCCTGCAGGCGGCCGGCTTCGCCGTGCGTTGGGACGACGACTTGCCCGGGTATCGCCGGTTCTACACCGTCGACGGCCACGGAAACCGGGTCGAGGTGCTGAGCCCGACGCCGTAGTCTCGCCGCCATGGAGAGTTGCTGATGTTGCCTTGGTCGGGAGAGCTGTGCGGACGGCTCGACGAGCTGACGATCGACAGCGCGCTGCTGCGCGACAACCCGCTGGGCGACCCGCACCAGCGCCCGCTGTGGGTGCAGGTGCCGCCCGGCTACGACGACAGCGACCGGCGCTACCCCGTCGTCTACCTGATCCAGGGCTACACCGGGCAGCTGACGATGTGGCGCAACAGAACGGCGTTCCGGCAGCCGGTGCCGGAGTTGGTCGACCAGGTGTTCGCCGAGCCCGACGCGCCGCAGGCCATCGTGGTGTACGTCGACGCGTGGACGACGTACGGCGGCAGCCAGTTCGTCGACTCGCCCGGCACCGGGCGCTACCACTCGTACTTCTGCGACGAGGTGGTGCCGTTCGTCGACGAGCGCTACCGCACGCTGGCCGACCGGGACCACCGGGGCGTCACCGGCAAGTCGAGCGGTGGGTTCGGCGCGATGATCACGCCGATGCTGCGTCCCGACCTGTTCGGGGCGCTGGCGACGCACGCCGGCGACGCGCTCTACGAGTGTGTGTACGTGCACGAGTTCGCCGAGTCGGTGCGGGCGCTGCGGGAGTACGACGGGGACATCTGGCGCTGGTGGGCGGACTTCCGGTCGCGGGTGGCGTTCACCAAGGCCGAGGACTCGAAGCTGCTGATGATGCTCGGTGTCGCGGCCTGCTTCTCGGCCGACGAGGACGGCACGGTGCGCCTGCCGTTCGACCCGACGACCGGTCGGCTGGTCGAGGACCAGTGGGCGCGCTGGCTCGCCTGGGACCCGGTAAGGATGCTGGAGCAGCCGGCGTACGCCGAGGCGATGGCGTCGATGCGGGCCGTCTGGATCGATGCGGGCACGCGCGACGACTGGTACCTGGACCTCGGCGCGCAGGCGTTCCGCGACGCCTTGCTCAAGGTCGGCGTGTCGGAGGACCGACTCGCGTTCGAGCTGTTCGACGCCACCCACATGGCGATCGAGTACCGCTACCCGCTGGCGATCCGCTGGCTCGCCGAGCGGATGTCCGCCTGACGGTCGGTGGGTCCGCTCCGACTGGAACTCCTACACCCCGCGCCTTGCAAGGCGCGGGGTGTAGGAGGAACGGACGGTTACGCGTCGTCCGGGGCGGGGGTGCGCAAGGTCGGGTTCGACTCCAGGCCGGACAGCCCGTGCCAGGCCAGGTTGACCAGGTGGGCGGCGACCTCCCGCTTGTCCGGCTTGCGGGCGTCGAGCCACCACTGCCCGGTCGTGCCGACCATGCCGACCAGCATCTGGGCGTACATCGGGGCGTGTCGGTCGTCGAAGCCACGGCGGCGGAACTCCGCGACCATGATGTGCTCCACGCGGGACGCCACGTCGCTGATGATCGAGATGAACGACCCGGACGCCGAGCCGATCGGTGAGTCCCGCACCAGGATCCGGAAGCCGTCCGACGACGTCTCGATGTAGTCCAGCAGCGCCAGCGCGGCCT
>JBOHDE010000088.1:0-14478 GCA_050699035.1 Nocardioidaceae bacterium | reverse complement strand
CCGGCACCTGGAATCCGACCAGGTCGGCACCGAGCAGGCCCTCGATGATCTGGCGCCGCCACGGCACCTGGAGGAACAGCTCGGTCGGCGGGAACGGGATGTGCAGGAAGAACCCGATCCGCAGGTCAGGGCGCAGCTCGCGCAGCATCTGCGGGACGAGCTGCAGCTGGTAGTCGTGCACCCACACGACGGCGCCGGGGGCGGCTGTCTCGGCGGCTTTCTCGGCGAACCTCCGGTTGACCGTGACGTACGAGTCCCACCACTCCCGGTGGAACTCCGGAGCGACGATGACGTCGTGGTAGAGCGGCCACAGCGAGCCGTTGGAGAAGCCCTCGTAGTACTCCTCCACCTCCTGCTCCGACAAGGTGACCGGCACCAGCGACAGGCCGTTCTCCTCGAACGGCTGGAGGTCGGCGGAACCGCCACCGGGCCAGCCGATCCAGGCGCCGTGGTGGCGGCGGAGCACCGGCTCGAGGGCGGTGACGAGGCCGCCCGGCGACCGTCGCCACGCGACGGTGCCGTCTTCGTTCTCGACCAGGTCGACCGGCAGCCGGTTGGCGACGACGACCATCGAGCTGGTCAGCTTGGAGCGGTTCTTGCTCCGGCCGGACCGGTTGTTGGTCGTCGTGGGCACGGGTCGGACTCCCTCGCATGGCTTTCCTGACAGTAGTGTCTCCTGCCCTGTCACCCGGGTCGAACTCGACAACCTGGCGGCCCGAGGGTGGGCTCGCTCGATGCCCGGGCCGCGAAGTGAACGGAATTGCTGCCACCAGCGTCTGCGGACGACCATTTCGTTCACTTCGTCGCGAGCCATGTTCCTTCGCGCCGAGGTTGCACTTATGCACCGTGCCCGTAGCCGGTTCGGTCTGCGCGCGCCGGTCGACTGAGCTCTACCGGCCGGCCTTGTCCATGCCGCGCGGGTTGGCCTTGTTCGTGTCATAGGGCGGTGTCCAGAACGTCGAGATGGACGATCTCGGGCTCGCCGGGCATCGACGAACCCCGAGAACGTCCATCTCGGCGCGAAGGGGGCTCAGGCGTCGGTGCCAGGACCTTCGTTGTACGTCGTCGCGCGCTCCTGGCCGGACAAGGCGGCGATGGCAGCCATGATCTCGTCGGTGACCTGGCGGCGGACCAGACCGGACCGGGCCTGGCCGTGGAGCTCGGAGAAGACCAGCGGCGGCCCGAACCGTACCGTCACCCGGTGGGCTCGGGGGATCCGCGAGCCGACCGGCTGGATCCGGTCCGTACCCTCGAGCGCCACCGGCACGACCGGGCAGCCGGCCGTCAGGGCGAGCCACGCGACGCCGGTCTTGCCGCGGTAGAGCCGGCCGTCGCGCGAACGGGTGCCCTCCGGGTAGATGCCGAACGCGCCGCCGTCCGTCAACACCCGAAGGGCCGACTCGAGGGATTCCTGCGCGGTCCGGTGCGCTCCACGATCCACCGGGATCGCCCCCAACGCGCTGAGCAGCGAGCCGAACAGCCGCCGGCGGACGCCGCGCCCGGTGAAGTACTCGGCCTTGGCCAGGAACGAGACCCGCCGCGGCGCCACCAGGGGGATCACGATGCTGTCGACCAGGGACAGGTGGTTGCTGGCCAGGATGACGGGACCTTCAGGCGGGACGCGGTCCCGCCCTTCCACGACTGGCCGCCAGATGACCCGGACCAACGGCCGCAGCACCAGTCTGATGATCCGGTAGAGCACCCGGCCTCCCTCACGGCGTCGTGCAGTCGTCGGCATGATCTCGCATCCGGCCGGCGGGGGAGGAACCCGGCACCCGGTGCTGGACGCGACGGTTGCGGCGGAGCACGCTGGAAGAGCGGGCGGCAGGGAGGGCCTCATGAACGTGATGACGCTGTATCAGGGCACGGTCGCCGGGTGGAACGCCCGGCTCGCGGAAGTGCGCGACGACCAGTGGGATGCCGTGACTCCGTGCTCCGAGTGGACGGTGCGCGACCTGGTCAACCACGTGGCCGGTGAGGACCGCTGGATGGTCCCGTTGCTCCGCGGCCGCACGATCGACGACGTCGGGGACACGCTCGACGGAGACCTGCTCGGCACCGAGCCGGCCGCGGCAGCCCGTACCGCCGCGGAGGACGCCGTCGCCGAGGTCCTCGCGCGCGTACCCGAGGGCGGCAAGGTGCATCTGTCGTACGGCGACGAGACGGTCGAGGAGTACGTCATGCAGGTCGCGGCCGACCACCTCATCCACGGCTGGGACCTGGCGGCGGCGACCGGCGGCGACACGAGTCTCGACGCCACGCTGGTCGCGGAGGTGTCGCGCTGGTTCGTCGACCGGGAGGAGCTGTACCGGTCCGGTGGCGCGATCGGGCCGCGCCGGTCGGCCGCCGACGATCCGGGGGTGGCGCTGCTGGCAGCGTTCGGCCGCGACGCCGGCTGGACTCCGGAGCACGCGACGCTGGCCCGGTTCTCGGCCGCGTTCGGCAGTGGGGACGTCGACGGGGTGATGCGGCTGATGACCGAGGACTGCGTCTTCGAGTCGACCAGCCCGGCACCGGACGGCGTCCGGCTCGAGGGCGCAGCAGCCGTACGCGCGACGTTCGAGGAGCTGTTCGCCAGCACGCGGGACGCGACGTTCGCCGCGGAGGAGTCCTTCGTCGCCGGCGACCGCGCGGTGCTGCGCTGGCGGTTCTCCTGGTCCGAGGCCGACGGCTCGCCCGGGCAGGTGCGCGGCGTCGACGTGCTGCGGCTGCGCGACGGCTTGGTGGCCGAGAAGCTGTCGTACGTCAAAGGGTGAGGTCGTCCTCGGCGAAGCGCACGCCGAGCTGGCCGCGGATCGTGTCCATCACCCGCATGATCGCCAGCGTGTCGTCGAGCGGCACGAGGGGGCTCTCGGTCAGCCCGTCGCGCAGGCAGCGCATCGCCTCGACCGCTTCGTGGGTGTAGCCGCTGCCGTGGGTGTCGAGGGTGTACGTCTGGGTGTCGTCGCCGCGGTGCAGGTCGAAGCGCTGCGGGCAGTGGAACCTCATCGGCACGTCGATCCGGCCGGCGTCGCCCGCGATCGAGGCCGTGCACGGCGTCCACCCGGTCGTCGAGCAGCTGAGCGCCGCCACCGCCCCGTCGTCGTACCCGAGCACGAAGGCGGTGTTGAGGTCGATGCCGCGGTCCGAGATCTCGGCGACGGCATGCACGGTCGACGGGTCGCCGAGCATCAGGTGCGCGAACGTGAGCGGGTAGACGCCCATGTCCAGCACGACACTGCCGCCGAGGGCCGGGTCGACGAGCCGGTGCGTCGGTGGCAGGTCGGCCGCGAAGCCGAGGTCGGCACGGACCTGGACGACACGGCCGAGCCCGCCCGCGCGCACCAGGTCGCGGATCTGCCGGACCAGCGGGTTGCAGCGCATCCACATGGCCTCCATGAAGAACAGGCCGCGCCGTCGGGCCTCCTCGACCAGGTGTGCCGACGTGCGCGCGCTGAGGGTCAGCGCCTTCTCGCAGAGCACCGGCTTGCCGGCCTCGAAGCAGCGCAGCACGTCGGCGTGGTGCAGCGCGTGCGGAGTCGCGACGTAGACGATGTCGACGTCCGGGTCGTGGGCGACCTCGCCGTACGAGGCGTACGCCGTCGCGCCGGGCGCGTACTCCGCGGCGAACGCGCTCGCTGACCCGAGCGAGCGCGAGCCGACCGCCGTGACCCGGGCGTCCGGCAGCAGGGCCAGGTCGGCGGCGAAGGCGCGCGCGATGTTGCCGGTGGCGACGATGCCCCAGCCGATCGTGTCGGGTGAAGTCACGGGCTCGATTGTGGCGTAGCCGGGTCGCCCGGTGCGGCGTAACGTCGGCAGGAGGGCGGCGAGATGGAGACAGCGCACGTCGACGGCCTGCAGGTCGCGTACACGCGCCACGGCGACGGTCCGCCGCTCGTCTTGTTGCACGGCGGGTTGTCGGACAGCCGTTCGTGGCGTCGGCAACGACCGCTGGCCGACGAGTTCACCCTGCTCGCCTGGGACGCCCCGGGTTGCGGGCTATCTGCGGTGCCGTCCTCGACCTGGCGGATGGCCGACTACGCCGACTGTCTGGCGGGCTGGTTGGGGAGCATCGGGGTGGAGCGGGCGCACGTACTCGGGCTGTCGTGGGGCAGCGCGCTCGCGCTCGAGCTCTGTCACCGGCATCCGGCGCTGGTTCGGTCGCTGGTGCTCGCGTCGGCGTACGCCGGGTGGGCCGGCTCGTTGCCGCCGGAGGAGGTACGGGCGCGGATCGAGGCGTTCTTGGACCTGGTCGGCCAGTCACCGGCTGCGGTCATCGACGCCGTCCTGCCGACGCTGGTCACCCCGTCGGCGCCGCCGGGCAGTGCTGAGGAGATCGCGGCGATGATCGCCGACTTCCATCCGGCCGGTGCGACCACCATGCTGCTGGCGATGGCCGAGTCCGACCTGCGGCCCGCCCTGCCTCGCATCGCGGTTCCGACCCTGCTGCTCTACGGCGAGCTCGACCAGCGGTCGCCGCTGCCGGTCGCCCGCGCGCTGCACGAGCAGATCACCGGGTCGACGCTGGTGGTGCTGTCGGGCGTCGGGCATGAGTGCGGCGTGGAGGATGCCGACGGGTTCAACGCCGCGGTCCGCTCCTTCCTGCAGTCCATCCCCCGCTGACCGCATCCCCCCCGGTTGAGTGGGACGTTTTCGACAGACACGCCGGCGTGTCGCGTCGAAAACGTCCCACTCAACGGATTTGGCGGGCGGCGGCGGGTGCGCCAAAATACGTACCGGCGCGTCGAACCGGGGCAAATGACACTGGTGTTGTTCGTCGCCTACGATGGTGCCTGCACCGCACCGCAACCGTATGGAGTCCCTATGTCAGGCACCGAAGCCGTGACCACCGCCAGCATGGCCACGACCGGTGAGGCCGCGCGCGCCGCCCAGGAGCTCAGCCGGCGTGACCAGGACATCTTGAGCTTCGAGCGGCAGTGGTGGAAGTACGCCGGTGCGAAGGAGCAGGCGATCCGCGAGCAGTTCGAGATGTCCGCGACGCGGTACTACCAGGTGCTCAACTCCTTGCTCGACCAGCAGTCCGCGCTGGCCTTCGACCCGCTGCTGGTCAAGCGGCTGCGCCGGCTGCGCTCGGCCCGCCAGCGCGCCCGCTCCGCTCGCCGCCTGGGCTTCGAGGTCTGACTCCGATGCGCCGCGACGCCGCCGGTCGGGTGACGTCGACCGTGGTCGCCGTGGTCAGCGTGCTCGCGCTCGGGGCCGCGCTTGCGGGGTTCCTGTTCGACAGCCCGAGCGACGACAAGCCGGTCGCCGCCAAGAAGCCGGCGGCGGTTGCGACTTCGGCGGCACCGACCCCGACACCGTCGCCGGCCGCCAAGCCGAAGCCGAAGGCCACGCCGACTCGGGACGACGCCGTGCCGCAGGTCTACGTCGAGGTCTACAACATGTCCGGCGTCAGCGGTCTCGCCAGCTCGAAGGCCGCCGAGCTGCAAGACGCCGGCTGGCAGGTCGTCGGCATCGATAACTGGCGCGGCAACATTCCCGCCAGCACCGTCTACTACCCCGACGACATGGCCGACGCGGCAGAGCAGCTGGCCAACACCCTCGGCATCGGGCGCACCAGGGGCGCCGTCGCGCCGATGAAGTTCGACCGGCTCACCGTCATCCTCACCACCGACGCGACCTGATCTCGCGGCCGACCTCCGGCGTACCCTCGACTCTCGTGCAGCCGACCACGCCTGCCGGGACCGCCTGGCTCGACGCCGTCCGTGCCGACCCCGCACACGCCCTGCTGGCGTTCGACTTCGACGGCACACTGGCACCGATCGTCGCCGATCCCGATGCCGCGGCTCCGCACCCCGACGCCCATGACGCCCTGGCCGACGTCGCCGCCCAGGTCGGGCACGTCGCCGTGATCACCGGTCGTCCGGCCGGCGTGGCCGCGGCCCGGCTGGGGCTCGCCGACCTGGCCGGCCACGGCGACGTGCGGGTGCTCGGCCACTACGGCCTCGAACGCTGGGACGCCGTCAGCGGCGAGGTGCAGGCGCCGGCGCCGGATCCAGGTCTCGCGCGGGTACGCCGGGAGCTGCCGACGGTGCTGGCCGGTGCGGACACGGCGGCGGCGTTCGTCGAGGACAAGGGTTCGGCGGTCGCGGTCCATACTCGTCGGCTGCCCGACCCGGCGGCCGCGCTCGACCGGTTGCGTGGTCCGTTGGCCGAGCTCGCCGCGGCCGCCGGGCTCGTCGTCGAGCCGGGGCGGCTCGTGCTCGAGCTGCGCCCGCACGGCATCGACAAGGGCGGCGCGTTGCGTGCGCTGGTGGCGGAGACGGGCGCCCGGGCGGTGTCGTTCGCCGGCGACGACCTCGGCGACGTCGCGGCGTTCGACGCGGTGGACGCGATGCGCGCCGACGGGATCGCCGGCCTGCTGGTCTGCTCCGGGTCGAGCGAGGAGCGCGCGCTCGCCGACCGCGCCGACCTACTCGTCGACGGCCCCGCGGGCGTGGTCGCCTGGCTGCGAGACCTGTCGCGCGACCTCGCCGATCGGACATGATCGACCGGTGGAGGGATGGCAGGTACGGCGCGCGGTCAACTGGCTCAACCTGTCCACGCCGCTCGGCCTGCTGATCGGCACGGTCGGCGGGGCGCGGCTCACCCGCGGTCCGCGCGGGATCTACGTCGCCGGCGATTTTCGGCTGTCGTTGCTGCAGGCCAACGCGATGACGATCGGCTCCGTCGTGATCAGCAAGCACGCCGCGCCGTGGGTGCTCGATCGACCCCGGCTGCTCGCCCACGAGGAGCGGCATGCCTGGCAGTACGCCGTCTGCCTCGGCCTGCCGATGCTGCCGCTGTACGTCCTCGGCGCCGCGTACTCCTGGGTGGTCTGCCGCAACCCCGGCACGCTGAACCCGTTCGAACGGCTCGCCAACCTGGCCGACGGCGGCTATCCGCTCACCGCCGCCGCTGCCCGTGCGCGGCACGCCGCCCGCCGAATGCAGTGAGGTCGTCTCGCCATCTGGCGACCTATCCCATATTACGGACCTGATTCGCGGTCTGCGGAGCGTCCCCTCTAGGCTGACCCAAGCTCATCGAGAGGGGCAGAGGGACACGGCCCGACGAAGCCCCGGCAACCAGCCAGCAGCTCTCTCGGCAGCCATCTGCAGAGGCCGCGCGGACCTTGGTGCCACGTCCGTCCCGCGTCGAGATCCGGCTCGGGAGAGATGAGGAGGAGGCCTCGTGAGCACGACTCTCAGCACCCAGCAGGGCACCCAGCAGGCGACCTCGACCACCTTGCGTGCGGGCGCCTTCGGCAACGCGGTCGGTCTGAAATGTCGCGCCTGCGGCCACCAACAACCACTCGGTCCGTTCTATGCCTGCGAGGAATGTTTCGGCCCGCTCGAGGTCGGCTACGAGTTCCCGGCGGTCACTCGTGCGCAGATCGAGGCGGGCCCCAAGAACATCTGGCGCTACCAGCCGCTGCTGCCGGTGCCGACCGACATCACCGAGTCGCCGAACATGGAGCCCGGTTTCACCCGGCTCATCAAGGCGGACAACCTGGCCCGCGAGCTCGGCCTGAAGACGCTCTGGGTCAAGGACGACTCCGGCAACCCGACCCACTCGTTCAAGGACCGCGTCGTCGCGCAGGCATTGTCGGCCGCCCGCGAGCTCGGCATGACGGTCTTCGCGTGCCCGTCGACCGGCAACCTCGCCAACGCCGTCGCCGCGGCTGGGGCCCGGGCCGGCATCAAGACGGTCGTCTTCATCCCGCATGACCTCGAGCGGGCCAAGGTGCTCACGACGGCGGTCTACGGCGGCACGCTGGTCGCGGTCAAGGGCAACTACGACGACGTCAACAAGCTCGCCTCGGAGATCGCCGGCGAGGAGGAGGGCTGGGCGTTCGTCAACGTCAACGTGCGGCCCTACTACGCCGAGGGTTCGAAGACCCTGGGGTACGAGGTGGCCGAGCAGCTCGGCTGGCGGCTGCCACGGCAGGTCGTCATCCCGGTCGCGTCGGGCGCGCAGCTCACCAAGGTGGACAAGGGGTTCGGCGAGCTGGTGTCGCTCGGCCTGGTCGACGAGTCGCCGTACACGATCTTCGGTGCTCAGGCGACCGGCTGCTCGCCGGTGTCCGCGGCGTTCAAGGCCGGCCATGACGTCGTCCGCCCAGTCAAGCCCGACACGATCGCCAAGTCGCTGGCCATCGGCAACCCGGCCGACGGGCCGTACGTCCTCGATGTCACGCGCCGCACCGGTGGCGCGGTTGAGGACGTGACGGACGAGGAGGTACGGGAGGGCATCACGCTGCTCGCCCGGACCGAGGGAGTCTTCGCCGAGACCGCCGGCGGTGTCACGGTCGCGACGCTGAAGAAGCTGGTCGAGGCGGGTCGGCTCGACCCCGAGGCGGAGACGGTGGTGTTCAACACCGGCGACGGCCTCAAGACGCTCGACGCGATCGCCGACCGGGTCGGTCCGGCGGCGACCATCGACCCGACGTACTCTGCCTTCACGGCAGCCAACCTGATCTGAGGAGCCGCACCGATGAGCGTGAGCGTCCGGGTACCCACGATCCTGCGCACCTACACCAACGGCGAGTCCGAGGTGAGTGCCGACGGCGCGACGCTGTCGGAGGTGCTCGACTCGCTCGATGCCAGCTTCCCCGGTATCAAGGGCCGCATCGTCGACGAGCAGGGCGAGCTGCGCCGTTTCGTCAACGTGTACGTCGGATCCGAGGACGTGCGCTTCGACGAAGGGCTCGGCACCGCCACCGCCGACGGCGCGCAGATCTCGGTCATACCTGCCGTCGCGGGCGGCTGAGCAGTACGCCGCTCCGGATGCCCGACATCTGGCTCGCTACCTTTGCCGGGTGCCCCGACGGGTGCACCGACGGTCCGCCGATCGACCGCGCGTTCAAGGACCTCGGCGTCGATGCGCAGTGGGCGGTGTGGGACGACCCGGACGTCGACTGGGCGGCGGCCGCGCTGGTGGCGGTGCGCAGCACCTGGGACTACCAGACGAGGCACGCTGAGTTCCTCGGCTGGGCGGCCCGGGTGGACGCCGTCACGACGCTCGTCAACCCGCTGACCGTCCTGCGCTGGAACTCCCACAAGGGCTACCTCGCCGAGCTGCCGGCGCTCGGGGTGCCGACCGTGCCGACGTACACCGTGCCGGCCGGTGTGGGCCCGACGGTGAGCGCGGTCGAGCCGCTGGTGGTAAAACCCGCGGTCGGCGCGAGTGGGGTCGGCGTCCGGATCTTGCCCCGCGGCGAGGTTGTCTGCGGTGAAGACGTGGATCTGGTCGTCCAGCCGCTGCTCGATTCGGTGCGGACTGAGGGCGAGCGGTCGGTCTACGTCATCAACGGGGTGCCGGTCGCGGCTGCGGTGAAGCGCCCGGCCCGTGGTGAGATCCGGGTCCACGAGGAGTACGGCGGCGAGACGCTGCCGGACGCCCTGACACCCGAGACGACCGAGCTCGCGACCGGTGCCCTGCGGGTCGTCGAGCAGCGGTTCGGGGTGCGGCTGCCGTACGCCCGGGCCGACCTGATGCGGCTCGACAACGGCGCGTTGGTGCTGAGCGAGCTGGAGCTGGTCGAGCCGGGTCTGTACGCCGAGGTGCTGCCGTCGGTGCCGGTCGCGTACGCCGCTGGGATGGCCGTCGCCCTCCAGGCAGCCAAAAAAGATCGGGACGCGACATAGTCGCGCCCCGATCCAGACCCCGTCGCACCCACGAGGTAGGTCAACCGTAGCGGGGCTGTTACTTGCCGGTCAATAGCCCCTTACGGTGCATTTTTCGGCTACCGAAGCGCAGGACATATCAGGGCGACTTGGTTGAAACGTCTCACCGCCCTCTCGACGGGCGGAAACGTCAGTCGGGGGCACCGACCGGGATCGCCGACGGAGCGAGGTAGACGTCCTTGCCCAGGTCCGCGAACTCCGCGGACTTCTCCGCCATCCCGCGCTCGATCGCCTCGGCCGAGTCCAACCCGTGCTCGGCCGCGTACCGCCGGACGTCCTGGCTGATCCGCATCGAGCAGAACTTCGGCCCGCACATCGAGCAGAAGTGCGCCGTCTTGGCCGGCTCGGCCGGGAGCGTCTCGTCGTGGAACGCCTCGGCGGTGTGCGGGTCGAGCGACAGCGCGAACTGGTCCCGCCAGCGGAACTCGAACCGCGCCTTGCTCAGCGTGTCATCCCAGAGCCGCGCGCCGGGATGCCCCTTGGCCACGTCGGCCGAGTGCGCGGCAAGCTTGTACGTGATGACGCCGGTCTTGACGTCGTCCCTGTTGGGCAGCCCGAGGTGTTCCTTCGGCGTGACGTAGCAGAGCATCGCCGTGCCGTGCATGGCGATCGCCGCGGCGCCGATCGCCGACGTGATGTGGTCGTACCCCGGCGCGATATCGGTCGCCAGCGGGCCGAGCGTGTAGAACGGCGCGCCGTGGCACCACTCCTGCTGCAGCCGGACGTTCTCCTCGACCAGGTGCAGGGGTACGTGTCCCGGGCCCTCGACCATCACCTGCACGTCGTACTCCCAGGCCCGCGACGTCAGCTCGGCCAGCGTGCGTAGCTCGGACAGCTGGGCCTCGTCGTTGGCGTCGGCGACGCAGCCGGGACGCAGTCCGTCGCCCAGGCTGAACGACACGTCGTAGGTCGCGAAGATCTCGCACAGCTCGTCGAAGTGGGTGTAGAGGAAGTTCTCCTCGTGGTGGGCCAGGCACCAGCCGGCCATGATCGACCCGCCGCGGCTGACGATGCCGGTGATGCGCCGGGCGGTCATCGGCACATAGCGCAGCAGCACACCGGCGTGGATCGTCATGTAGTCGACGCCCTGCTCGCACTGCTCGACCACGGTGTCGCGGAAGATCTCCCAGGTCAGCTGGTCGGCCTCGCCGTCGACCTTCTCCAGCGCCTGGTAGATCGGGACGGTCCCGATCGGCACCGGCGAGTTGCGCACGATCCACTCCCGGGTCGTGTGGATGTCGTCGCCGGTCGACAAGTCCATTACCGTATCGGCTCCCCACGTGGTCGCCCAGGTGAGCTTGGCGACCTCGTCCTCGATCGAGCTGGTGACGGCTGAGTTGCCGATGTTGGCGTTGACCTTCACTAGGAACCGCTTGCCGATGATCATCGGCTCGGTCTCCGGGTGGTTGACGTTGACGGGGATGATCGCCCGGCCGGCGGCGACCTCCTCGCGAACGAGGGCGACGTCGCAGCTCTCGCGGATCGCCACGAACTCCATCTCCGGGGTCACGACTCCCTGGCGGGCGTAGTGCATCTGGGTCACGCGGGCGCCGTCGGCCGCACGCAGCGGGGTACGTCGTTCCCCCTTCCACTCCGCGGACGCGGCGCCGCGGCGGACGGCTGAGCGTCCGTCGTCGGCGAGGTCACGCCGCCGGCCGTCGTACTCCTCGACGTCGCCGCGGTCGGCGACCCAGCCGGCGCGCAGGGGCGGCAGCCCGCTGCTGGGGTCGCTGCCCGGGCCGGCGGTGCGGTAGACGCGGAGCGGCTCGTTCGGGACCGGGCCGGTCGGCCCGTCGGAGTCGTCCAGGCTGATCTCGGTGAAGGGGACGCGGATGTCGGGGCGTGAGCCCTCGGTGTACACGGCACGGTGGGACGGGTGGACGGTCATGACGCTCCTTGGTCGATGAGATGGGCGACGGGGCCGCGGCCGGCGCCGAGACGCCAGCCGTGGGAGACCTCGAGCTGGTGGCGGACGAACGACTGCGCGCTCGCGCACGCGGTCGGGAGGGTGGCGCCGCGGGCCAGGTGGGCGGTGACCGCGGCCGAGTACGTGCAGCCGGTGCCGTGGTCGTTGCGGGTGTCGACGGCTGGGATGACGTGCTCGGTCACCCCGGCGGCGTCGGCGTAGACGTCGACACAGTCGCCGTCGGCAGCGCCTCCGGTGATGACGACGGCGCTCGGGCCGAGGGCGAGCAGGGCGCCGGCCGCGGCCCGGCGGTCGGCACGGGTCGCGACCAGGCCGCCGCCGAGCAGGGCGACCGCCTCGTCGGTGTTGGGTGTCAGCAGCAGGGTGCGGGGCAGCAGCTCGTCCCGGTACGCCGCGACGACGTCGCCCAGGGTGAGGCCGTCGCCGCTGGTCGCGACGAGCACGGGGTCGACGACGGGCGGCGGCAGCCCGTCGCGCACCGCCTCGGCGACCAGCGCGACGAGGTCCGGGGTGCCGAGCAGGCCGCACTTGACGGCGGACGGCGGCAGGTCCGACCGCACGCTGCGCAGCTGCTGGTCGACGACGTCGACCGGTAGGGGATGCAGTCCCTGCACGCCCACGGTGTTCTGGGCTGTGACGACGGTGACGACGCTGGTGCCATGGACCCCGAGTGCGGCCAGCGTGGTCAGGTCGGCCTGCAGGCCCGCGCCGCCGCCCGGGTCCGAGCCCGCGATGGTGAGCGCGGTCGCCGGCGTCATGGCTGCGCTCCTAGCAGCGCGCGCACGACGACGCCAGGGTCGTCGGCCCGCATCACCGCACCCATCACGGCGACGCCGTCGGCACCGGCCGCGAACCAGCTCGCCGCGGTGCCGGGCCCGACCCCGCCGAGTGCGTACACCGCCGGTCGTCCGCCGCCGGCGGACGCGAGCCGCTGGAAGGCCCTCCGGCCGAGCGGCGGACCGTAGCCGGGCTTGGACGCCGACCGGGCGACCGGGGAGACCAGTACATAGTCGACCGCCTCGGCGCGGGCTCGCTCCACCTCGGCGGCGTTATGGCAGGACCGTCCGAGCAGCGGTGGACGGGTGCGCGGCCACGGGTCCGCCGCGCGCAGCTGGACGCCGTGCGGGCTGCCCAACATGGGTGCCGCGACGATCAGCCGCCCGTCGACCTCGGCCAGCAGCCGGGTCAAGTCGAAGGCGAGCTCCGCACGCTGTCGGTCCTCGAGGTCACGCTCGCGCAGGATCACCGCACGCGCGCCGGCCTCGACCGCGAGACTTGCCTGGTCGACGAGCCTGCGTCCGGCGGGCAGCTGGTGTCGGTCGGTCAGCAGCAGCAGCCGGGGCAGCGTCATGAGCCGACCAGCCCGTCGAGTGGGCTGGAGGCCATCGCCGTCGTACGCCGGGGGATGCGACCGGCGTGCCGGGCCAGCCACCCGGCCTCTACCGCCGCCCCGATCGCGGCGGCCATCCGGACCGGGTCGTCGGCCCGGGTGATCGCCGTCGCCGTGAGTACGGCGTCACAGCCGAGCTCCATCGCCAGCGCGGCGTCCGATGCCGTACCGACGCCGGCGTCGAGCACCACCGGCACATCCACCGCGTCACAGATCGCCTCGATCGCCCGCGGGTTGCAGATCCCGAGGCCGCTGCCGATGGGGGAGCCGAGCGGCATCACCGCGACGCAGCCGAGGTCGGCGAGCCGCCTGGCCGTGACCAGATCGTCAGTCGTGTAAGGGAAAACGTCGAAACCGTCGTCGACCAGGCGCTCCGCGGCGTCGAGCAGCTCGAGGGTGTCGGGCAGCAGAGTGTGCTCGTCGGCGACCACCTCGAGCTTGACCTTGGTCGTGCCCAACGCCTCACGGGCGAGCTGCGCGGTCAGCACGGCCTCGGCGGCGGTGTAGCACCCCGCTGTGTTGGGGAGGACGTGCGCGCCGGCGTCCCGGATCACCTGCAGCGGTGAGCTGCCGGCGCTGACGCGGCGCATCGCCACCGTCACCAGCTCGGTGCCGCTCGCGGCGATGCAGGCCCGGAGCATGGCCAGGCTCGAGATGCCTCCGGTGCCGAAAAACAGCCGGCTCCGGAGCTTGGTGTCGGCGACCTGCAGCGGGTCGGTGGTCATGGTCATCCTCCCTGCATCGCGGTGACGACCTCGACGGACGAGTCGGGGCCGACGGTCGACTCGGACCAGCTGGACCGCGGCACGACCACGCCGTCGACCGCGACCGCGACGTCGCGTCGGGGCAGGGCGAGCCTGGTCAGCACCTCCTGCACGGTGAGTCCGGTGCACAGGTCGGTCGGACGGCCGTTGACGTGGATGCTCATCTCACTGCTCCTTCCAGGCGAGCGGGGTGGAGGGGCCGGGCGGCGGCCGGCGGGTCGGCGTCGTCGACGTATGCCTGCACCGCGGCCGCGGTGAGCGGAGCCAGCAGCACCCCGCCCCGGTAGTGGCCGCCCGCGACGACCAGTCCCTCGGTCGAGGTCGGGCCGACCAGCGGTGCGTTGTCGGGGGTGCCGGGGCGCAGCCGCGCGACCGTCTCGGTGAGCGCGCACTCCCGCAGGCCGGGCACGACGGCGATGCCGGCGCGCAGCAGGTCGTGCACCCCGTCGACGGTGACCCGCTCGTCGTACCCCTGCTCTTCCGTCGTCGCGCCGAGCACGATCTCGCCGTCGCGCCGAGGCACGATGTACACCGGGAACCCGTCCACCCGCGCGCGCACCGTCCGGGCCACCAGGGGGTACGACGACCGCAGCCGCAGGATCTGGCCCTTGACCGGGCGGACGGCGTCGCGGATCTCGCCAGGCACGCCGCCGACCCCGGCCAGGCCGCAGCCGGCCGCGACCACGACGAGGTCGGCCGCGACCCGGCTGCGGTCGGTGCGCAGCCGTACGC
>JBOHDE010000087.1:0-14486 GCA_050699035.1 Nocardioidaceae bacterium | reverse complement strand
CCGGTGGGTGTCGGCGGGTGCAGCCCCGCGATCGCTCGCAGCAACGACGTCTTGCCGGCGCCGTTACGGCCGAGCAGGGCATGCACCTCCTGGGGCCGAACCGCGAGATCAAGCTCACGCAGAACGCCAGCTGTGCCGTAGCCCGCGTCGAGCCCGGCCACCTCAAGAAGCGGCTGCTCGTCCAAGGTAGACCTCCCTCACGTTTGGGTCCCGGCGAACCTCGTCCGCGGTGCCCATGGCGATCGTCCGCCCGTTGTCGAGGCACAAGACCCGGTCCGCAAGCTCCAACGCCAGCGTCAGGTCGTGCTCGATCAGAAGGAACGGTACGGAGCGGGGCAGCCCGTCGAGGATCTCTCGAAGTCGTTGCCGTTCGACCACCGACAGCCCGGCGGCCGGCTCGTCGAGGAGCAGCAGCCGCGGCTGCACGACGAGCGCCATGGCGATCTCGAGCTGGCGGCGCTCACCATGCGAGAGGTTCTCCACCACGTCGTCGCGACGAGACGTCAGCATGAGCTGCTCGATCACCTGGTCGAAGCCGGCCGCGAGATCGCGGACTCCGACCCGCGGCCAGCAGCTCCACCGGGCTCGCCGCCGGGCCTGAGCGGCGAGCATCACGTTCTCCGCCACCGTGAGTGACGGGAAGAGGTTGGACACCTGGAACGTCCGAGCGATGCCGAGTCGCGCCCGTCGACGCGATGACCATCCGGTGACGTCGCGGCCCTCGAAGTGGACGGAGCCCGCGTTTGTCGACACCTCACCCGCGATCAGCTTGAAGAGGGTGGTCTTGCCCGCGCCGTTCGGCCCGATCACCGCCAGCCGCTCCCGTTGGCCGAGGGTCAAGGAGACGTCGTTCACTGCGGTCAGTCCCCCGTAGCGACGGACCACACCCTCCACCCCCAGGACCGGGGTCATGTCAGTCACTGGAGACCGGTTTGGTCGCGCGAGAACACCGGTTGCTTGAGATACTCGTCGGGATCCACCGTCCAGAACTGGCTCTGCTCCTCGAACGTCTCGACCGGAGCGTTCCACAGGCCGCCGTCCTCCCGCTCGACCACCTCGGTGAGATACACGTTCCCCACGATGTTGTTGTAGTCGTCGAACTTGATCGGACCGTAGACGCTGTCCTCGTACGTCAGACCGGCCGCCGTCTCGATGAAGGAGTCGTCGACCGTGCCGTCGGTCTCAGCCAGGGTGTCCGCGACGATCTGCGCCATCAGGTAGCTGCCGGCAGCGTAGAGCGACGGGACCTCGTCGTACTCCTTCTCGTACGCCTCGACGAACGTGCGCACCTCTTCGGAGTCACGACCCGCCGCCCAGTACGTGAAGCTGTTCACGCCGACCGCCTTGTCACCGACCTCGCGAAGGAACACCTCGTCGGCGAAGCAGCAGTTGCCCACCAGCGGGATGTCGCCAGCACCGAAGTCTTGCCAGGCGTTGTAGAACAGGATCGCGTCGGGACCGCCTGCTGAACCGATGAAGACGACGTCCGGGTCCAGTTTCTTGATCTGGCTCACGTACGTGCTGAAGTCCTGCGTGCCCAGCGGGTTCCACAGCTGCTTGCTGATCTCGCCGCCGGCCTCGGTGAACGCGCTGACGAAGCCTCCGCAGCTCTCCCAGCCGAAGGCATAGTCGGGACACAGGGTCACTGCAGTCCGGTGGCCCTCCTCGTACGCCCAGGTGCCGGCCGGGAAGTTGGACTGGCTGCTGGTGTAGCCCGCCCGCAGGATGTTCGGGTCGAACGCGCGCTGCGTCAGGTCGTCGGCACCGGTGATCTGCAGGGTGGGTATGCCCTGGCCGGCGACATAGTCGGCGACCGCCAACGCGGTGTTCGCGAGGATGGGTCCGGCGACGACATCGACCCCTTCGCGCTCGACGAGGCGCTTTGCCTTGGTGAGCGCGACCTCCGGATCGCCGGCATCGTCTTCGTAGGCGGTGCGGACCTTCACGTCGCCGACGGAGTCGCCGTTCAACTCCCAGTACAAGTCCCAGCCGCGCTTCATGTCCGTACCCAGTGCGGCCGCGAATCCGGTGACCGGAGAGACGAACCCGACGGTGACCGTGCTCGCGTCACCGTCGCCGCCGCCCGCATCCCTCGCACAGCCGGTCGTCAACAACATCAGTGCACCACTGGCAGCAGCGAGCCAGCGCGTGGACTGCTTCGTTCCTCTGGACAACGTGATCATCCTTCCTGGTGGCGGCCGCGTACGTCCGTGAGATCTCCCGCGGGGATCTCCTCGTCAGACGGCGTGGTGGTGGAGCGGTCGCCGCTCGAGCGGCGAAGTAGGGCAGTCCAAGGCAGCGCTGGCCGGGACGGGGTCCGGCGATCCCAGACCACGCCGGCCACGCCGCGCGGCATCAGGATCACGACGGCGATGAAAAGCAGCCCCAGCAGCGTCGGCCAACGCTCGACGTACGAGCTGAGCCAATGCTCGATGCCGACGACCAGACCTGCCCCGATGATGGGCCCGAGCGGCGAGCCGACTCCCCCGATGATGATGATGATGACCGCGATCGCGGACACCTCGAACGCGGCGGCGGACGGGCTCATGAACTGGGAGTTCCAGACCGCGAGCACGCCCGCCACACCGGCCACGAGTCCGGAGACCATCATCGCGACGAACTTGATGGCCGGAGTGGCGTAGCCGAGGCTGTTCATCCGGCCTTCGCTGTCCCGGATCCCGCGGAACGACAGCCCGAGAGGGGAACGGCCGACAGCCCACAGGACGCACAGCGTCACGGCCAGGACGACCAGGCAGAAGTAGTAGAAGGTGTACGGATCCAGCAGTGACTCGGGACGGCGGATGCCCGTGAGGCCGCTCTGCCCACCGGTCACCTTGGACCACTTGAACGCGAGGCCGTACACGACCATGCCGAGCGCCAGGGTGATCATCAAGAAGACCAGCCCGCTGGTGCGCATCGCCGTCAGGCCGTACAGCGCGCTCACCAACAGCGTGACCAGCAGGGCCACCGATAGCTGGGTGGCCAGCCCCTGCTGGTCCCGGATCGCCCAGGCGACGGCGTAGGCAGCGCTGGCCGAGATCCCGGCATGGCCCATCGACACCAGTCCGACCTCACCGGCGAGCATGTTGACGCTGACGGCGAGCAGCGCGGTGACGAGCGCCAGCGTGAAGAGCGACAGCACGTACCGCTGGGACCAGGCAGGCACGACCACCAGCAGCGCAACGAGGAGGACTGCGACAGTGGTGCCGGTGTGACGTCGCATCGGCTAGACCCCCTTTCCGAGCAGACCCTGCGGTCGGAGTACGAGGATGAGAGCCATCGGTGCGAACACCGCGAAGTACGAGAACTCGGGTAGCCAAAGTCGTGAGAACGTGTCGATCAGGCCGATCAGCACGCTGCCCAGTGCTGCCCCCTCGATACTTCCCAGGCCACCGATGATCACCACCACCAGGGCAAACAGCAGGATCTCGGTATCCGCGCCGGGGCGCATGGTGAGAGTTCCCGCCGCAGCGACCCCGGCCAGCCCCGCCAACGCGGCACCGAACACGAACAACATCGTGAACACCCGCTCGATGTTGATGCCCAACGAGCTCACCGTCTCGCGGTCGTCGACACCGGCGCGGATCACGGTGCCGATCCGAGTCCGCGACTGGACCAGCTTGAGACCAACGGCTACGGCAACGGCGACCAGCACCAACACGAGCCGGTACTTGGGGAGCGTCACCGAGCCGACCGAGATGCTTCCGGTCAGAATCCCCGGTACGTCGACCGAGCGGGGGTTGCCGCCGAAAGCCCAGAGACTGAGGTCGGCGATCACGAACGCCAACCCCACTGTCACCAACACCTCGAGCAGCTCGTTGTTGCGCACGGGCCGCAGCAGGAGTCGTTCGCTGACGAGACCGACCGTCGCCGTGGCAAGGACCGCGGCAAGGAGCCCGAGCAGGTAGCTGTCCGTCGCTGCCGTGACCGAGATCGCCACGTGGCCGCCCAGCAGGTAGAACGCACCGTGCGCCAGGTTCACGATGCGCATGAGTCCGAAGATCAGGGTGAACCCGCTGGCCAGCAAGAACAGCAGCGCGCCGAAGCTCAGACCGTTGAGAACCTGAGTGCTCAGGTAACCCAGCGACATGGCGACTCCAGACGGGTAGTGGGTGGCGGGTGCGCCGTCCTGCGCGCGAGGAGAGGCGGTCAGCCCGCCGGTACGCGGTCGAGGACTCCGGCCAGCGCGGTGTAGAGGCCGGCAGTCGTCGCGGTCTTCTCCGTACGCCAGGCGACCACGCCGTCCGGACGGACCAGCACCGCTCCCCGCCACGAGGTGTCGCCGTCGAGCAGCTGCACGGCGACCGGCACACCCAGCAGGCGCTGCGCCTCGTCGGCAGCCTTGAGCCAGTCGTCCTCGTCGTCGGTCACCATCAGACCGAAGCCGTGGCCTGCGACGTCCACGGTGCTGCGGTCATCGATCCATAGGTGCGGTGCCCGAGTGCCGGGGAGCCAGGTCCTCGCCCGCGGGTCGTCCAGCGGCCCGTCGAGTGATCCTCCACCGAGCACGGCACCCGACCGGTAGATCGCGCCGAGCTCGATCGCCGCGTCGTCGAGTGGTGGCTGCAGATCGTCCCTTGGCAGCGACGGGTCGACGCGCAGGGCGTAGCGCGTGTACGCCTGCTCCACCGTGAGGGCCGAGATGGCGCGGCGCTCCTCGTCGTACGAGTCGAGCAGGCCCGTACCGGCAAGCCCCTTGGTGACCAGCGCCAGCTTCCAGGCGAGGTTGTGCGCGTCGGCGACACCGGTGTTGCCGCCGAACCCGCCTGTGGGCGGCATGACGTGTGCGGAGTCGCCGGCGAGGAACACGCGGCCTCGCGAGAGGGCCTCCGCCGTGTCGGCGCTCGCGCTCCACTCCTGGACGTTCTCGATCTCCACCGGGAGGTCCGCCGGCCCGCCGAGCGCGGTCCGGACCAGCTCGACGCATCGCTCGGTCGACTGGTCGTCGCCGACCTGGGTGTCGAGCTCGCCGTTCGGGCTGGTGGTGGAGAACACCGCGAGGAACCCGGAGTCGCCGGTGATGGAGAACCGGAAGAAGCCAAGCAGCGTGGGGTGATTGACGTACACGACGCTGAGGTTCCGGTCGCCGATCAGCTGCTTCACGTCGGCTTTGAAGTAGATCGTGATGCAGTTCGCGAAACTGCCCCGGCCGGTCAGGCCGATCCCGAGCCGCTCTCGGGCGCCGCTGTGCGCACCGTCGGCGGCGACCAGGTAGTCGGCGGTGACCACCTGCTCCGGCCCACCGTCACGAGGCCGGATCACCGCGCGCACCTGCTGGTCGTCCTGCTCGAAGGAGACCAGCTCGGTGCCGAACACGTGCTCGGCGCCGAGCTCTGCCGCGCGGCCGCGGAGCAACGGCTCGAGACCGACCTGGGTGATGAAGAGCCGGTCGGTCGGGCTCAGCCCTTCCACGCCTTCGTTGTACGAGTGGAAGAAGTACTGGAGCTCCTTGCCGCCCAGGCTCTCCACGGCCATGATCGCGCCGTTCTGGACGAACTCCTTGGCGGCTGCCTCCTCCACCGCGCCCTGCAGCCCGACCGAGCGAAAGACCTCCATCGTGCGCTGGTGGAAGGACGCGGCCCGTGGGTGGATCGCCGTGCCGTGGTGGCTCTCCACAAGCAGGTGCGGAACACCGTGGTCGGCGAGCAGCGCCGAGGTCGTCAGACCGACCAGGCTGCCCCCGACGACGAGTACGGGGACGTGACGGTCGGCCATCCCGCTCATCCCGCCGTCTCGGTCTCGGTGGACCGGTGCGTGTCAGCCGTCCGGAACTCGGTGTACGTGTAGGGGTTGTCGAGGATCTTCGTCTGCGGAATCTCGGGACTCATTCCGTCCGTCCAGGCCCCCTCGCCGAGCGTCGACTGCAGGTGCTCAACCGTCGCCTCGACAGTGCGGCGCACCGCGGCGAGGTCGATCCCGACCAGCTCGTGGTTGTGCTTCACGACCCGGCCGTCGACTAGGACCGTGTGCACGTCACCCCGCTGCGCCTGGAACGCGACGTGCCCATGAGGGTTGAGCAGCGGGAACATCACCGGCGACCGGTCGTTCTTGACCAGCACCACGTCGGCCTTCTTGCCGACCTCGATGCTGCCGAGGAGATCCTCCATGCCGAGCGCTTGGGCACCGCCGCGCGTCGCCCACTCGACAACCTGGTCGGCCCGCAGGTGGCAGTTGGTGACCGTGTCGCCCGCGACGTGTGCTTCCAGGTGCTCTCGGGACCGGTCTGCACCCAGCGTCGAGCGCATCGCCGAGAACAGGTCCCCGCTCCACCAGACACTCGTGTCCATCGACAACGACACCGGGATGTCGTGCGACCGCAGGATCCAGGTGGGCGGGTAGCCCTGACCACAGCTCTGCTCACTCTCGGTGGAGACCGAGACGGTGCCGCCGGTCGCGGCGATGCGGTTGTACGAGTCGGCGCTCAGAGTCGCGGCATGCACATAGACGTTGCCCGGCGTCATGAAGCCGTTCTCGTACGCCAGCCTGATGCCGTCGTCGTTGGTCGCGCCCCAGACCCCGGCGTGGGTGGTGACCGCGACGTCGAGGTCACGTGCCACCTCGTACGCGGCACGCTCCGGGAACTCCGGGTCACCGGTGACGTCGAAGGCCAGCTGAAAGCCGAGCATGTCGCTGCGCTTCATCCGGCGATCCACGAAGTCACGGAACTCCGGCCTGGTGGACCATTCCCAGGGACCCGCCTGGATGTTGCCGTAGGCCAGCACGAAGCGTCCGGGAACCGCCTCGAGAGCGTCCACCGCCGCGTCGGCGTGATCCACGGTCTGCAGCCCGTGCGACCAGTCCACGGTGGTGGTGACGCCGGCGTCGAGCGACTCGACCGCCGAGAGGAGGTTCCCGGCGTACACGTCCTCCGGGCGGAAGGTCTTGCCGTGCTCGAGGTAGTACCAGACGAAGTACTGGGTCAGCGTCCAGTCGGCACCGTAGCCCCGCATCGCGGTCTGCCACATGTGCCGGTGGGTGTCGATCATGCCCGGCATGACGATCCCACCGCCGGCGTCGATCTCCAGGACGTCCTCGGGAGCGGTCAGGCCCGGGCCGACCGCTTCGATCCGGTCCCCGACGACCAGCACGTCGGCGTCCCGGATCACGCTTCGCGCCCGGTCCATGAGCAGCACCGTGCCGTTGCGGAACACGACGGGTCGCCCCGGACGGAGGTCCTCGCTCGATGTCGTCATGGCCGTTCCCTCCGGGTGACTCTTTCGGACAGTTGTCCGATCAGTGAACAGATACACCTTGCTGTGACGACCCTGACGGTGTCAAGCAATCTTCCGAAGATGCCTGCGGGACGGCCCGGACACGCCCGCCCACGGCCCGCGAGGGGCTACTCTCCTCATCGTCAGGCCTCGTCCCGACGGCCTGCACCCGACTCGTCCTCACGCCCTAGCTCTGGAGCGCCGATGCCCCGCCGCGACAACGACCCGGACTTCATCGAGGCCGTCGCTCGCGGCCTCGATGTGCTCACCGCCTTCCCGCCGGGCCGGCAGGTGATGACCCTCAGCGAGATCGCCGCGACTACCGAGCTGGCGCGGCCGACCGTGCGACGGATCCTGGTCACCCTCGAGGCGCTCGGGTACACCCGCAGCGTCTCCGGCGGGTTCATGCTGACCCCTCGGGTCCTCGAGATCGGCCTGACCTACGTCCAGTCGATCGGCCTGTGGGATGTCGCCCGCCCGCACCTCGAACGACTCGTCGGACGCACCCACGAGTCGTCCTCCATCGCCCAGCTCGACGGATCCGACATTATCTACGTGGCACGGGTTGCCGTGCCCAAGATCATCGCGTTGGCGGTGCAGATCGGCACCCGTTTCCCGGCGCCACCCACGTCCCTCGGCAAGGTGCTGCTGTCCGACCTCGACCCCACGGAGCTGGGGCGTGTCCTTGCCCAGCCGAGCCGGTCGGGAATCACCCCCCGTCATCATCTCGACGAGGCGGAGCTGGGCCGCGTGCTTCGAGACGTCCGGGCCAAGGGTTGGGCGCATACGGACGAGCAGCTGGCCGGTGGCATCCGCTCGGTCGCGGCGCCGCTGAGGGATGGCTCGGGTCGCGTCATCGCCGCCATGAACGTCACCGTCCACGCCGCGGAGACCTCGGTGGAGACCCTGCTGGACGAGTACCTTCCGCTGCTGGTGCAGACCGCGTCCGAGATCAGCGCCGAGTACGCGTTGATGGACCAGGTGCCGAGCGTCGTCGTCGCCGGCCACGCTGACGAGCGCCATTGACACCGGGGCATTGACCTCTCAGACTGTTTTCGGACAGTCGTCCGTAGATCGGACATGCGCGCTACCTGGAGGCTGGATGACCGCGTCGGGGCCCTTGAGCGGGCTGGTGGTGGCCGACTTCTCGCGGATCCTCGCGGGTCCGTACGCCAGTATGATGCTCGCCGACCTGGGCGCCGAGGTGGTCAAGGTGGAGAGCCCCGACGGCGACGACACTCGCAGTTGGCTGCCGCCGGTCCGAGACGGCGTCTCGACGTACTACCTGGCCATCAACCGCAACAAGCGGTCCGTTGCGCTGGACCTCCGCGACGAGACGGACAACCTGCTGGCGCGGGAGCTGGCCGGTCGTGCCGACATCGTGCTGGAGAACTTCAAGCCCGGCGGGCTCGAGAAGTACGGGCTGGACTACGAGTCTGTCAGTGCTCACAACTCGGGCGTCATCTACGCCTCGATCAGCGGCTTCGGCTCCGGCGGCGGTGCTGCCCTGCCCGGCTACGACCTCATCGTGCAGGCCATCTCCGGCCTGATGAGCCTGACCGGCGACCCGGGCGGCGAGCCCTTCCGCGCAGGTATCTCCGTCTTCGACGTGATGTCGGGGATGCAGGCGACGATCGGGGTGCTGGCGGCGCTCGAGCACCGCAACCGGACCGGAGCAGGACAGCACATCGAGGTAAACCTGCTGTCCGCCGCGCTGTCCGGCCTGGTCAACCAGACCAGCGCCTACGTCGCCGGCGGCGTCGTGCCGACCCGGATGGGCAACTCCCACCCCAGCTTGTTCCCCTACGAGCCGCTGCCGACGGCCGACGGCGATCTCATCATCACCGCGGGCAATGATGGCCAGTTCCGCCGACTCTGCGACGTACTCGGCGTGCCCGAACTGGTGGACGACCCGCGCTTCGTGCGTAACCAGGAACGCACCGCCAACCGTGACGAGTTGCGCCCGCTGCTGGTCGAGCGGCTGCGCACCCGCACCAAGATGGAGTGGTTCCGCGAGCTCCTCGACGCCGGCGTGGCGTGTGGACCCATCAACTCCGTCGCCGAAGGCGTGGCGTTCGCCGAGGAGCTCGGGCTCGACCCGGTGGTGACCGTGGGAGAGCCGGGCAGGGGGATGCCCTCCATCCGCAACCCGATCACGTTCTCGGAGACGCCCGCGAGCTACCGACTGCCACCCCCGTCCCTGGATGAGCACGGTGCCGCCATCCGGAAGTGGTTGAGCGAGCCGTCAGACCGTGACGCGTCACCCGACGGGCACGACGACAAGGAGCAGCAGTGACCGGAGACCGCAGCTACCCCACGTCGTTGGGTACGTCGGACGCGACCACCATCTCGCTGCTGGGGCAGGACCTCGCGGCCGACCTGATGGGCAACGTCGGGTTCGGCGAGCTCGCGATGTGGTTGGTGACGCAGCAACGGCCGACCCCGTCACAGGTGCGCGTTCTCGAGGCCGTACTCGTCGCCCTCGCCGACCACGGGTTCACGCCGACTGCCATCGCCGCGCGGCTGACGTACCTCTCCGCGCCGGACTCCCTCCAGGGCGCGCTGTCCGCCGGGCTCCTCGGGGGCGGCTCGCGGTTCCTCGGCGTGACCGAGGACTGCGCCATCTTCCTCGCCGACGCGCTGGCGCGGCACCCCGAGCAGCATCCCTCCGACGAGAACGACGACTCCGCCTGGGAGCCGCTGGCGCGCACGGCCGTCACCGAGGCCCGGGCCGCCGGTCAGTACGTGCCTGGCCTCGGCCACCCGGTGCACAAGGAGCTCGACCCGCGGACGCCACGGCTGATGCAGATCGCAGCGGAGGAAGGCCTCAAGGGCCCGCATCTCCGGCTGTTCGACGCGATCGGGCGGGTGCACGAGGAGATCCTCGGGCGCCGGCTCCCACTCAACGGTGCCGGTGTGTGCGGAGCCGCGCTGGCCGATCTCGACCTTCCGGTGGAGCTGCTGCGCGGCTTCGCCCTGCTGGCTCGGACGGCAGGACTACTCGGGCAGATCGCCGAGGAACGGCGGCGTCCGATGGCGATGGACGTCTACCTGTCGGTGGACCGGGCGGCGACGTACGTCGGGGCCGACGGCCTGTCGTCGAACGACTGAACCAGGGAGTGACACATGGCAGAGATCGTCGCCGTCATCGCGTCGACGCATCACCCGTTCTACTACCGCGCGAGCACGTCCACCGGGGACGACCGGCCGCCGTTCGCGGACGAGTGGGTGGCCAAGATCGAGCGCTTCCGGGAAACGCTCACCAAGGCCCGCCCCGATGTGCTGGTGATGGTCGGCAGCGACCACTTCCACCAGCTCTGGCTGGACAACATGCCGCAGTTCCTGGTCGGCAAAGCGCCGTTCTACGACGGCAACTGGTACAACGAGGAGCGCGAGTTCGGCCTGCCCCGGTTCCAGTTCCACGGCGATGAGAGGCTGTCGGAGCACCTCCTCCGTGAGGGGCTCGATGCCGGCTTCGACCTGGCCTTCAGCAACGAGCTTCGCATCGACCACAGCATCACCTGCCCGATCATTACGCTGCGGCCCGAGGCCGACCTGCCGATCGTGCCGATCTACACCAACATCTTCGCGCCGCCGCTGCCGCAGCCGAAGAGGTTCGTCGACCTCGGCCGCCAGATCCGTACCATGGTCGACTCCTGGCCGTCGGACCAGCGGGTGGCCATCATCGGCACCGGCCACCTGTCCCTGGAGCTGGGCGGCCCGCGCCAGTTCGGCGAGCACGGCCCCGATCCGGAGTTCGACCGCAGGGCCGTCGACTGGATCGCGAACGGTGACATCGAGGGTTGCCTGGCGGAGGTGACGCTCGACAGCCTGCACGCGCCGGGCAACGCCACCCACGGTTTCATGGACTTCATGCTGATGATGGGGGTCGCCGGCGACGACGCCAAGGCCGCCCACGTGGACTCGCTCGACCTGTTCCACACGAGGGAGGCGTACTTCACCTGGTACCCGAACGGAGCGCCGGCATGAGCAAGTACCTGCTCGACAAGTTCCTCTACACCGTCGATCGTGACCCCGAGCTCGTCGAGCGCTACCGCGAGGATCCGCGCGGGACCGTCGCGTGGTGGGAGCGGGAGCGGGCCAACCAGCTGCTCAACTGCATCGCCGGCGAGAGCAGTACCTGGCTGAGGTTCGACGAGGTCGAGCGCGAGGCGCTGAGCGCCCATGACTACCCGAAGCTGTTCGAGCTCGGAGCCCACCCGTTCCTGACGCTCACGCTGTTCATCGCGCTGTTCGAGCGCGACTACGAGGAGCCGCTCGGGTTCCAGCTCGAGTACGCGCGCCGGCTCCAGCAGTTCAGCCTTCCCTACCCCGACATCGCGACCTGAGGAGCATCGTGCGAGCAGCGGTCATCGAGGCGCACGGCCGCCCGCCGGCCCTGGTGGACAGGGCCGAGCCCGCACCGGGCCCGGGGCAGGTCCTGGTGCGGGTGACCGCGGCGCCGATCACACCGTTGGACGTGCTCTGCGCCACCGGGACGTCGTACTTCGGGGCGCAGCCGGTGCCCTACGTACCCGGGGTGCAGGGCGTGGGCGTGGTCGCCCGGTCAGGCACGTCCGAACGGGTGTGGTTCCCGACGACGGCCGGCATGAGACCGGGTGACGGCAGCATGGCGGAGTACGCCGTCGCCGAGGAGGTGGACCTCGTCACCCTGGGCCAGGCGGAGGTCGCGGACGCGACCGTGGCCGCCCTCGGCCTGTCCGCGGTCGCGGCGTGGATGGCGCTCACCTGGCGGGCCGGCTTGCGTGAGGGCGAGCAAGTCCTGGTGCTCGGCGCCGGGGGCGTGGTCGGGCAGGTCGCGGTCCAGGCGGCGAAGCTGCTGGGCGCCCGCCGGGTCGTGGCGGCGTGCCGCTCGCGCCTTGCCCAGGAGCGAGCCGCAGCCTGCGGCGCGGACGCCGTCGTCGAGCTGCGGGACGCGGACACGCCGGCAGAGCTTTCCGAACGCCTCGCCAAGGCCCTCGAGGAACCACTGGACGTCGTCGTGGACCCGCTCTTCGGAGTCCCCGCCACGGCGGCGTTGGGGCTGCTCGGGTCACGCGGACGGCTGGTGAACCTGGGCAGCTCGGCTGGCGAGACCGCCGTCGTCCAGTCCGCCCACCTGCGCAGCCACACCGCCTCGGTGCTGGGGTACACCAACAACGACATCACGCGTGAACAGCGCGCCGCTGCGCTCGGCGACATCATGCGGCACGCCGCTGCCGGCGACCTCGAGGTCTCTCACGAGGTCGTCCGCTTCGACGATGCGCCGTCGGCATGGCGGCGGCTGGCCGATGGTGCTGCGCCCAGCCGCCCGGTGCTCGACCTCACGTGAGCCAGAACCGGCGGGCTCTGCGTCGAGGGCGTGGGAATGCAGGCGTGCCGCGGCGAGTTCGGGACCAGCGTGACGAGAATTCGGCTGGGCGTGATCGGGTTGGGCGCGATGGGGTCGGAGATGCTGCGGGTGGCCAAGGAGCATCCGGAGTATGACGTGGTGGTGGCGGCCGATGCCGACCCGGACGCGCGCGAGCGGGCGCAGCGGACACATCGCGGGCTACGCGTGGTCACGTCGGCCGACGACGTGCTCGCGGCGGCCCTGGACGCGGTGTACGTCGCCACGCCGCCGCGCACCCACGCTGGCCTGGTGCTCCCGGCCCTGGAGCGCTCCCTCGCGGTGTTCTGCGAGAAGCCGCTGGCCATCGATCTGGCCGACGGCGAGTTGCTGGCGTCGGCGGCGGCGACTGCCCGGGTGGCGACCGGGGTGAACTTCGCCCTGTCGGATCGGGCGGCGGTCCTGGAGGTGGAACGGGCGCTCGCGGCCGGCGAGGTGGGCAAGCCGCGGTCGGTCGAGGTGCGGCTGGCGTTCCCGGACTGGCCGCGCGCCTTCCAGGCCGACGCGACCTGGCTGGCCGAGGCGGAGCAGGGTGGGTTCCTGCGAGAGGTGTTCTCGCACTTCGCGTACCTGACCGACCGGATCCTGGGCGACCTGACCCCCGCCTGGCAGGAGGTAAGCCGTCCCCGGCCGGACGCCGCGGAGACCGCCGCCGTCGGTCTCTTCGTCGCGGGCGGGGTCCCGGTGCGTGTCTGGGCGGAATCCGGGTCGGCGCGGCCGGAGATCTACGAGTGGACCCTGCACGGTTCGAAGCGCTCCTACCGGCTCACCGACTGGGGCGACCTCGCGACCTCGACGGGCGGGTCGTGGGAGCCGGCGAAGGTGGCGGGCGAGCGCGGCTCCGAGCACACCCGGCTGAGCGCCTTCGCGGCCGCCGTGCGAGGAGAGCCGACCACCAACCTGGCCGACTTCCCCACCGCGCTACGCGTGCAGCGGGTGGTCGAGGGCTGGCTGCGCAACCCTGCTCCAAGCCCCGGCCGGTAGCAGGTCGAGATGACGTCCGTTCGCGGAGCTGTCGACCGGATGTTCAGACTTCGGTGCGCATCACCCATCGCCACTTCGCGATCTGGCGGTCCCGGACGAACCCGAACTCAGTGAACAGTTCCTCCGGTCCGGTGTGGAGGTAGGAGCCGCGCTGTGGCTTCCGGTCTGTCGTCTGCTCCGGGTACGCCTCCACGACGCCGCCGCCTGCGGCCCGGATCGCCGCTAACGCGCCGGCCACGGCGGCACGAGCGACTCCCCGTTCGCGGTGCTTGCTCCCGGTGAAGATGCAGCCGATGCGCCAGTCCGGCAGCTCAACTGTTCCTTGCTCATATTTCGCCGGGTTCTTGATGTTGGGTAGCTCGGCCGGTGACCCGTACTGACACCAGCCCAGGCACGCACTGCCGTCGTACACCAACACCTGGTGCACCGACCCGCGCACCGTGTGGCCACGCTTCGCCTCCCGATTGCCCTCTCGCGTGCGCCCTTCGCCCACACCCTCGGGGTGGAAGCCCATGCACCAGCAGCCGCCCCACACCCCGTTGTTCGCCTCCACGAGCTCAGCGAAGTCATCCCAGGTGTCGAGGGTCAGCGGCTTGGTTGTGTACGCGTCAGAGATGGGCTTCTCCTTTTCGTCGAGGGCCGTTGGAATGCTCGGCCAAACCCACGACCCGATGGTAGCCAGCGTTCCGGACAGTCGAACGGGATACTGGCGCTGCCCGATCGCTCACAACCCGGCGTGCCAGAAAGTCCTTGAAGCAATTCCGGGCGGCGGTGTCGGATCGGGGCAGCGGTGTTCGTAGCAGAGGTGAGCGGCCGCCCACGGGGGCGACCCAGACCACAGGAGATGACCCGAGATGCAGTACCTGGTTTCCGTGCTCGACGACAAGACCAACTCCGCCACC
>JBOHDE010000086.1:0-14572 GCA_050699035.1 Nocardioidaceae bacterium | reverse complement strand
TCATCCGGTTCGTCGACGCACCCGTCGACGACAACGCCGAGCTCCTCTACCTCCTCGCGCGCGGTCGGCTCATCCATCCCACCGTCGCACCGTTCGCACAGCATTTCCAACACCCCGACGTGGTCGCTATTCCGCTCCGTGACCTGCCGCCTTCCACCTGCGCGTTGGCAGGGCTGAAGGACGACGGCGCCCCAGCCCGCGACGCGTTCAGCAGGATCGTTGAAGAGGTGCTCACGACGACCTGACTCAACAGTCTTGAAGTTGGTCTCCTTGCTGATGTCGTATCAGAGCGCTGCCGTTCGTGGAGTTGGTGTGCGGGGACCGTCCTGGCCGCCACAGCCGAGGAGCCTGTAGATGGCCTCGTCCCGGTCGTCACCGACGGGCCGGGCCGGCCAGCTGCCGAAGTGAACAATCCAGAGGCCGCCGGTCCCCTGTTCTGCTCATTGCGCGTCGGCCTTCCAGAGCGCGTAGCCGAGGGCTGCGAAGAGCAGCATCCAGACCGTGATCGCGAGCCGCGCGAGCACGAACGGTCCCAGCAGTGCGGGGGTCATCGGCACGAACACGAAGATGCCGGCGACCAGCACCACGAGCCCACGCCAACCGGTCCAGCGTCCCCTACGGCGGACGGCGATGCCGGCCAGGATCAGTCCGACCCCGACCGCGAGGCTGGAGACGCCGTAGAGCGCGTCGAGAAGCCCGGTGCCGTCGCCGGGGTAGGTCGAGTTGCGTGCCGTGATGGCGATCAGCTCGGTGACGGCGAGCAGTGCCATGCCCGAGACCGCGAGGCCGGTGCCCCAACGTGCGCTCCGGCCCTCCGCCAAGGTCTCCGCGCGGGTGAGTGCCGCGATGCCGGCGAGCAGCCCGACGTGCTGCACGAAGAACCAGATCTGAATGACGGTAAAGCCGCCCGCAGTGAGCGGATAGCTGAGCAGGTCCTCGGACACCTGGCCCGGGTACAAGGCCAAGACGATGCCGCTGGCGGCACCGAGGATGCCGGCCGCCACACAGACCACACCGGCACGGGTCACCCAGACCGGAACGGAAGTGGCGGGCAAGGTGCCCTCCCCCACGTGCGTCATGGTCACCACCCCTCTCACCCCGAGAGTCAACCCGCCGGCGTGGTGCCAGCAGATACTCAGGTAACCTGAATACTCTGCGGACCCGGAGTTGTCAATGGAGAAGCCACTGAACACGGTCTCGATGCTGGGCCAGGCGTACAGCCTGCTCGGCTTCCAGATCGTTGAGGGCGTGGTCGGTGCCGGCTATCCGCAAAAGCCCAAGCACTCCGCCGTCTTCGCCCAGATCTCACCCGACGGTTCGCGGCTCACCGAGCTCGCGCAGAAGGCCAATATGACCCCTCAGGCCATGGGCGAGCTTGTCGACGAGCTCGTGGACATGGGGTACACCGTCCGTCGTCCCGACCCGAACGACGGCCGGGCGAAACTCATCGTGCTCACCAAGCGAGGCCGGGACGCCGTCGCGGCCGGACGTCAGACGATCGAGGGCATCGAGGAGCAGGTCACCGAGATCCTCGGCGAGCGTGGGCACCGAGAGCTCCGGCGGCTGCTGTCCAAGCTGCTCCACGCGACGGAAACCTGAGGCGGCGTCCGGCCATTGTCGGCGAGGAGGGATCGCTAACCTGATCGTGACACCACGAAGAGGAGACCGATGGCCGAGGCGCACGACATCGAGGTCGTCGTCTTCGACGTCCTCGGCACGATGGTCGACGAGCCAGGCGGACTTCGCGCGGCCATCCGCGACGCGGTGCCCGGGTCCGACGATGCATCTGTCGACCAGCTGCTGACCGTGTGGCGAGAGCATGTCGAGCACGAGCAGCAACGCATCGAGGAAGAAGGCCGGGCTTACGCCAACACCGAGGTCATCGACCGCGAGGCAGCTCACCGCATCGCCGACCGTGCCGGGCTCACTGATCCGGTTGCCATCGAGCGGCTGGCCACCGCGAGTCAGCGCCTCGAGCCATGGGACGACTCCGTCGCCGGACTCACGCGCCTGGCGCAGCGATTTCCGGTCCTGGGGCTGTCCAATGCCAGCCGCGCGACGCTGCTCCGTCTCAACGCGTACGCCGGGCTGCGCTGGCACCAAGCCCTGTCCGCCGAAGATGCCCGGGCCTACAAGCCGGCACCGGAGGTCTACCAGCTCGCGGTCGACGCGGCAGGATGTCCGGCACAGCGCGTGTTGATGGTCGCCGCCCACGCCTGGGACCTCCGCGGAGCTCAGGCCGTCGGAATGCGAACCGCCTACGTCCAGCGACCTGTCGGCGATCCTCCGACGAGGACCGACATCTTCGACTGGCGGTCAAGCAGCCTGAACGATCTGGTCGTCGCGCTGACGACGTGGGAACGCCGATCCGAGGTCAGAGCCGGAGAAAATATTCCTTGACATGAATATTCGCTGTCACGAATATTTGTCGCCATGGACGCACTCCTCACCGCACTGGCCGACCCGGCCCGCTGGCGCCTCGTCAGCCTGTTGGCCGAGCGACCTCGCTCGGTCGGCGTCCTCGCCCAGCTGGCCGAGGCGCGCCAGCCGCAGACGAGCAAGCACCTGCAGACCCTCGAGCGCGCCGGCATCGTCACCTCCCAGCGCACCGGCCAGCGGCGCATCTACGCGCTCCGGCCCGCTCCCCTGCGGGACCTGGCGGCTGCGCTCGGCCAGCTCGCCGACACCGCCGACCAGGTCGGGGGCCCGCGCGAGACCTACGACCGCTACGCGCTCAGCCTCCACGCGGAACGGCTCGCCGCGGACGAGTCGGGGTGGGCCGACGGCCGCTCGTTCAGGTTCATCCGGTCGCTGAGTGGGCGTCCCGCGGTGGTCTGGCGCCACCTGACCGAGGCCGACCTACTCGCCCGATGGTGGACGCCCGACGACCTCCGCGTGTCCGAGCTCGTCTTCGAGGCGCGACCGGGTGGACGCATCGTCCTGGAGTACCGCGATGCCGAGGACGCCGACGGCTCGGACCTGGTCGCCGGACGCGCGGAGGGAGTCGTCGACGACGTACGCCCCGGTGATCGCCTCGCCTACCGGCTCTCGCCGCTGCTTCCCGGCGGCGGCCTCGCCTTCACCACCCATGTCGACCTCCGCCTCCGACCCACCGACGCAGGGACGGATCTCGACGTCCGCTACCGGATCACCGACAGCACGGTCGACTCCGCGGACTTCATTGCCGGCATCGAGATCGGCTTCGGCCAGAGCCTCGACAAGCTCGCCGCGACCCTCGTCGCTGACTCGCACGACGCCGTCGGCACCGACGGCACCGACCCAAGGAGTACGACGTGAAAGAGCAGACCGCCGGCCGCAGAGTCGTCACCAACATGAGCCTCTCCCTCGACGGCCACTACGCCGGGCCGGACGACCCTACGGACATGGGCTGGGTGATGCCGTACGCCATCACCGACGTCGCCCGTGACCACCTGACCAGCCTCTGGGAGCCGGCGACGACGGCCCTGCTCGGACGGGTCAACGCCGAGGGGTTCCTCGGTTTCTGGCCCACTGTCATCGGCATGGAGGGTGCCGACCCGCGCGACGTGGGCTTCGCGAAATGGCTGGTCGACACCGACAAGGTGGTCCTCTCGACCACGCTCGACGAGGCGCCGTGGGAGCGGACGACGATCGTCGACAAGCCGACAGCCGAGGTGGTCACGGACCTCAAGGCGACCGATGGCGGCGACATTCTCGTGCTCTCCAGCGCGAGCGTCATCAAGGCGCTGCTGGCGGCCGACCAGGTCGACCGGCTGGCGATCACGATCTTCCCGGTCTTCCTCGGCGGCGGGCCGCGCCTCTTCGACGACGGCCTACCCGCGGGGCGATGGGCGCTCGCCAGCCAGTCGGCGGGCGAGCACGGCACGTTGGCTCTTGTCTACGACCGAGTCCGCTGAGCGTGAACGGCACAGCCCCTCAGTCCAGGCAGAACTCGTTGCCCTCGGTGTCGGTCATCACGATGAAGCCTCTGTCCAGCGGTGGGGCGGGCTCGCTGCGACGTACTCGCGTCGCTCCCAGCGCGACCAGCCGGTCGCACTCGACCTCCAGCGCGCCCATCCGCTCCTCCCCCTCCAGTCCGGGAGCCGCGCGGACGTCGAGGTGGACGCGGTTCTTGGCGACCTTGTCCTCCGGCACCTGTTGGAAGAACAGCCGTGGGCCGTGCCCGTCCGGGTCCTCGATCGCCGATCTCGAGTTGCGCTGCTCCTCGGGTACGCCGATCCGCGCGAGGAAGTCGTCCCACGCGGCCAACGGGTCGGCGCCCTCGGGCAGGTCGACCCCGGGCGGGGCGGGGTGGACGTAGCCCAGTACGTCGCGCCAGAACGACGACAGCGCCCGCGGGTCGTGGGCGTCGAAGGTGACCTGGATGTCGCGGCTCATCGGGCCGCTCCTTTCGTCGCGGGGCCGACCTCAGGTGGCGACGTAAGCCGCGAGGTGCTCCCCGGTGAGGGTGGAGCGGGCGGCGATGAGGTCGGCGGGTGTGCCTTCGTAGACGATCGTGCCACCGTCGTGGCCGGCGCCCGGGCCGAGGTCGATGATCCAGTCGGCGTGCGCCATCACCGCCTGGTGGTGCTCGATGACGATGACCGACTTCCCGGAGTCCACCAGCCGGTCGAGCAGGCCGAGCAGCTGCTCGACGTCGGCGAGGTGCAGGCCGCTGGTCGGCTCGTCGAGGACGTAGACCTCACCCTTCTCGGCCATCTGGGTGGCCAGCTTGAGCCGCTGCCGCTCCCCGCCGGACAGCGTGGTGAGCGGCTGGCCGAGGCTGACGTAACCGAGCCCGACGTCGGCGAGCCGGACGAGGACCTTGTGCGCAGGTGGCGTCCGCGCCCCACCGTCGCCGAAGAACTCCTCGGCTTCGGTCACCGGCATCGCGAGTACCTCGGCGATGTTCCGGCCACCGAACGTGTACTCCAGCACTGACGCCTGGAATCGCTTCCCCTCGCACTCCTCGCAGGTCGACTCGACGGTGGCCATCACACCCAGCTCGGTGTAGATGACGCCGGCGCCGTTGCAGGTGGGGCAGGCGCCCTCGGAGTTGGAGCTGAACAGCGCCGGCTTCACGCCGTTGGCCTTGGCGAACGCCTTGCGGATCGGGTCGAGCAGTCCGGTGTACGTCGCCGGGTTGCTCCGACGCGAGCCGCGGATCGCGCCCTGGTCGATCACCACCACGCCGTCGCGGCCGGCGACCGAGCCGTGGATCAGCGAGCTCTTGCCGGAGCCGGCGACGCCCGTGAGGACGCAGAGCATCCCGAGCGGGATGTCGACGTCCACGTCTTGGAGGTTGTTCGTCGACGCGCCGCGGACCTCCAGGGTGCCGGCAGCCGAGCGCACCGATTCTTTGGGGGCAGCCCGGTCGTCGAGATGGCGGCCGGTGATGGTGTCACTCCCCCGCAGCCCCTCCACGGTGCCCTCGAAGCAGACGGTGCCGCCCTCCGTGCCCGCGCCGGGTCCGAGGTCGACCACGTGGTCGGCGATCGCGATCGTCTCCGGCTTGTGCTCCACGACGAGCACGGTGTTGCCCTTGTCCCGGAGCTGAAGCAGCAGCTGGTTCATCCGCACGATGTCATGCGGGTGCATGCCGATCGTGGGCTCGTCGAAGACGTAGGTGACGTCGGTGAGCGACGAGCCGAGGTGGCGGATCATCTTGGTGCGCTGCGCCTCTCCCCCGGACAGCGTGCCCGACGGCCGGTCGAGCGAGAGGTAGCCCAGCCCGATCTCCGCGAACGAGTCGAGCAGGTGTTGCAGCCCGGTCACCAGCGGCGCCACCGAGGGCTCCTTGAGGCCTCGGACCCAGTCGGCCAGGTCGCTGATCTGCGTGGAGCAGACCTCGGCGATGTTCTTGCCCCTGATCTTCGAGGACAGGACCTCCTGAGTGAGTCGGGTGCCGTCGCACTCGGGGCAGGACTGGAAGGTGACCGCGCGCTCCACGAAGGCGCGGATGTGTGGCTGCATCGCGTCGACGTCCTTGGACAGCATCGACTTCTGGATCTTCGGGATCACGCCCTCGTACGTGAGGTTGACCCCCTCGACCTTGATCTTCGTCGGCTTCCCGTAGAGCAGCTTGTCGAGGTCCTTCTTGGAGTACTTGCCGATCGGCTTGTCCATGTCGAGACCGGCGCCGCTGAAGATCCGGCCGTACCAGCCGTCCATGCTGTAGCCGGGAATGGTGAGCGCACCTTGGCTGAGGGACTTGCTCTCGTCGTACAGCGCCGTGAGCTCGAAGTCGCTGACCGCGCCCATGCCCTCGCAGCGCGGGCACATGCCGCCCAGGTAGACGACGCTTTGCGCCACGTACTTCTCGACCCGGCCGCCGGACTTCTCGGTGCTCATGACCCCGCTCGCCGTGCGGGTCGGGACGTTGAACGAGTAGGCGGTCGGCGGTCCGATGTGTGGCTCGCCGAGCCTGCTGAAGAGGATACGCAGCATCGCGTTCGCGTCCGTCACGGTGCCGACGGTGGAGCGGGGGTTGGATCCCATCCGCTCCTGGTCCACGATGATCGCCGTCGTCAGTCCGTCCAGGAAGTCGACCTCCGGACGCGCCAGCGTCGGCATGAAGCCCTGGACGAAGGCGCTGTAGGTCTCGTTGATCATCCGCTGCGACTCCGCGGCGACCGTGTCGAACACCAGCGAGCTCTTGCCCGAGCCCGAAACTCCGGTGAACGCGGTCAGCCGGCGCTTCGGGATCTCGACACTGACGTCCTTGAGGTTGTTCACGCGGGCGCCCTGCACGCGGATCATCTCGTGGCTGTCGGCGACGTGCGGCGTGGGCGACTGCCTCTTCTTGCTCGCGGCCATACTCTTCGTTCTCCCTCTGTCAGGCGGGTCCCCTCCGGGCGGACTTTCGGTCCTGAAGCAGCCCGAGTACGTTGCCGTCACGCTAGCGCGCTCACTTGTTTCGGCGTCGGGCCAGCAGCAGGACACACGCGACGACGCCGAGCACCACGGTGGCAAGCCCGGAGCCGCCGAGCGTCGCACGCGGGCCCAGCACGGTAGTCAGCGGTCCGCCGAGCGCGGTGCCGAGCGGGGAGGCCGTCAGCAGCGCCGCACTGCGGGCTGCCAGCATCGCGGCCAGGTGCTGCGGTGGCGACTTCGCCTGCATCAGCGTCACCGAGAGTGCGACGAACGGCCCGTAGATCGCGCCACCGAGCGTGAAGCACGCGACGGTGACGGCCGTCGGCACGACGAACCCGAACGGCAGCAGCGCGAGCCCCCAGGCGACCACGATGGCGACCGTCACCGGCCAGAGCGGCAACTTTTGCAGCGCGCCGACCGCGAGCGCGCCGAGCACCGCGCCGATGCCGAACAGCATCCAGTAGAGGCCGAGCAGCGTGCCCGGTGCGTTCAGGTCGTCGGTCACGTGCAGCGGCAGCGCGACCTCGACGGGTCCGTACAGCAGGTTGAAGAACCAGGTCAGCGCCAGCAGCCCGAGCAGCTCGGGATGGGACCGCAGCAGCCCGAGCCCGCCGCGGGCGGCCGCCTGGTCGACGACGGAGACATGCCCCGGCTGATGGGGCAGTTGCAACCGGGCGACGAGCACGGCGAGGAACACATAGGTGAACGCGTCCAGGCCGAGCACGAGCGCGGCGCTGACGTACGTCACGAGCACACCGGCGATCGCAGGCCCGGCGATCGTGCCGGCAAAGTTGAGCGAGCTGACCAGGGTGTTGGCGGCGAGCCGCTGCTCGTCGGGTAGCAGCTCGGCGAGCAGGGTGTACTTTCCTGCGCTGCCCCACGCGTGCAGCAGCGACGAGCCCGCGAGCAACGCGACGTACAGGGGCAGCGAGAGCAGTCCGGCGAGCCAGGCGAGCGGGATGGCGCCGAGCAGCACGCCGCGCACCACGTTGTCGGCGAGCAGCAGGCTCCGAGCCGGCAACCGGCGCAACCGGCGACCGAACACCAGAGCCCCGACCACCCCCGGCAGCGTGTACGCGGCCACCGCGCTGCCGACCCACAGCCCCGCGGTCGCCTGCGGCGCGAGCTCGATGGCGAGCCACGCCACCGCGACGAAGCTCATCCCGTCCCCGAGGTACGAGACCGCGAAGCCGAGGATCAGCCGCCGGAACACCCGGTTGGCGAGGACCGGGCGATACGCCGAGGGAACGAGCCGTCGGAGCGGTCTTGTGTTCGCCGGACCGCTCAGCGCTGCTCCTGGATCCGGACCTGGTTGCCGGCGGGATCGCGGAAGGCGCAGTCGCGGGCGCCGTACGGCTGCTCGGTCGGTTCCTGGACGACCTCGGCATCGGTGGCCTGGACCCGCTCGAAGGTGCCGTCGAGGTCCTCGGTGGCGAGCAGGATCCAACCGTAGGTGCCTTTGGCCATCATCTCGACGATGGTGCGGCGCTCGTCGTCGGTGATACCGGGGTCGGCCGCCGGCGGGGCTAGCAGGATGGAGATGTCGGGCTGGTCGGAGGGGCCGACCGTGATCCAGCGCATCTTGCCGTCGCCGAAGTCGCTGCGTACCTCGAAGCCGAGGATGTCGCGGTAGAAGGCCACGGAGGCGTCCGGGTCGTCGTGCGGGAGGACTGTGGTGTGAATGCTGAGGTTCATGGCGGTCACGCTAGTTGCCGTTGTCGGGCCGGCGCTTCTCGATTCCTGATCGGTCTGCTCGCTGCGCGGTCCTTGATGGTCAGCTCCGCGTGTACGTCAGCAGGACCACTCCGGACCGGAAGGTGCAGCTCTCGGTGAGGCTCAGACGCCCCATGTTCAGGTCGTCGGGGACGAGGTTGCGACCACGGCTGGTCAGCACCGGATAGACGAACAACCGGTACTCGTCGACCAGATCGGCCCGCATCAGCGCGTGCACCACACTGATGCTGCCGGTGACGCCGATGTCGCCGCCCGGCTGGTCCTTCAGCGCCTGAACGTCCTTGTCGACGGGTCCACGAAGCACGGTGGTGTTCTGCCAGCCCGGGTCACCCATCGTCGAGGAGAAGACGTACTTCTGGATCTTGTCGAGGTGAGCGGTGAAGCCAGTGGTGTCGTCGGTCTGCAGCGGCCAGTAGCCGCGGAACTCCTCGAAGGTCTGCCGGCCCAGGACGAGCGCGTCCTCGGTCGCCATGTGACCGTGCACCACCGCGAGCTGGTCGCTGTCGTCCTGGTCGCCGGGGTCGAACCACGGATCGAGGAACTCGATCACACCGTTGCTGCTGATGTTCTCGGCGACGACGATCTTGCGGCTGTCAGTCATGTCCGGGCCTCCCGCGACTAGCTCACTAGTTGTGGATCCGTGACCGGCGCTGCTCGACTCCTGATCGGCCTGGTCACCTGTTTCGCGACGCACGGCGGCATCTCCGCCGTCACCTGAGCGGACCGGCGCCGGTACGTACTGGGCGGCACACCGACCAGCTCGGTGAAACGAGTGCTGAAGGTGCCCAGCGACGAGCAGCCGACCGCGAAACAGACCTCGGTGACGCTGAGATCGCCAAGTCGCAGCAGCGCCATCGCGCGCTCGATGCGTCGTGTCATCAGATAGGAGTACGGCGACTCGCCGTACGCGCGCCGGAACCCGCGGCTGAGGTGCCCGGCCGACATGTGTGCGCCGCGGGCGAGCGCCTCGACGTCCAGCGGCTGGGCGTACTCCCGGTCCATCCGGTCGCGGACGCGGCGCAGCCGCGCGAGGTCGCGCAAGTGCTGCGCCGCGGCCGGACTGCTGGTCACCCGCGAAATCGTGCCACGCCGAAGCGGAGCCCGCTAGCGCTCCGCTCCCGCCCGGTGGTCACGATCACACCCGCCCTGGTCAGAGCATCATGTCGTCGATCTCCGAGATCAGCCACTTTCCGTCGACACGTCCAGCTCGAACTCCTCCTCCTCGAGGTGGTCGCCCTTGAACAAGACGTAGACGTCGGCCTCGAACTCGGAGTCCATGGTCGGCTTCGCGTCGTGGTAGCCCTCCTCGTCGTCGCTGGCGCCTCTGAATCCCTCCTGGATCTGGTGGCCGATCGCGTCGACGCACGTCTCGAAGCACGGGTCGTCGTTGGTCCGGCGAGTAGTCTCCCTGCGCGTCACGTCGGCCATCTCCTCCGTGAGCGCGGCGCAGACGACCTCGGCGTCACCTGCGGTGTAGGCGTCGACGAAGGCGTCCACAGTGTCGAGACGATTGGAGGTGCAACGTAACTCGCGACTGGGTCACCGTCGGTGATCAGCGAGGTCGGTCAGCGGGCGGCTGGGGCATAGACCAGGTACAGGACGCCGGTCTTGAACGTGGTGGAGCTGACCAGGTCGAGCGGCACCTTCGCGCCGTCGGCGAACAGCTTCTTGCCGCTGCCGACCACGACCGGGTGCACCAGCAGGTGGAGCTCGTCGACCAGACCCTGCTCCAGCATCCAGCGGACCAGGGTGGCGCTGCCGCTCGTGCTGAGCCGGGTGTCCTTCTTGAGGGTGGTCAGTTCGGCCGCGACGTCACCGCTGATGATGCTCGAGTTCTCCCAGGTCGCGTCGGTGAGCGTGTTCGACACGACGTACTTGCGGGCGCCGTTCATCTGGGCGGTGATCGGCTCGTCGGGATCGGCGTTCGGCCAGTAGCTGGCGAACTCGTCGTACGTCTGCCGGCCCAAGAGGGTCGCGTCGGTCTCGCTCATCAGCGTGCCGACGACCGCTCCCATCTCGTCGTCGAAGTAGTCGAAGTGCCAGGTCTCGGGCGACTCGATGACGCCGTCGAGCGAGATGAAGAGGCTGGACTTGATCGATCCCATGATCGTCTCCCTGAGGTGCTGGTGGTGCGGGGCACCGGCTTTCGGTGCCTTCACTACCTGGTCGAACGAGGATCGCGGAAATCAACACCGCCGGGACACCTCTTCTCGTCGTGCGCCCTCGATGAATGAGTCCAAGGGGTTCAGTGGTCGTAGCCGAGGAGTGATCTTCGGCTGGTGAGGGAGCCTGGGTGCTCGAGGTCGAGATGGCCATGGAGGGTGTCGTGATCGACTCGCTCACCTGGCAGAGCGGTTTGAAGGACTCGTGGCCCGGTCGGGGGCCTGACGATCGTCCCCAAAGTCCAAGCAACTGAGGTCCACGCACGCCCTGGCGTCGGTAACCCTCAGTTGCGCGCGCACGTCGGCGCCGCCCACCGTTGACCAAACGCTCGAGCTTGCGAAGGACGGAGTCGTTCGGAGCGACACCTTCGAGGCCGAGCAGGAACTCGAGGCCTTGGGCCGATGAGGCCCACGGGCTCCAACTACGCTGAGCCGGGTGAGCAACCAGCAGCTGACTCTGGACCGCGCGCAGAGCATCCTCGCTGCACAGCCGTTCAGCGCCTTGATCGGCGCTCGGCTGACGGAGTTCGGCGCGGATGCCGTCGTACTCGAGCTCGATGTCCGCGACGAGCTCCGTCAGCAGAACGGCTTCGTGCACGGCGGTGTGCTCTCATACGCCGCCGACAACGCGCTGACGTTCGCCGGGGGTACGGCGCTCGGGGCCGCGGTGCTCACCGGCGGCTTCACGATCAACTATCTGCGACCGGCCGACGGACAGACCGTCCGCGCCCACGCGACTGTCGTGCACGCCACGTCCAGGCAAGCGGTCTGCCGATGTGACATCTACGTGCTGGACGACGATGCCTCGCCGGTCCTGTGCGCGACGGCGCAGGGCACTGTCGTCGCCGCACCAGGGCGTCCGAGGTGAACCTCGTCGTACGCCGGCTCGAACCGGACGACTGGCCGCTGCTGCGCGACGTCCGGCTGCGCGCGCTGGCCGACTCCCCCACGGCGTTCGCTTCGACGCTCGAACGCGAGGAGGCGTTCGACGACACCGTATGGCGGGACCGGATGCATCCACGCATGGGCGTGAAGACGATCGTTCTCGACGGCGAGGAGCCGGTCGGTCTGATCGGCGGGTACGTCGCGCCGGACGCCGACGACCGCAGCGTCGAGGTGGTCAGCATGTGGGTGGCGCCCGAGGCCCGGGGCTGCGGCGCGGGCAGCCTGCTGGTGGCCGACGTCCTGACGTGGGCCAACACAGTTGGACGGCCCTATGTCCAGCTGTGGGTGGTCGCCGACAACGACGCCGCTCGGCGGCTGTACCAGCGGCACGGCTTCGCGCTCACCGGGCAGTCGCAGCCGCTGCCGAGCCGGCCCGACGTGCTCGAGCTGCAGATGGTGCACGCCCCCGGCTGACCGAGCATTGACTGGCGCGTTCCGTAGGGACAAACCGGACAGCGGGCCTACGCAACGCGCCAGTCGATGAGGCGGTGTGCCGGTCCCGCACCTCAGCGCGCCGGCGGAATGTTTCACCAGGTCGCCGCCGGTGTCCGCCGGGTCAGCGTCACGAAGTGGGCCGGAAACCGCGTGAGTATTCGGGGGTTGGCGCCGCACCCGTGTCCGGGGAAATGTCGGAGGTGCAGGTCGGCGACCGTTGTCCTTCCCGTGGTGCGGTGAGCCCAACACTGGCTCGAGTGTTTCCAGATGGACGAAGTCGGGCCCGATCATGCGGCGAGGACCCCGAGATCGTCCATGTCGGCGCATGCGCTTGCCGGCCGCGTTGATGCCGCTGGCTCGAAGTGAACGAAACTGTCGCCACCAGCGACTGCAGACAGCAATTCCGTTCACTTCGTCGCGAGCAACGCGCCGAACCCGACATACGTGCAACCTCGGCGCGAGTAATCGGGGGTCGGCGCCACACCAGGTCACCGCCCTCACCGTCGCGTGTCATCGGCCCCGCGGCGTCAGGCCCAGCACATGACACGCCACTGACCGGAACTGGTTCCCGAGCCTGTCGAAGCGGCCTTTCCTGCCATCGGCCCAGACGGACAGCGTCGAGCGCGTCGGCACGTCCAAATGAGTAGGTCGGGCTATCGACGTGGGCTCGCACGCCGAGCACGCTGGAAGCAGACATGTCCCTGGATCGGAGGTCCGTGATGCGCAGGCTGTTGCTCGGCGTGGGCGTCCTACTCGCCCCGTTGCTCGCCGTCCCCGCGGCTGCCAGCCAGCCGCCGTCATCAATCCCCATCCCCGACGACTTCCAGCCCGAGGGCATCGCGATCGGCACCGGCGACACCTTCTACGTCACCTCCCTCAGGGACGGAGACATCTACCGTGGCGACCTGTCCACCGGCGAGGGCTCCCTTCTGGTCGACACGTCCGGGAAAGCGGCGGCCGGCATCAGAGTGGACGAGGCCCGCAAGCTGCTGTTCGTGGCCGGTGGGCCCGGTGGGCACGTCTACGTCTACGACAGCCGAGACGGGTCCGAGGTCGCCGACATTGCCGTCGGACCGGCAACGGCGTTCACCAATGACGTAGCGCTCACCGGCGACGCGGCGTACTTCACCGACACCTTCTCGCCGAACATCTACAAGCTGCCGTACGGCAACAACGGGTTCGGCCCGCCCTCGACCATCTCGGTCACAGGGCCGGCGAGTATGACCGGCCCGGGCATCTTCGGGCTGAACGGCATCGACGCCACCCGGGACGGCCGGACGCTCATCGTCAACCACACGCACCTCGGCATCCTGGCCCTGGTCGACCCGGACACCGGGATGAGCACTCAGATCCCGATCAGCGGCGGGTCGTTGGTCCCCGACACCCTCGACGGGCTCCAGCTCGAAGGGCGCACGGTCTACGTCGTGCAGAACTTCGCCAACTCGATCGCGGTCGTCGACCTCTCCGGTGACCTCTCCTCCGGGGTGCTCGACGAGACCATCACCACTCCGCTGTTCCGGGTGCCCGCCACGGCCGCGCTGCACGGCAGCACGATCGCCGCGATCAACGCCCGGTTCGACCTTGGCCTCCCGCCGCCGTTCGGGCCTGGCGCGCCGCCGGGCACCGACTTCGACGTCGTGCTGGTCCGGAAGTAGCAACCACAACGCCTGCCACGACGCAGACGCCGGCCTCGCTTAGAAGTTGATCATGTGGCCTTCGATGCCGTGCACGGCCTCCTTGAGCGCCTCGCCCAGGGTCGGATGCGCGAACACGTTCCGCGACAGCTCGGTGGTGGTGAGGTCCCACTGCTGAGCCAGGGTCAGCGCGGGCAACAGCTCAGTGACCTCGGGGCCGATCAGGTGCGCGCCGAGCAGCTCGTGGTGCTCGGCGTCGGCGACGATCTTGACGAAGCCGACCGGGTCGGCCAGGCCGTGCGCCTTGCCGTTGGCCGTGAACGGGAACTTCGACACCGTGACCTCGTGGCCCTGCTCCTTGGCCTGCTCCTCGGTCCAGCCGAAGCTGGCGACCTGCGGCTGGCAGTACGTCGCCCGCGGGATCATCACGTACTCCAGCTCCATCGTCTCCGCGTCGGCGATCGTCTCGGCCGCGATGACCCCCATCGACTCGGCGGCGTGCGCGAGCATCAGCTTGGCGGTGACGTCGCCGATCGCGAAGATGTGCGGCACGTTGGTGCGCATCCGACCGTCGACGGCGATCGCGCCGCGCTCGGTTAGCTGCACCCCGGTCCGGTCGAGACCGTAGCCCTCCACCCGCGGCGCGAAGCCGATCGCCTGCAGCACCTTGTCGGTCTCCAGCACCTGCTGCTGGTCACCCTTCGTGACGGTGACCTTGACCTTGTCGCCGGAGTCGTCGATCGCGTCGACCCGGGTCGAGGTGAGAATCTCGATGCCAGCCTTCTTGTAGTGCTTCGCCAGCTCCTTCGA
>JBOHDE010000085.1:0-14645 GCA_050699035.1 Nocardioidaceae bacterium | reverse complement strand
GAGCCGTCGCCGGTCGAGCCGTCGCCGGTCGAGCCGACGCCTGAGGAGCCCACGCCGACTCCGGAGCAGCCGACCACGGACCCGACGCCGCCCGGCCCGGGACTCGTCGAGCACTGACCCTTTGGTCAGAGCCGGGCGGCCAGCTCCGTCCCCTGCTTGATGGCTCGCTTGGCGTCGAGCTCGACGGCCACGTCGGCGCCGCCGATCACGTGCACGGTGACACCGTCGGCGACCAGCGCGTCGGCGAGTGAGCGCTCGGACTCCTGTCCTGCGCACAAGACGACGTGGTCGACGTCGAGCGTCTGCACCGCGGGGTCGTCGCCCACGGAGATATGCAGCCCGTCGTCGTCGATCCGGTGGTACGTCACGCCGGGAGTCATCACCACGCGCGCGTCCCTGAGCTCGGCCCGGTGCACCCATCCCGACGTCTTGCCGAGGCCGGCGCCCACCCGGGACGTCTTGCGCTGCAAGAGCTGGACGGATCGTGGCGGTGTCGCCGGCTTGCGGTCACCCAGCCCGGCCCGGGCCTCGGCCGGGTCGGTGACGCCCCAATGCCGCAGCCACGACTCGAGATCGGCCGCACCGTCGTCGACCAGGAACCGCGACACGTCGAACCCGATGCCACCCGCGCCGACCACCGCGACCCGCTCACCGACCTCGACCACGCCTCGGAGCACGTCGACGTACGACACCGCCTTCGGGTGGTCGACGCCGTCGATGTCGGGCACCCGGGGGACGACACCGGTCGCGACCACGACGTCGTCGTACCCGGCCTCGCGGAGCCGTTGCGGGGTCGCCGACGTGGACAGGTGCACGGTGACGCCGGTGACCTCGAGCCGGCGCCGGTAGTAGCGGAGCGTCTCGTGGAACTCCGCCTTGCCGGGGACGCGGGCGGCCATCGTGAACTGGCCGCCGATCCGGTCGCTCGCCTCGAACAGGTCGACCCGGTGGCCGCGCTCGGCCAGCGACACGGCGCACGAGAGCCCGGCCGGCCCCGCCCCGACGACGGCGACCTTCTTGCGTCGGGTACGCGGGACCGGAAGCAGGACGAGCTCGGTCTCGCGGCAGGCTCGCGGGTTGAGCAGGCAGCTGGCCCGCTGGTTGACGAACGTGTGGTCGAGGCAGGCCTGGTTGCAGGCGATGCAGGTGTTGATCTCGTCGCTGCGCCCCTGCTGTGCCTTCGCGACGAAGTCCGGGTCGGCGAGCAGCGGCCGCGCCATCGACACCAGGTCGGCGTCGCCGCGGGCCAGCAGGTCCTCGGCCAGGTCGGGGGTGTTGATCCGGTTCGACGCCGCCACCGGGACCGTCACTGCGGCCCGCAGCTTGGCGGTGACCCAGGTGAACGCCCCACGCGGAACCGACGTGATGATGGTCGGGACTCGGGCCTCGTGCCAGCCGATCCCGGTGTTGAACAGTGTGACGCCGGCCGCCTCGAGCTCCTGGGCCAAGGCGACGACCTCGTCCCACGACTGACCGCCCTCGACCAGGTCGAGCAGCGAGATCCGGTAGACGAGGACGAAGTCCGGGCCGACCCGCTGCCGGATGGCCCGCACGACCTCGACGGGGAACCGACGGCGGTTGGCGGCGGTGCCGCCGTACTCGTCGGTGCGACGGTTGGTCCGCTCGGCCAGGAACTGGTTGACCAGGTAGCCCTCCGACCCCATCACCTCGACCCCGTCGTACCCGGCCTCGCGGGCCAGCTCGGCGCACCGCGCGTAGTCGTCGACGGTGGAGCGGACCTCCCGGGTTGTCAACGCCCGCGGGCGAAACGGGGTGATCGGCGACTTGACCTTGGACGCCGACCCGATCATCGGGTGGTAGCCGTACCGCCCCGCGTGCAGGATCTGCAGCGCGATCTTGCCGCCCTCGGCGTGGACGGCGTCGGTGATCTGGACGTGCTTGCGGGCACCGCGGTGAGTGCTGAGGACGGAGCCGAACGGCAGCAGCCAGCCGGTCAGGTTGGGCGAGAACCCGCCGGTGATCATCAGCCCGACGCCGCCGCGAGCGCGCTCGGCGAAGTAGGCGGCGAGCTCGGGGAAGTGCTTGCTCCGGTCTTCGAGGCCGGTGTGCATCGAGCCCATGATGACGCGGTTGCGCAGCGTGGTGAAGCCGAGGTCGAGCGGCTCGAGCAGGTGCGGGTACGGAGTCGTCATCGGTTCGTGTTCCCTTGCTCGGCCTGTGGACGAGGTCTCCGAGAGACTGCCGATCGGGCGGACCGGCTGGCAACCCTCTGAGACGACCCCCACACCCCGCGTTCCCCATCGTCGCGTCGAGGTTGCGCGAATGTCGGCAGCGTAGAAGATTGCCCAATTGGGCAAAATTCCACCTCGGTCGCGGCGGCCGGCGGACAGTCCGGCACGCGAGCACCGCCATCACGGGCGCGGCGCCAGCCCCAACGACTCGCGCCGAGGTTGCGCGTATGTCGGGAGTTCTCAGACGGAATCGACCACCTGCGGTCGAAACCGTCTGACAAGTCGGCGGCGGCCGAAGTGAGGGGCGGCCCTTGACGACCATGACAGTGATGGTGTCACAATCGATCCTATGAGCTCCGGGCCACTGCACGGCATCAAGGTCGTCGAGCTGGCCGGCATCGGGCCGGGCCCGTTCGCCGCCATGCTGCTGGCTGACCTCGGCGCCGAGGTGCTGCGGGTCGACCGGCCCGGCGGGGGGCTGATGTTCGGCCGTCCGGAGCACGACCTGCTCAACCGTGGCCGGCGCAGCGTCGCCGTCGACCTGAAGCAGCCGCAGGGTGTGGAGACGGTGCTACGGCTTGCCGCCACCGCCGACGTGCTCGTCGAGGGCTTCCGACCGGGTGTCGCCGAGCGGCTCGGGCTCGGCCCCGACGACTGCCTCGCCCGCAACCCGCGGCTGGTCTACGGCCGGATGACCGGCTGGGGCCAGGACGGCCCGCGGGCACACACGGCGGGACACGACATCGGCTACCTCTCCTTGTCCGGCGCGCTGCATGTCGTCGGTCGGGCCGGCGGCCCACCGCAGGTCCCGGCCAACCTGCTCGGCGACTTCGGCGCCGGCGGCATGTACCTCGTCACGGGGGTGCTCGCCGCCCTGCTCGAGACCCAGCGCAGCGGCGCCGGCCAGGTCGTCGACGCCGCCATCGTCGACGGCGCGGCGCACCTCTCGACGATGCTGCTCGCGATGGCGGCCGGTGGGTCGTGGTCCGACCAGCGCGGCACCAACCTGCTCGACACCGGGGCGCCGTTCTACGACGTGTACGAGACGTCGGACGGCGAGTACGTCTCGCTCGGCGCCCTCGAACCACAGTTCTACGCGGCGTTCGTCGAGCGGTTCGGTGTCGACGACCTCCCGGACCGTGACGACCCGGCCCGCTGGCCCGAGCTGCGGGCGGCGATCGCCGCCAGGTTCGTCCAACGCACCCAGCAGGAATGGGCCGACGAGTACACCGACACCGATGCCTGCGTCGCCCCTGTGCTGACGTACGCGCAGGCCGCCGACGACCCGCATCTGGCCAAGCGCGCCACGTACGTCGAGCGCGACGGGCTGACCCAGCCGGCCCCGGCGCCACGCTTCTCGCGCACCCCCGCCGAGCTCGACCTGGGTCCGGCCCGACCGGGTCAGCACACCACCGAGGCCCTGCGCGACTGGGGCATCGACGACGTCGACTCGCTGCTCGCCGGCGGCGCGGTCGTCCAAGCCTGACAACGAAACCAGGGAGACCACGAGTGGACCGTCATCTCTTCCAGCCCGACCACGACGCTTTCCGCGAGACGGTGCGCACGTTCTGCGAGAAGGAGATCGTGCCGCACCACAGTGACTGGGAGAAGGCCGGCATCGTGCCGCGCGAGCTGTGGACCGCGGCCGGAGCCCAGGGCCTGCTCGGCTTCATGATGCCCGAGGAGTACGGCGGCGGCGGCGTCGATCGTGACTTCCGGTTCAACGTCGTACTCGCCGAGGAGCTGACCCGGGCGCATGCCAGCGGGGTCGGGTTCATGCTGCACACCGACCTGGTGTCGTCGTACCTGCTCTCCTACGCGACCGACGAGCAGAAGGCGCGCTGGCTGCCGAAGTTCTGCAGCGGCGAGATGATCACCGGCCTCGCGATGACCGAGCCCGACGCCGGTTCGGACCTGCAGGGCATCCGTACGACCGCGCTGCGCGACGGCGACCACTACGTGCTCACCGGGCAGAAGACGTTCATCTCCAACGGCATCAACGCCGACGCCGTGATCGTGGTCGCGAAGACCGACCCGGAGGCGGGGTACCAGGGCATCTCGCTGCTTGTCGTGGAGCGGGGCATGGCGGGGTTCGAGCGCGGCCGCAACCTCGACAAGATCGGGTTGAAGGCACAGGACACGGCCGAGCTGTTCTTCGACAACGTGCAGGTCCCGGCCGCCAACCTGCTCGGCGAGGAGGGTCAGGGCTTCGTCTACCTGATGCAGCAGCTGCCGCAGGAGCGGCTCGCGATCGCCACCGTCGCGGCCTCCGCCTGCGAGACGTTGCTCGCGCTCACCCTCGACTACTGCAAGCAGCGCACCGCCTTCGGCCGGCCGATCGGGTCGTTCCAGAACACCCGGTTCGTGCTGGCCGAGATCGCCACCGAGACCCAGATCGCCCGGGTGTTCGTCGACCGCTGTGTCGAGGAGCTGAACGCCGGCGCGCTCTCGGTGCAGGACGCCGCGATGGCGAAATGGTGGACCACGGAGCTGCAGAAGAAGGTCGTCGACCAGTGCCTGCAGCTGCACGGCGGCTACGGCTTCATGACCGAGTACCCGATCGCCCGCGCGTACCTCGACACCCGCATCCAGACCATCTACGGCGGGACCACGGAGATCATGAAGGAGATCATCGGGAGGACGCTCGGAGTATGACGCCCGCGTCCTGACCCTCGGTCTTGATGCCGGCGACTTGCCTACGCCGACTATGGTGGCCTGATCTTGCGATGCACCTCAGGGTGCGGGGACACGAGCACTTGGGGGTGACGATGCGCGGCCGGCGTGGTGCTGCCTGGGCGGCCGTTGCTGTCCTCGCCCTGGCCGCGGCGGGCTGCACGACGACCAGCGAGGCCGAGCCCCAAGAGCCGGCCACCAGTGAGTCGCCCGAGTCGACCGAGCCGACGGAGTCTTCCGAGTCGCCCGACGAGTCCGACGAGCCGAGGCTCACGCTCGACGACGTCGGCATCGGTGGGGGCGCGCAGGCCAACCGCGAGGGCATCATGATCTGCGGCGACCGCATCGTCGCCGCTCCGCCGTCCGCCGGGATCGAGAACGACGCGTTCGCGGTCTTCGACCGCACCAGCGGCGAGGGCGAGCTCACGCACGTGGAGCTGCCCGAGGACAGCGATCTCGAGATCAACGCCCGCTGGCTGCTGGTGATGAGGTGCATCGACGCCGACGAGGGCACCGGCCCGGACCCGATCCTGTCCTTCGCGTACCAGGAGATGCCACTACCGGAGTCCGGCGGTGTCGGCGTCCGGGGCGCGTACACACTCGACGGCCAGCAGCTCTGGATCCGTGACGACCTGAACCAGCCGGCCGAGCTGGTCGACGGACTGCTCGTGGTGGGCGCGGCCCCGGAGCAGCCGGACGTGGTCGTGGACGGCGGGACCGGCCGGACCTTGCGTACGTTCGAGTCGCCACTCGCGACCCAGCTCGTGCTCACCCACAACCGGATGGTGGTACGCGGTGCGGCCGGCGGGTCGATCCTCACCGACATCCCCGGCAAGCGCATCACCAAGCTCAGTTCGCCGGGCAGCGTCTTCGCCGACGGAGGGCTGATCTTCGGTGTCAACTTCCCCAACGTGACGGCATTCTCGTCCTGGAGCGGCACACAGCTGTGGGACTACTCGGTCCGGCTCGACCCCCTTGGCGAGCCGAGGGTGGAGGAGGCGCAGGGAGTCGCCGTCTTCGTCGACCACGAGTACGTCGCCCACGGCGTCGACGCGAAGACCGGCGAGGAGCTGTGGGAGTTCCCGACCGAGGTGGAGAACCCCCGGCTCACGGTCGGCGGCGGTCTCGTACTCCTCGATCGGCGTGACGCCGGCTACCAGGCACTGATCGACTCGCGCACCGGACAGCCGCTGCCCGAGCAGGAGCAGACGATCATCGACCTGACCGAAGCCGGCGCGCTGCAGATCATCGACGGCCGGCCGGCGATCACCATGCCCGCGCAGCTGCGGACACCGCCGCCGACGCCCACCGACTAGGGTGGCGCCCCTGTCTACCGCCGGCGGCCGGAGCGGCGGACCGTGTCCCGCTTCGCCTCGTCGACGGCCGACTCGTACGCCATCACGAGCGCCTGCACCGACACCGGCTTGAATCGCTCGACCAGCTGCTGCAGGCGCTCCGGCGGCTCGCCCTGCTCCCGGTAGTGCGGCCAGACCTGCGTACGGAAGATCTCGGTGAGCTCCTCGGCGATGGCCCGGCCGTGCTCGGTGAACACCCGTTGGGCCGCGACGACGGCATCGTGGGGGAGGCCCAGATCGACCAGGTCGACGCCGACCGCGACCAGGGCGGGGGCGACCCGGAACACGTCCTCGTTGGGGGTGGGCTCGACGATGCCGAGTCCGACCAGCACCTCGATGTCGTCGTCGCTGAGGGAGCGCCCGGCGCGCTGCTCCAGGCTTGGCCGGTCGAGGGTCTCCGGCAGGTCGGGCATCCACGGCGCGAGCAGGGTGCGATGAAGCGCGATGTCCTGGGGTGTCGCGTGCTCGGGGATCCGCTCGAGGTAGCCCTCGATCGCGGCCAGCGTGAACCCGTGCGCCTGCAGCTCGCGGACCAGCTCGAGGCGGGCCAGGTGGTCGGCGCCGTAGTAGCCGCTGCGGCCCTTGCGTTCCGGTGGTGGCAGCAGCCCGCGACCGGCGTAGAACCGCACCGTGCGGACCGTCATGCCGACCCGGGAGGCGAGCTCGTCGACGGTCAGCTTCGCCGCGCCGGCTGGCAGGTGACTCATGGCAGCCAGCATAAGGAGCGCGGGCCGCCTGAGTCGCGTGTCATCTCTCTGGCCCCACACCGCTGGCCAGCTGACACGCGACTTGGCTTGGGGCCGGGTCGGGCCAGGCCAGCTGAATATAGGGCTCTCCTGCTGGACGTGTGGGTGGTTCGGTCGTCAGATGCAGCGGTTTGCCCGTGCCGGCCAGCCACCAACGTCACCCTCCGAACCGACATTCTGAGCCCGGAATCGGGGCCGAAAGTGACGGTTCGAGGGGTGAAGTCGCCGAGGCACGCCGAGATCGGCCCGGGTCGTCGTCTGCAGACAGGTGTCCGCAGAATGCAGGCGGGTCCGGCCGCCAGCACCCGGTCACCGCCCAGTCGCGTGTCATCGGCCCGGCGGCGTCGGGCCCACCACATGACACGCGACCGACCGGAAGCCAGATTCACCCCGGGTCGCGGGTGGTGAGCGCCACACGGGCCGCCCCTTGACCATCGTGACAGTGTCGGTGTCACAATCGACGTCATGACCGACGCCTTGGTGTACGAAGCGATCCGCACGCCCCGCGGACGGGGCAAGAAGACCGGCGCACTGCACGAGGTCAAACCCGTGCAGCTGATGGTCGGGCTGATCGACGAGCTGCGCCGTCGGCTCCCCGATCTCGACCCGGCGGCGATCGACGACCTGGTGCTGGGCTGCGTCACGCCGATCGGCGACCAGGGCGCCGACATCGCCAAGACCGCTGCCCTCGCGGCGCACCTGCCGGAGACCGTCGGCGGCGTCCAGCTGAACCGGTTCTGCGCGTCCGGGCTCGAGGCCGTCAACCAGGCGGCCGGCCGGGTGCGGTCCGGCTGGGAGGACCTGATCCTGGCCGGCGGTGTCGAGTCGATGTCGCGGGTGCCGATGGCCTCCGACGGCGGCGCCTGGGCGATGGACCCCGAGACGGCGTTCCGGACCGACTTCGTGCCGCAGGGCATCGGTGCCGACCTGATCGCGACCATCGGCGGCTGGGACCGGCCGGCGGTCGACGCCTACGCCGCCGAGTCGCAGGCGCGCGCCGCCAAGTCCATCGCCAACGGCTACTTCGCCCGCTCCGTCGTCCCGGTGGTCGACCGCAACGGCCTGACCATCCTCGACCACGACGAGTTCGTCCGCCCGGGTACGTCGGTCGAGAGCCTGGCCGGTCTGCAGCCGTCGTTCGCCGCGATCGGTGAGCACGGCGGCTTCGACGCGGTCGCCCTGGAGAAGTACCACTGGGTCGAGAAGATCAACCACGTGCATCACGCCGGCAACTCCTCCGGCATCGTCGACGGCGCCGCGCTGGTCGCGGTCGGCAGCGCGGAGGTGGGCGAGCGGTTCGGCCTGACCCCACGGGCCCGGATCCTGGCCACCGCGGTCAGCGGAGCCGAGCCGACGATCATGCTGACCGGACCCGCACCGGCCACCCGCAAGGCGCTGGCGAAGGCCGGCCTGGGCGTGGACGACATCGACCTGTTCGAGATGAACGAGGCGTTCGCGGCCGTGGTGATGCGCTTCATGCAGGACCTCGACCTCCCGCACGAGAAGGTCAACGTCAACGGCGGCGCGATCGCGATGGGGCACCCGCTCGGTGCGACCGGCGCGATGATCCTCGGCACCCTGATCGACGAGCTCGAACGACGCGACCAGCGCTACGGGCTGGCGACGCTGTGCGTCGGCGGCGGCATGGGTGTCGCCACCGTCGTCGAGCGGCTCTGACCCGATTCTTCCTACTGGACAGGAAACGCTGCATGTCTGAGACCACCGTGACCGGGTCGGCCGTCCGCTACGAGCGCGGCGAGGACGGTGTCGTCGTCCTCACCCTCGACGACCCCGGCCAGAGCGCCAACACGATGAACACCCGCTACATCGAGTCGATGGGCGAGACCGTCGACCGGCTGGAGGCGGAGAAGGACGACATCACCGGCGTCATCGTCACCAGCGCCAAGAAGACCTTCTTCGCCGGCGGCGACCTGCACACCATGCTGCAGGCCACGCCCGAGGACGCGTCGACCGTGTTCGCCGAGATCGAGCGGATGAAGGACCAGCTGCGCCGGCTCGAGACGCTCGGTCGGCCGGTGGTCGCGGCGATCAACGGCACCGCGCTCGGCGGCGGGCTGGAGATCGCGCTGGCCTGCCACCACCGGATCACCGTGGATGCGCGCGGGATCGAGATCGGCCTCCCCGAGGTCACCCTCGGCCTGCTGCCCGGTGGCGGCGGCGTCACCCGTACGGTCAGGATGTTCGGCATCCAGGACGCCCTGATGAAGGTGCTGCTCCAGGGTCCGCGGATGAAGCCCGACCGCGCGCTGGCGACCGGCCTGGTGGACGAGGTGGTCGGCTCCCAGGACGAGCTGGTGCCCGCGGCCCGGGCCTGGATCGCGGCGCATGCGGGTGACGACGAGGCGGCCACCCAGCCGTGGGACCGGCCGGGCTACAAGATCCCGGGCGGCACGCCGTCGTCGCCCAAGCTGGCGCAGTTCCTGCCGGCCTTTCCCGCCAACCTGCGCAAACAGGTGAAGGGTGCCCCGTACCGCGCGCCGAAGCACATCATGAGCGCCGCCGTCGAGGGTGCTCAGGTCGACTTCGAGACCGCGACCCGGATCGAGTCGCGCTACCTGGTCGACCTGATCACCGGCCAGCAGTTCAAGAACATGACGCAGGCGTTCTTCTTCGACCTGCAGCACATCAACGCCGGCGGGTCGCGTCCGTCCGACGTGCCCACCTGGCAGGCGACCAGGATGGTGGTGCTGGGCGCCGGGATGATGGGTGCGGGCATCGCGTACGTCTCAGCCCGCGCCGGCATCGACGTCGTGCTCAAGGACGTCTCGGTCGAGGCCGCGGAGAAGGGCAAGGCGTACTCCGCGAAGCTACTCGACAAGCAGGTCGAGAAGGGCCGGCTGAGCGCCGAGCGTCGCGACGAGATCCTGGCCCGGATCAGGCCGACCGCCGACCCCGCCGTCGCCGCCGGGTGCGACGTCGTGGTCGAGGCGGTGTTCGAGAGCCAGGACCTCAAGCACGCGGTGTTCCAGGAGGTCCAGGGGGTGCTGGCCCCCGGCGCGCTGCTGTGTTCCAACACGTCGACGCTGCCGATCACCGGGCTCGCGACCGGGGTCGAGCGGCCGGCGGACTTCATCGGGCTGCACTTCTTCTCGCCGGTCGACAAGATGCCGCTGGTCGAGATCATCAAGGGCGAGCAGACCGGCGACGAGGCGCTGGCCAAGGCCTACGACCTGGTACGCCAGATCAAGAAGACCCCGATCGTGGTCAACGACTCACGCGGCTTCTTCACGTCCCGGGTGTTCGGCACGCTGGTGATGGAGGGCGCTGCGATGGTCGGCGAAGGGGTCAACCCGGCCACGGTCGAGCGGGCCGCCACCCAGATGGGCTTCCCGGCGCCGCCGCTGGCGATGATCGACGAGGTCACGCTGACGCTGTCGCAGAAGATTCGCAACGAGGCCCGGGCCGCCGGCACCGAGGCCGGACCGGGCTTCGGCGAGCATCCGGGGATGGCGGTCGTCGACCGGATGGTCGACGAGTTCGGCCGGAAGAGCAAGGCGTCCGGCGCCGGCTTCTACGACTACCCCGAGGGCGGGGAGAAGGTGCTGTGGCCAGGGCTGGCCGAGCATTTCGTCCGCGCGGACGTCGAGGTGCCGTTCACCGACCTGCAGGAGCGGTTCACGTTCGTCATGTCGATCGAGACGGTGAAGTGTCTGGCCGAGGGCGTCCTGACCTCGGTGCCGGATGCCAACATCGGCTCGATCTTCGGCATCGGCTTCCCGCCGCTGCACGGGGGTGCACTGCAGTACATCAACGGGTACGACGGGGGGCTGCCGGGATTCGTGGCCCGGGCGCGCCAGCTCGCGGCTGCCTATGGCGACCGGTTTGAGCCGCCGGCGCTGCTGGTGGAGAAGGCCGAGCATGGCGAGCGTTTCGCCTGATCCGATCTAGGTCGGACCAATCCGAACGGTCACGGGTGGCGAACACCCCATGTGACACCGACCAGAGGCACGCCGACTCGCGACCACCGCATCGCCGGTGGAGTCGCCGGGCTGCTGGCTGCCGCGACCGCGGTCCTCGCCGCTGAGGCGCTGTCGGCCCTGCTGACCGGCGTCACGTCGCCGCTGTACTCGGTCGCCAACCGCGCCGTCGACTGGACCCCGCGCCCGCTCAAGGAGTGGGCCGTCGAGACCCTGGCGACTGCGGACAAACCGATCCTGGTGGCGACTGTCTCGGTCGCCGTGGCCGTGCTCGGAGTCGTCGCCGGCATCGTCGGAGTACGCCGTCCGCGCCTCGCGGTCGGCCTCTTCCTGGTGCTGAGTGTCGTGGCCATCGCCGCGGCGCTGACCGACCGGTCCGCCAGTGCGTCGGCCGGAGTGCGGCTGCTGCCGGCCCTGCTGCTCGCGGTGGTCGCCGTGTCGACCCTCCTCATCCAGCTGGCGACCCTGCGTCGACCCGCACCCGACCCGGTGTCCGATGCAACGCCCGAGACGCCGCCCGCCCTCGTACCCCTCGAGTCGATCGAGCTCGGCAAGCCGCGGATGCTGCTGCCCAAGCACGTCGCCGGTGACGACCTACCTGCCGCGTTCGACCGCCGGGCCTTCCTGGTCGCGGCGCTCGCCGTCGGCGCGATCGCGGCCTCCAGCGGCGCCGTGCGCTACGTGGCCCGTGGCTCCGGCGCTGCCGCGGCCCGCGCGGACGTCTCCCTGCCCGCTCCGGCGAGTGCTGCACCGCCGCTGCCGGACGGTGTGTCGTTCGACCTCAAGGGGCTCACCAGGCACCTGACGCCGAACAAGGACTTCTACCGCGTCGACACGGCCCTGCAGGTCCCCGACGTACCGATCGACGGTTACGCGCTGCGCATCCACGGCATGGTCGACCAGGAGCTGGAGCTCAGCTTCGAGGACCTGCTGTCACGTCGCCTGGTCGAGCGCCGGATCACGCTCACCTGCGTCTCCAACCAGGTCGGCGGGCCGTACGTCGGCAACGCCACCTGGATCGGCGTCCCGATCCGCGAGCTGCTCGCGGAGGCCGGCGTGCAGCAGGGCGCGGACGCGGTCAAGTCGACCAGCGCCGACGACTTCACCATCGGCACGCCGATGAACGTGCTCGCCGACGACCGTGACGCACTGATCGCCGTCGGCATGAACGGCAAGCCGTTGCCGCTGGAGCATGGCTTCCCGGTGCGGATGGTGACGCCCGGCCTGTACGGCTACGTGTCGGCGACCAAGTGGCTGGTCGACCTCGAGGTGACCAGGTTCGCCGACTTCAAGGCGTACTGGACGACCCGGGGGTACGCCGCCGAGGCCCCGATCAAGACCTCGTCGCGGATCGACGTACCCAAGTCCTTCGCCCGGGTGAAGGCCGGCCGGACGCCGGTGGCCGGGGTGGCCTGGTCGCAGAACCGCGGCATCGACAAGGTCGAGGTCCGCGTCGACGGCGGCGAATGGGCCGAGGCCCGGCTGTCCGCGGAGGACAACAAGAACACCTGGCGCCAGTGGATGTGGGAGTGGGATGCCACCTCCGGAAACCACCGGCTCGAGGTACGTGCGACCGATCGCACGGGCAAGGCACAGACGTCCCGCCGAGCGCCGATCGCTCCGGACGGGTCGACCGGATGGCACAGCGTGGCGGTGACGGTCGAGTGAGAACGCCACGAGAACCCAACGAAAGGACACATCATGCGCGCGATGAGGACGGCCGTAGTTGCCGCCGCCGCTGTCTCGGCCCTGCTGGTAACAGCCGGCTGTGGCTCGGACGACAAGGGCAACGCCGAGGACACCACCAGCCAGGACAGCGCCGAGGAGACTCCGGCCGAAGAGGACACCGCGGAAGAGGAGATGGACCCGGCCGCCAACCTGGTGGGCGCCGGCTGTGCCGACTACGCGGAGCAGGTGCCGGACGGCGCTGGCTCGGTTGAGGGCATGGCGCAGGACCCGGTCGCCACGGCGGCCAGCAACAACCCGCTGCTGAAGACGCTGGTCGCGGCGGTGTCCGGCAAGGTCAACCCGGACGTGAACCTGGTCGACACGCTCAACGGTGACGAGTTCACCGTGTTCGCGCCGGTCGACGAGGCCTTCGCGGCGGTGCCGAAGGAGACCATGGACATGCTGCCGAAGGACGCCGACCTGCTGTCAACGATCCTGACGTACCACGTGGTGCCTGGTCAGCTCGCGCCCGACGCTGTCGTCGGCGAGCAGACCACGGTGCAGGGTGGCACGGTCGAGGTCACCGGCGAGGGCGACAACCTGAAGGTCAACGACGCCAACGTGATCTGCGGCGGCGTGCAGACCGCCAACGCGACGGTGTACCTGATCGACGGGGTGCTTTCGCCGAAGGCATGACCGCTGATCTCACCGTACGCGGTGGGTAGGTAGGGCGAGGTCCGGGACGCATGACGCGTCCCGGGCCTTGTCATGTCCCCCGGACCCAGCCGCTACCGTCGGGCCATGGACTTCGGGCACTCACCGCGTACCCAGCTGCTGATCGAGCAGGTGGCGGCGTTCATCCGGGACGAGATCGAGCCGATCGAGGCCGACTACCACCGGGCGGTGGCCGCCGCCGGCGACCCGTGGCAGCCGTTGCCGATCCTCGGCGAGCTCCGGGCGAAGGCGAAGGCGGCCAAGCTGTGGAACCTGTTCCTGCCCGACGACAAGCTCGGCGCCGGGCTGTCCAACGTCGACTACGCGCCGATCGCCGAGCTCAGCGGCCGGTCGTTCATCGCGCCGTACGTGTTCAACTGCAACGCGCCCGACACCGGCAACATGGAGGTGCTGGTCAAGTACGGCGACCAGGCGCAGCGCGACCGTTGGCTGCATCCGCTGCTGGCGGGCGAGATCAGGTCGGCGTTCTGCATGACCGAGCCCGACGTGGCCTCGTCGGACGCGACCAACATGGCCGCTACCGTGACGCTCGACGGTGACGACGTCGTGGTGAACGGCCGGAAGTGGTGGAGCACGGGCGTCGGCAACCCGGACTGCAAGATCCTGATCGTGATGGGGGTCAGCGACGCCACCGCCGACAAGCACTCCCGGCACACGATGGTGCTGGTGCCGAGGGACACGCCCGGCGTCGCCGTCGAGCGGCTGCTGCCCGCGATGGGGCGGCACGACGAGCCGTTCGGCCATGGCGAGGTGACGTTCACCGACGTACGGGTGCCGGCCGGCAACGTGATCGCCGGGCCGGGGCGGGCGTTCGAGATCGCGCAGGGGCGGCTCGGTCCGGGGCGCGTCCACCACTGCATGCGGCTGATCGGGCTGGCCGAGAGGTCGCTGGAGCTGGCCTGCGAGCGGGCGACGTCGCGGGAGGCGTTCGGCCGGCGGATCGCCGACCTGGGCGGCAACCGCGAGCGCATCGCCGACGCCCGGATCGCGATCGACCAGGCCCGGCTGCTGGTGCTGCACGCCGCCTGGCTGCTCGACACGCAGGGGATCGCCTCGGCGTACGGCGCGGTCAGCCAGATCAAGGTCGCCGTGCCGCTGATGGCCCAGCAGGTCGTCGACATGGCGATCCAGCTGCACGGCGGTGGGGGGCTGAGCGAGGACTTCCCGTTGGCGGCGGCGTGGACGAGTGCCCGGTCGCTGCGGCTGGCCGACGGCCCCGACGAGGTGCACCGTGGCGTGATCGCCCGGCTCGAGCTGGCGCCCTACCTGGCAGACCGCCCGTGACCGGTCGGCACCCGGTGAGTGTGACGAGTTGGTGCGACACGCCCGGCGTGTCGC
>JBOHDE010000084.1:0-14692 GCA_050699035.1 Nocardioidaceae bacterium | reverse complement strand
AACTACTTCGCGATGGGCAACGACCCGGTCAACGCCGTCCACCTCAACCTGCCCTCGGTGAACGCGCCGGTCATGCCCGGCCGGCTGACGACGACGCGGGTGGTCACCAACACCAGCTCGCGGCGGGAGCGGGTCACGGTGAGCACCGACGCCCCGCCGGGGTCCGACATCTCGGTGTTCCCGGAGTCGTTCCGGCTCGGTCCGCGCCAGTCCCGCACCATCACGATCACGATCGAGTCGGACGCGACGATCGGCGCCCAGCAGTTCGGCGCCATCGAGCTGTCGGCTCATGGTGGGCCGGACCTGCACCTGCCGGTCGCCTTCATCCACACCCAGGGCGATGTGAACCTGACGCAGACCTGCACCCCGCCGACCATTCACGAACGCGGTGTGTCCGACTGCACGGTCGAGGCAGTGAACAACTCGTTCGACGAGCAGGTGGTCGACCTCGACACGTTCACCGACCGGGCGCTGAGGATCGTCGACGCCGACGGTGCCGCCATCGTCGACTCGCGGCACGCGATGCGGCACAACGTGGTCCTCGCAGGTGCCGAGCCGGCCGTGCCCGCGGTCGACCCGGGCGCCTCGCCGGCCGGGTACCTCCCGCTCGACGGTTTCGGGATCGCGCCGATCACGGTCGGGGACGAGCAGATCGTCAACTTCAACGTGCCGGCGTTCGAGTACGCCGGCCAGACCTGGAACCGGCTCGGCGTCGACTCGAACGGCTACCTGATCGCCGGTGGCGGGTCGGCCGAGGACAACAACTGCTGCAACCTCCCGGCGGGTGCCGACCCGGCCCGGCCCAACAACGTGCTGGCGCCGTTCTGGTCCGACCTCGACGGCACCGGCGCACCCGGGATCTTCGTCGGGATACTCACCGACGGCGTCAACGACTGGCTCGTCGTCGAGCACCGGGTGAACGTCTTCGGCACGACTAGCCAGCGGGTGTTCCAGTCCTGGATCGGGCTGAACGGCACGGAGGACGTGTCGTTCGCGTACGACCCGACCAACCTGCCGGCCGACCCGGCCGGACAGGACTTCCTGGTCGGTGCCGAGAACTCGGTCGGCCAGGGCGACATGGAGGCCGTGCTGCCGACCGGGGACCTACGTGTCACGTCCTCCGATCCGGTGCCGGGCGACCGGGTGACGTACACCGTGACTGTGCGTGGGCTGTGGCCCGGAGTGCACACCGTCCGCTCGGAGATGGAGGCCACCGGCGTGTCCGGGGTGACCGTCGTGGAGAGCGACATCCGGGTTCTCCGCCGCTGAGCCCATCCCGGTGAGTGTGACGTTTTCGACAGACACGCCAGCGTGTCGCGTCGAGAACGTCACACTCAACGGGGGGTCCGGTCAGGGGAGGGTGACGTCGCGGCGACGGAAGCCGACCAGCCCGACCGCGGCCAGCGCCACGGCGACCACCGAGAGGATGACCAGCGGCGTCGCCGTGATCGGCTCGAGCGGCGCGTTCGGCAGATGCTGGAACGGCGACACGTCGGCGAGCCATTCGGGGATGTCGAGGATGCCGCCGAGCCAGCCGACGACGACACACCCGACCAGCGCGGCCCACCCGGCGAGCGCGGCCCGCGGCGCCCAGCCGAACAGCGCGACGGCGAACCCACCGAGCACCAGGGCTGCGGGGACGTACGCGAGGGCCACCCCCAGCAGTCGCGGCACCTGCGAAGAGTCGCCGATCGCGATCGCGTGCGCCAGCCCGGTGCCGAGCCCGCCGGCCCCGATCACCACCACGGTGCCGAGTGTCGTGACCGCGAGGCTGCTCACGGTCCAGCGCCACCGCGACAGGCCCGTGGCGAGCAACGACTCGGCGTGACCGGCCGTCTCCTCGCTACGCAGACGCAGTGCCGAGCTCACGGTGAACCCCGCCGCCACCAGAGCCAGCAACAGCATCGCCGTACCGAAGAACGCGTCCACCAGGTCAGCGCCGTCCGGCATCGACATCAGGTCGGCGATCTCCGGGTTCTCCTCGAGCAGGCTGCGCACCTCGCGGCCCACCGACCCCATCGCGACCCCACCCAGGAACAGCCCCGACGCCCACCCGATCAGCGTGCCGCGCTGCAGCCGCGCCGCCAGGCCGAACGCGCCGGACAGCCGCGGCGACGCGGACCGTGGGCCAGGTCGGGGCGCGACCAGGCCGGCACCGACGTCGCGGTGCTCGACCAGGGCGAGCGACACCGCGAGCAGCACGGCACTGAAGGCCAGCGAGATGGCCAGCGGCCACCAGCGGTCGCCGTCGAATGCGTGCACGGCCTGCGACCAGCCGATCGGCGACAGCCACGACAAGGTGCCGTCACCGACGTCGCCGGCTCCGCGCAGGACGAAGCTGGCGCCGAGGACGGCGGCCCCGAGGCCGATCGCCCCGCGGGCATGCTCGGTCACCTGGGCCGCCAGTGCGCCGACCGCCGTGAAGACGATGCCGACCGCGGCGATCGCCGTCCCGTAGACCAGCGAGCCGGTCACCGGCAGGTCGAGTGAGATGAACGTGACAGCGACGCCGAGCCCGACCACGAGCGCGGCGGCCGACACGACGACCAGCGCAGCGACCATTGGGGCGTAGCGGCCGAGCACGGTCGCTCGCAGCAGCTCGGTGCGCCCGGACTCCTCCTCGGTGCGGGTGTGCCGGATGATCAGGAAGATCGCCATCAGCGCGGTCGCGACGATGGCCGAGGCCGCGACCTCGAAGATCGTGATGCCGCCGATCGTGTCGAGCGCGACCGGCGGCCCGCTCATCACCACCGAGGCCGGGCTGTTGCCGATGGTCTGGGCGTACGAGGCCATCTTCTCCGGGGTGTTGTAGACCCCCTGCACGCTCGCGGCCGAGGCGTAGACCAGCCCGATGATCGCGACCAGCCAGACTGGGAGCCGGATCCGGTCTCGCCGCAGGATGAACCGGACCATCGTGCCGGTGCCGGTCAGGGACGTCATGACGAGGCCTCGGCAGTCTCCGGTGCGGCCGCGACGTCCTCGCCGTACTCACGCAGGAACAGCTCCTCGAGTGTGGGCGGGTGGCTGACCAGTGAGCGGATGCCGAGCCCGGACAGGTAGCGCATCGCCTCGTCGAGGTGGTGTGAGTCGACGTCGAACGACACATGGCCGTCGACCAGCTTGGGCTCCCGCACGCCGGGGATGTCGGCCATGCCGTCGGCCGGCCGAGCGGTCTCGGCGATGATGGTGGTGCGGGTCAGGCGGCGCAGGTCGGCCAGCGTGCCACTCTGCACGGTCCGGCCGGCGCGGATGATGCTGACCCGGTCGCACAGCGCCTCGACCTCGGCCAGGATGTGGCTGGAGAGCAGGACGGTGCGCCCCTCGGCCTTGGCCTCGAGGATGCGGTCCTGGAACACCGCCTCCATCAGCGGGTCGAGCCCCGACGTCGGCTCGTCGAGGACGAGCAGCTCGACGTCGGACGCCAGTGCGGCGACCAGCGCGACCTTCTGCCGGTTACCTTTGGAGTACGTCCGCCCGCGCTTGGTCGGGTCGAGCTCGAACTGCTCCAGCAGCTTGTCGCGGCGGTCCCGGTCGAGTCCGCCGCGCAGCCGGGCGAGCAGGTCGATCGCCTCGCCACCGGTCAGGTTGGGCCAGAGGTTGACGTCGCCGGGAACGTACGCGAGCCGGCGGTGCAGGGTCACCGCGTCCCGCCACGGGTTGCCGCCGAGCAGCTCGGCGGAGCCGCTGTCGGCGCGCAACAGGCCAAGGAGGACGCGGATCGTGGTCGACTTGCCGGCTCCGTTGGGTCCCAGGAAGCCGTGCACCTCGCCGGTGGCGACGTGCAGGTCGAGTCCGTCGAGTGCTCGGGTGCGGCCGAAGGTCTTGACCAGCCCCGAGACCTGAATGGTGGTGTCCATGGCAGCGACACTACTCAGTCTTCACAAATTTGTGAATATTCTGATGTGTATGATCTGCGTCATGACGCCACCGCCCACGACGTCGCGGACGGACCTGCTGCGTGCGGTCGAGAGGCTCGCCCAGGTGATGCAGTCCTCCGGCATGCCCAGGATGGCCTCACGCGTCTTCGCGTACGTGCTGGCCGAGGACTCAGACCGCTACACGGCCGGCGAGCTGGCGAAAGGTCTGGGGGTCAGCCCAGCGGCGATCTCGGGCGCGGTGCGCTACCTGCTCGACACCCGGCTGCTGTTCCGGGAGCGTGAGCCCGGCCAGCGCAGTGAGCTCTACCGGGTCTACGACGACGACGTCTGGACCGCGATCATGAGTGCCCGGATCCCATTGATGGCGCACTTCACCCGCGGACTCGACGAGGCCGTCGCCCTGGTCGACAAGGACAGCCGGGGCGGTCGGCGGCTGGTCGAGACGCGGGAGTTCTACGCGTTCGTCGAGCGGGAGATGGTGGAAGTGATGAAGCGTTGGTCGGAGTATCGCCGCGAGCACCTCACCTGACGTTCAGTACGCCGGCGGCAGGCTGATGCCACGCTCGTCGAGCACCGCGCGGAGTACGTCGGGGTAGTTCGTGATCATCCCGTCGACGCCGAGGTCGATCAGGCCCCGCATCGTGGCCGGGTCGTCGACGGTCCAGGGCAGGACCTGCAGACCACGGTCGTGCGCGTCGTCCACCATGGCTTGCGTCACGAAGGGACGGTAGGTCGGGTCCGTGACCCCGGAGCGCGGCGGGTCGCCGTGCACCGGTGACACCCCGTCGACGCCGATCGCCGCGGCGGCTGCCACCAGGTTGCCGTCGTACTCGTCGATGTCGAGACCACCGAGCCACGGCGACGCGCCCGGCTTGCCGATCTCCAGGTAGTGGCCGCTGGTCAACGCGTTGAGCCACAGCCCCGGCTCGACCTCCCGGACCCGGCGCAGCAGTCCCCAGTCGAAGCTCTGGATCGCGGTGCGGTCGACCCATCCGGCCTGGCGGACCACGTCGGCGACCACCTGGACGAAGCGCTCTCGCGGCGCCGTCTCGGTCGGCGCCACCGTCTCGTACTTCGTCTCGATGTTGACTCGGACGTCGGTGGCGCCGCGCTGCTTCATCAGGTCGAACACCTCGGACAGCGTCGGCATCCGCGCACCAGGGACGGCCCGCTGCCGTGGGTGAGCCGGGAGCGTCGACGAGCCGCAGTCGAGGGTGTCGAGCTGGTCGCGCGTGAGCCTGGTGACGTACTTGCCGACGTACGGGAAGTCCGGGTCGTCGACGAAGGCGGGACCGGTGTCCGTGTACTTCTCAGCGGTGAGCCTGCGGTCGTGGGTCACCATCGCGGCGCCGTCGGCACTGACGTGCATGTCGCACTCCAGCGTCGTCACCCCGATCTCGAGCGCCGTGCTGAACGCCTCGAGCGTGTTCTCGACGGTGAGGCCGAGCCCGCCACGGTGTGCCTGCAGGTCGAAGTCGCCCGAGCGAATGGAGCCCACGTCAGGCACGATAGCGGTGGCGGCCGGTCGGGCCGGGGATGCCAGGGAGGACCGAGACGCATGAGAGGGCTGGTCCTGGCGGTCTGCAGCAGCCCGGCCCACACGATGAGCAAGGCCAGCCGCAGGTCGATCACCCTGGTCGAAGGGCTCGGCGTCGCGGGCGACGCTCATCTCGGCGGCCTCGTCCAGCACCGGAGCCGGGTGCGCCGCGACCCGTCCAAGCCGAACCTGCGCCAGGTGCACCTGATGAAGGCCGAGTTGCACGCCGAGCTGCGGAGTGCGGGCTACGACGTCGGACCCGGCGTGATGGGCGAGAACGTGACGACTCTCGGCATCGACCTGCTGGGTCTGCCGACAGGCACGCGACTGCAGCTCGGCGCCCACGCAGTCGTCAGTGTGACGGGGCTACGCAACCCCTGTTCTCAGCTCGATGACCTGCAGGAGGGGTTGATGGCCGCCACGCTCGGGCGTGGAGAAAACGGCGCCGTGGTGCGCAAGGCAGGCGTGATGAGCGTCGTGGTGGTCGGCGGCACGGTACGGCGGGACGACGAGATCCACGTCGTATTTCCGGACGGTCCGCACCGGTCGCTCGACCCGGTCTGACGGCTCCGTGCCCGGGACCTCGGGATGCGTATCCGTCCATTTCGTGGGTGACGGTGCCTCGTTGGCATCCTCCCGTCTTGAGTGCCCCCTTGATATCGGACATATCCGGTTTGCGGGGGTCATTCGGGACGGGAAGATTGGCGGTTGACGCGAGACCTCGGCGGGAAGGTGGCGGCCGGTCGGGCTCGGGACGCAAGGGAGGCCCGAGATGGCGGAGCTCGAGATGACGCGGCTGAACGCGTCACCGGCACAGATGGTGCTCAACGCGACGGCGACGCTGGTGTGCAATTTTGCCCAATTGGGCAAAATTCGACCTCGATCCCGCGGATCCGGGTGGAACTTTGCCCAATTGGGCAAAGTTCGACGCGAGACCTCGGCGGGCAGTGGGGATGGTGCGCGGCCTACTCGTCGCCGGTGAGGTTGAAGGCGCGCAGCTTGTGGCCGGCCATGAACGTTCCCGCGACCAGCACCAGCAGCATCGCGGTCGTCGCGTATACCGGTCCGAGCTTCTCGGCGATCCCGAACCCCCCGCCGACCGCTTCGGTGATCGCTCGCGCCCACCAGGTGATGCTCAACCAGCGCACCCCGTCGAGCAGCTCGCCGATCAGCCCCTCCCAGAGCAGCCAGTAGACGAGGCCCCACACCACGGCGTGCTTGGTCAGCACCGACATCAGCGCGAACACGGCGCAGTAGGTGGCGCCGCCGGCGAGCGCGCCCACGCCGTACCCGAGGGCCAGCCGCACGTCGCCATCGCCGAGGATCAGGTCGGAGCACACCATCGGGATCGCCGCGAAGACGAGCACGCAGCCGACCGCGACCACCAGCTTGCTGACCACGATCGTGTGCCGCGACAGCGGTTTGGCCAGCAGGTAGGCGATCGACCCGTCGTCGATCTCCGGAGCCAGCAGGCTGGTGGTCGCGATCAGCGCGACCAGGGGTACGACGAGGGTCATGCCGAGCCCGAGCTGGATCCCTTCGACGGCCGCGTCACCACCGCCGGCCAGGATGCGGACCACGATGGCGAGCGCGAGCAGGATGCCGGGGAGTACGAACAGCAGGATGCCGCGCCGACGGCCCAGGACGGCGCGCAGGCTGAGGCGGACGATGGTCGGGTTCATGCGGACACCAGGTAGGAGAAGACGCTCTCCAGGGACTCGTCGGTCGGTGACACCTCGAGCAGCCGGACGTCGTGCTCACGGGCCAGCCGCGGCAGGACCTCGCTGAACCGGCCGAAGTCGCTGGCCTCGACCTCGAGCCCACCCTGGGGGCGCAACGACACCGCGCGCACCGACTCGTCACCGAGCAAGGCCGCGGCCAGTCGCCGGTCGTCGAGCGTGCGGAGTACGTACCGGTTGGGTCGGTCGGTCATCAGTCGCCGGATGGCCCCGAAGTCCCCGGACGCCGCGTGCCGGCCGGCCACGATCACCTCGATCTGCCGGGCCACCTGCTCGACCTCCTCCAGGATGTGCGAGCTGAACAGCACCGTGCGCCCCTCGCCGCCCATCCGGCGCAGCAGGTCCATCAGATGCATCCGCTGGCGTGGGTCCATCCCGTTGAACGGCTCGTCCAGCAACAGCACCGACGGGTCGTGCACGAGCGCCGAGGCCATCTTGATCCGCTGCCGCATCCCCTTGGAGTACGTCGAGATCACCCGGCCGGAGGCGTCGGTCATCTCGACCACGGCGATGGCGCGGTCGGCGGCTGCACCCGGGTCTGCGACCCCATGCAACTCCGCGTTGGCCAGCACGAACTGCCGGCCGCTGAGGTAGTCGAACAGCGCCTCCCGCTCGGGCACCAGGCCGATCGTCCGGTAGACGCTCTCGTTGCGCCAGAGCGTCTCTCCGTCGAGCGTGACCGTGCCCACCGACGGCGCCAGGAAGCCGGACATCATCGCGATCAGCGTGGACTTGCCCGCGCCGTTGGGTCCGAGCAGCCCGGTCACTCCCGGCGCGATGGTCATCGACACGTCGTTGACCGCGACCACGTTGCGGTACCAGCGCGAGACGCTGGTCAGCGTCAGGGTGCTCATACCGAGCCCACCTTTCGGTAGCGCAGCAGCAGGCCGCCCACCGAACCGGCGATGACCAGCACCGTCACGAACGCGAACGCCAGCCCCATCCCGGTGCTCGTCGGACCGGCCGGACCAGACGGGTCGGTGTCGAACAGCCAGACCTGCAGCCCGTCGACCAAGGTGTACGGCGAGAACAGCCCGGCGAGCTCGGCGACCGTGTCGTTGCCGAGCTCGGTGGCGATGCCCTGCACCGCCGCCACGACGGTGTAGCTGACCAGCAGCACCACGATCACCGCGGTCACCGCCAGCCCCCGTCGCGTCGTCACCGCCGACACCAACGCCGCCAGGCCGGACAGCACCGCGGCCAGCAGCAGGGCGCCGACCAACGCCACCCCGACGTCCTTCGTCTCCGGCCAGACCGGCAGCTCGGCGAGCAGCCCTCCGACGTACAGCAGCAACAGCGGGCTCGCGATCAGCAGGAACACCGCTGCGGTCAGCGAGGCCACCCGCACCAGGACGTACGTGCTGCGCTGCAGCGGCCGGGCGAGGTAGAGGCTGATCGTCCGGAACCGTAGGTCCCGGGAGATCAGCGTGGGCGCCTGAGCCGCGACGAACACCGTGATGATCAGCAGCAAGGTCATCGGATAGGCGGAGTAGGCAACGATCTGGGAGTCGAGGTTGAGGACATCGCGGGCCTGCACCAGGACGCCGACCAGGATCAGCGCCGGCAGCAGCATGATCGCCAGCAGGATCATCGGCAGCACCTTGGACCTGCCGGAGCGGCCGAGTCCGAAGCAGTTGCGCAGCCCGGTGACGAACAGCGACCGCGCGACGGCGCCCTCCGCGAGCCGTGGCCCGGAGTACGGGCGGTAGCCGATGTCATGGATGACGCCGACCGGACGCTCCTCAAACGGGCTGGACACTGCCGGCCTCCCCCTCGCGGAACACGTCCTCGATGCGGTGGTGACGCTCCTGCATGCGGACGAGGCCGAGCCCGAGGTCGACGGCGAGGTCACGCACCACGTCGTACGCCGTGTCGTCGACCGCCTCGACCTCGATCAGCTGATGCTCCGGCCGGGCCTGCAGGCCGGCCGCTTCGAGCGCTTGGCGCATCTTCTCCTGAGCCGCCTGACCGCCCATCACCTCGACCAGCAGGGTGCCGGTCGCATGCATGAACTCGGTCGTCGCCGACGAGCGCAACAGACGCCCGGCGTCGAGTACGACGATGTGGTCGCCGACCCGCTCGAGCTCGCCGAGCAGGTGGGAGGTGACGAGTACGGCGATCCCGAACTCGGTGCCGATGCGGTGGACCAGGTCGAGCATGTCGTCGCGGGACCCCGGGTCGAGGCCGTTGGTCGGCTCGTCGAGGAGCACCAGGCGCGGGTCGTGCACGAGTGCCTGGGCCAGCTTGGCCCGCTGCTTCATGCCGGTGGAGTATCCGCCCATCGGGCGGTACCGCTCCTCGGCCAGGCCGACGTGGCGGAGGACGTCGGCAGCACGCTCTCGCGCGGCGGCGTGCGGGAGGCCGGACATCTGTGCCATGTGCACGACGAAGTCACTGGCGGAGACGTCGGCCGGAAGGCAGTCGTGCTCCGGCATGTAACCGACCAGGGCGCGGATCTCACTGCCCTGCTGGGCGACGTCGAAGCCGAGCACCTGCGCGCGGCCACTCGTCGCCGGGAGCAGACCGAGCAGGATCTTGATCAGCGTGGACTTGCCGGCGCCGTTCGCGCCGACCAGGCCGGTGACCCCGCCGTCGATGCTCAGGTCGAGGCTGTCCAGCGCCGTGACGCGCGGGAAGCGCTTGGTGAGCTGTGCTGTGTCGATGACCCCCACGGCACCACGGTAACCGGCCGCACCGCCAGGTCGCGGGCAGATCGGGGCAATCTCGGGGTCATCCCCCGTGATCGGGCTCGAAGCGCAGGGTCTCCGCGGCCGCGTCGGCGAGCTCGACCATCTGCTCGGAGCTGGCCAGCTCGGTCCAGGAGATGGTCAGGGCGACGACGTTCTCGCCACTCGGCTCCGGCAACGTGTAGCTGAGGTACTCGACCACCGGCTGGGACGCCCCCTCCGGGTCGATCTGCGGGTCGATCGCATGCACCCGCACCACCTGGCCGATCGGCAGCGTGGGCTGGGAGACGTCGTGCCAGGCGTCGCCGCGCGGGCTCAGCAGGACCGCGAGGTCGTCGAGGTCGGTCGGTGGACCGTCCGGGCCGACCGGCACGCTGGCGATCTCGAGGTACGCCAGCACGCCGGTCAGGTCGATCGCGGGCAGCACACCGGCGACGACCGCGTCGACCTGCTGAGCTCGCTCGGTGAACACCCGGACCTGGAAGCCGATCAGGGTGTCGGTCGGGTCCAGGCCGAGCTCACGCACCGTGGTCTCGGCGAACTCGACCGGATCCTCCGCCGGGTCGCTCGGCAGCGTGATCCACTCGCCCTCGGGCTCGACGAAGATCTGCCAGTCGTCCATCAGTCTCTCCAGCGCACCGACGACGCGATGGAGTCGAACAGGTTGACCATCACCTCGGCGATCTCCTCCATCGGGCTGCTGAACGTCAGCAGCAGGGTCTGCGGGATGCCCGGGACCGGGATCCAGTAGTCGACGACCGTGGTCGACGGCGCGTTCTCGATCGTCGCGTACGGGCCCTCGGGCGGCCGGAGCTGGTGTCGTCGGATCGCCTCGCCGGCCGCGATCTGGACCGAGTCGATCTCGCCGTCGGGGCCGACCTTCTGCTCGAACTCCACCGCACCCTCGGTGATCCGTCCGGGGGCGAGGTACGTGGTCAGGGTGGCCGCGACCGGGATGCCGCGCATCTGCACCGCGAGGTACATCTCCAGCCCGCCGGCCGCGGCCGCCTCCGCCGCCTGCCCGGAGATCTCGTCCTGCAGCCCGCGGCGCAGCGCCGGCTGGTGGTCGACGCCGCGGAACTGCAGCTTGGTCAGCCGGTCGATCGAGCGGGCGCGCAGGTCGGGATCGACCAGCGGGATCCGCCACCACTCCTCCGGCGTCAGGATGGTGAACCGCGCCGGCCCGGGGTTGCTCACCGGGCCGCCTCGACCCGGGCCAGCCGGCGGTTGACCACGGCTCGTACGACGGCCGGGACGAGCAGCACCAGCACCGCGGCGACGGCGACGGCGACGGTGGCGCCCGCGTCGGTGCCCCAGAGCGCCCACACCAAGATGAACGGGAACGCGATGTTGCGGACCAGCATCGCGCCGGACAGGCCGGCGTCGTCGAGCCAGGGCTGCAGCAGGGTGCGACGGTCGCCGTACAGGTTGTAGAGACCGCGCTTGCGCTTCGTCGGCGTCGGCCCGCTGACGAGTACGCCCTGACCTGACGCCCAGCCGTGCAGCGTGTCCATCGCGTCCGAGGCGCCGAACCAGTCGTGCAGGTCGAGCGAGGCCAGCGCCCGGCCGTCGCGGTCGAGCAGGTGCATCGCCGGTGCGTCCGGCCGCTCGTAGCGGTAGCCCGGACCGGCCTCGATCTGGACCACGCCGAACCGGTCGTCGGGCCCGCCGAGCCACTGCTCGCGCCCGTCGTCGCCGACCACCCGCAGCTCGTCACCCACCCACTGGAGCCGGGCTCGACGACGGAACCGACCGGTGGTCGCGCCCTGCGGCATCGGCCGGAGCTCGGCACCCGCCGGCACGTTCCCCTCGCGCTGCACGCGCCACAGCCAGAGCCCCTGCAGCGCGATTGCGACCACGAGCGCGGACCCGGCCGCGAGGACCAGCAGGGTGCGGGCGAGGTCGGTCTCGCCCGGGTCCATCCGCCGGTCGCCGAGCCACGCGGGTGCGATGACGAGCAGCGCGGCGATCAGCAGCAGCCCGGGAACCGCCGCTCCGATCCGCGACAGCCAGCGCTGCGCGGTGGCGTACGACGTGGCGGGCTGCCAGCGCTCGCCCGCCGCAGCGCCCGGGTCGGGCCGCTCGACGGGTACGGCGAGCGCGGCGGCCAGCTCGTCGAGGACGCCCTTGCGGTCCCGTTTGCCGCTGATCTCGAGCGGCCACCAGTCGGCGAGGTGGAAGTACGCCGCGGAGCCGTCGGTGCGGCGGAGTCCGATGGTGCCGGCCGATGCCTCGGGTCCGTCGCCGGGCAGGTCGACCGGGTTGTCGATGAGCGCGGTGACCGCGAGCTCGGCCGTGCCGAGGCCGCGCACCTCGGTCGCGCGCACCACGCCGGGGGTGAGGACGAGCCGGGACCGGCGTACGCCGCGGCGGCTTCCTGGTGCGGCCTGGGCGGGGCGCAGCGTCGCGCGCTGCGACTGGTCGGTCATGCAGCAGACCCTATGACGTCAGCGCGGCACGTTGCCCATCGAGTCCGGAGTGCCCACCGCACTGTCGCCCGAGAAGATGTGACCGCCGAGCTCGCGGAGGTCGTTGAGGGGACCGGCGGTGTTGGCCCCGAGGCCGATGTTGTTGGCGCGGGTGGCCGACGACGCCAGGTCGGCGACGTTGTCGGACGCGTCCAGGACGCGCGGGCTGAGACCGGCCATGTCGTCGATCGCGGTGCTGCCGCCCATCAGGCCGTTCAGGCTGCTCGCCGTGCCCCAGGAGCGCGGCGACGTCGTGAGGATCGTGCGCCAGGCCTGAGCACCCTCGCTGAACGCGCTGGTGTAGGCGTGCACCCCGCGCGAGAGCCGGGTGCCGGTCTGCGTGCCCTCGCTGATCATGGTGCGGGCCATCCGGTTGGTGACCCGGCCACCCATCAGCGAGGCCCTGCTCACGCCAGGGCTGCTCGACGACAGCGTCTTAGCGACCGGCAGGGCCCGGCCGCGAGCGGTCAGCGCGCCCAGCCGGCCGGCGGTCGTGAACGCCCGGCCGATGCCGAACGTCGCCAGCGCGATGACGTCGAACACCATGCCCTTGACGTCCCAGTTGCCGGTGATCGCACCGGTGCCGATCTTGCACAACAGGGAGATCGCGGTCGCCACCAGCGCGATCACCGCGAGTGCCTGGCCGATCACCGGCACCCAGCACAAGACCAGGGCCAAGATGCCGGCCACCATCGCGACCATGCTGGCGATGTCGCCGAGCTTCTTCAGGAAGCCGCCGAAGTTGTCCCAGAAGCCGTCCTCGAGCCCGTCGGTGCCGATCACGTCCTCGATCGCCTTCGCCGCGGTGGTGGCGGCGGTGTCGCGGATGCCGATCGCCTCGTTGAGGCTCTTGTGGGCCGCGATCATCTCGGGGTCCTCCGCCGAGCCGGGCGCCGGCTCCGACGGGTCCTTCTCGGTACCGGGTGCCGAGATCTCCGTCGCGTTGGCGGCGTTCGTCGCCCGGGTGTGTGCGGAGGCGGAGATCCGCTGCGCCTCGCTCAGCTCGGGGTGGTACGTCGTGAGGGCCGAGCCGGCCTCCCGGTACCGCTTCTCGGCCTTGGAGATGTCGGTGCCCGCCTCCTCGGCCTTCGAGCGCAGCTCGGTGATGGCCTTGGACTGCTGCCCGTCCGTCGCCGAGGTGATCTTCTTGAGCCCCTCGACGGCGGTGTCGATGGCGTCGGCCGTCTTCGTGTAGCGACGAGCGAGCTCGGCGACGAGCGTCGGGTCACCGGACACCGGGTCGCTGTCGTACCCGAGCACGCTCCAGTCGGTCGGTCGTGCCACCGTTACTCCCCCTTGCCCATGAGTGCGTCGTAGAGCTGGTTGTCGGCGTCGACGAACGCGCTCCCGATGCCTTCGGAGGCTTCGCCGAGCCCGTTGATCGCCTCGAGCATCTCGGCCCGCTTGTCGTCCCAGTTGTCGGCGAAGTCCTCGAGCTTGTCCTTCAGCCCGGAGTGTCCGACGATCTCGCCGTACTCCTCGCTGATGTCGCCTGCCGCGTCGAACTCGGTAGCCACATAACGCAGGGCCTTGCCCGTGTCGATCAGGTCATCGGGCTCGACCTGGATGCGTTCGCCGGACATTCGGGCTCCTTCTACTGGGTGGCAAGGAGACTCTAGGGCTGGGCAGGGTCACCCGGGACTCATTTTGCCCCCGACCTGCGGCGTAGGTCACACCCTCAGGCCAGCGCCCGGCCGACGGCGAGCTCGCGGGTGTCCGGCGCGGCGACCCGCTTGGCGTCGGCGGCCAGGTCGTCGGCCTGCTGCTGCGACTCGCGTTCGGCCTCGACGCGGGCGGTGTACGACGCCACCTCGGTCGCGACGCGTTCGTCGTCCCAGCCGAGCGTCGGCGCCACGATCCGCGCCACCTGCTCGGCCGCGCCGACACCGCGGTCGGGCGTCTCGATCGACACCCGGGTGCGCCGGGCCAACAGGTCGTCGAGGTGCAGGGCACCCTCGTGCTGGGCGGCGTACAGGAACTCCACGCCGAGGTACTCCTGGGCCTCGCCGACCGGCTTGAGCAAGGCGGCGTCGTCCGTCCCCAGCGCCAGCACGTCGGGGGTGAGCGAGCCGTAACGGTCGAGCAGCCGCTCCACCTGCCAGGTCGGCACGCCGTGCCTGGACCCGAGCGCGGCGGCCTGGTTGACCAGCGCGTGGTAGCCCTCGGCCCCGACCAGCGGGATGTGCTCGGTCGTGCTCGGCGGGACGTGCTTGCCGATGTCCCCGCTGGCCAGGTCGACCGCGTCGGCGGCCATCACCCGGTAGGTCGTGTACTTGCCGCCGGCGATCGAGACCAGACCCGGCTGGGGCCGGGCGACCGCGTGCTCGCGAGACAGCTGGCTGGTCGAGTCCTCCTCGCCGGACAGCAACGGCCGGAGCCCGGC
>JBOHDE010000083.1:0-14926 GCA_050699035.1 Nocardioidaceae bacterium | reverse complement strand
CCCGATGACCGTGACGTTTTCGACGCGACACGCTGGCGTGTCTGTCGAGAACGTCACACTCACCGGGTATTCCCGGGGTTGGCGGGGCCTGCCACAATCGAGGTGACGAGTGAAACACTCGCGCGCTCCGGGGTCGGTGAAACTCCGAGCCGGCGGTGACAGTCCGCGACCCGTCTCGATGCCTCGGCATCGGGCCGGTTGACCTGGTGGAACTCCAGGACCGACGGTGAAAGTCCGGATGGGAGGATGCGCGCACGGTGACGCGTCGGCGATGCCGCCGGTGGCGTCGCCGTCGGCGTCGATGCCATGCCCCGGAGTTCGCGACTGACGCGGACGGAGGGGCCTGGTGGCTTCCGAGGCGGAGATCGCGGCGATGCGCCGGGCGATCGCGCTGGCCGCGTCCCCTGATGTCCCGCTCGGACCCAACCCGCGCGTCGGCTGTGTGCTGCTCGACCCGGCCGGTCGCACCGTCGCCGAGGGTTTCCACCGTGGCGCGGGTACGCCGCACGCCGAGGTCGACGCCCTCTCCCAGGTCGTCGGAGCGACCGACGGTCTCACCGCCGTCGTCTCCCTCGAGCCGTGCAACCACACCGGCCGCACCGGCCCCTGTGCGGAGGCACTGGTCGCGGCCTGCGTCCGCCGCGTCGTGTTCGCCCAGGCCGACCTCAACCCGGCCGCGGCGGGTGGAGCCGACCGGCTGGCCGACGCCGGCGTCGACGTCGAGGGCGGCCTGCTGTCCGACCAGGCCGAGCGGCTCAACGAGACCTGGACGTTCGCGATGCGTCACCAGCGCCCGTTCGTCACCTGGAAGTTCGCCGCGTCGCTGGACGGCCGGTCCGCCGCCGCGGACGGCAGCAGCCAGTGGATCACCTCGCTGGCGGCGCGGCAGGACGTGCACCGGCTGCGTGCGGAGTGCGACGCGATCGTCGTCGGCACCGGCACCGTGCTCGCGGACGACCCCCAGCTCACCGTCCGGCCGGGCGGCGTCGCGTTGCCCCGGGAGCGGCAGCCGCGGCGGGTGGTGATCGGCAAGGCCGACCTCCCGGCGACCGCTCGCGTACTCGACGACGCGGCCGAGACCGTCCAGTTGCGCACCCACGACCTGCCGGCCGCGCTGCGACAGCTGTGGCAGGAGGACCGTCAGCACGTCTGGCTGGAAGGCGGGCCGACGCTGGCCGGGGCTTTCCTGGCCACCGGGCTGGTGGACCGGGTCGTCGCCTACCTCGCGCCGGTGCTGCTCGGCGCCGGCCGGCACGCGGTCGACGACGCGGGCATCTCGACGATGGCCGAGGCGTTACGCCTGCGAGTCACCGACGTCGCCCAGGTCGGCACCGACCTGCGCATCACCGCCGTACCCGATCGGGAGGACCACTGATGTTCACCGGGATCATCGAGGAGCTCGGCGTCGTGACGGCGATCGAGCCGGTCGGCGGCCCCGACGGCGACAGCGTGCGCCTTACGGTGCGCGGGCCGCGGGTGGTCGCCGACGCGCGCCCCGGTGACAGCATCGCCGTCAACGGCTGCTGCCTCACCGTGACCCGCCACGACGCACAGACGTTCTCCGCCGACGTGATGGCCGAGACGCTCGACAAGACCTCGATCGGCCGTCTGGCGGCCGGGTCACCGGTCAACCTGGAGCGCGCGATGGCGGCCGACGGTCGGCTCGGCGGGCACATCGTCCAGGGCCACGTCGACGGCACCGGCCCGATCCTCCAGCGCATCCCGGGCGAGCACTGGGAGGTCGTACGCATCGGGCTGCCGCGTGCACTCGCCCGCTACGTCGCGGTGAAGGGCTCGATCACCGTCGACGGCGTCTCGCTGACCGTGGTGTCGGTCGACGACGGCGTCGACGGTGGCGACGGCACCTTCACGGTCAGCCTCATCCCGACCACGCTCGCCGAGACCACGCTCGGCGAGGCGCGGGTCGGCAGCCCCGTCAACCTGGAGGTCGATGTGATCGCGAAGTACGTCGAACGGCTGCAGGCTGCGGGTGACGACCGATGACCCCGCTGCAGTGGTTGTTGGAAGGCACCATCAGCATCGGCGACTCGCACCTGCTGGTCCGCGAGGTCGTCGGCAACGGCTTCGGTCTCGCCAGCGCCGTCCTCGGCATGCGTCGCCTGGTGGCCGCATGGCCGATCGGCATCGTCGGCAACATCGTGCTGTTCACGGTGTTCGTCGGCGGCATCCTCGACAAGCCGCAGGTGCACGACCTGTGGGGGCAGGCCGGCCGGCAGGTCTTCTTCCTGGCGGTCAGCCTGTACGGCTGGTGGCGCTGGTCCCGCGCCCGTCGGCGGCACGAGGCGGCGGACGGGGGAGCGGTGGCTCCGCGCTGGGCGACGTGGACCGAGCGCGGTCTGCTGCTGGGCGCCGGCGCGGTGATGTTCGCGGTCTTCGTACCCCTGCTTCGAGCGCTGGACTCGTGGGGCCCGCGGCCGGACGCGTGGATCCTGACCGGCAGCATCCTGGCGACGTACGCGATGGCGCGGGGCTGGGTGGACTTCTGGCTGGTGTGGATAGCGGTGGACGTCGTCGGGGTGCCGCTCGCGTTCCAGGCCGGCTATTACCCGTCGGGCACGCTCTACCTGGTGTACGGCGTGTTCTGCCTGTGGGGCTTCTGGGTGTGGCACCGCACCCAGGCCCGGCTCCGCCAGCAGACCGACGACGACCGGACGGCGGTGTTGACATGACCGACGTCAGGCTCGACCCGGTCGACCGGGCGCTCGACGACATCCGGGCCGGTCGCGCGGTCGTCGTCGTCGACGACGAGAACCGCGAGAACGAGGGCGACCTGATCTTCGCCGCCGGCAAGGCGACGGCCGAGCTGATGACGTTCATGATCCGCTACAGCTCCGGCGTCATCTGTGTGCCGATGGAAGGCTCGGCGCTGGACCGGCTGGCGATCCCGCTGATGACGCCGCACAACCGGGAGCGGATGCGCACGGCGTACACCGTCTCGGTCGACGCCCGCGACGGGGTGACGACCGGGATCTCGGCTGCGGACCGGGCCCGGACCGCGCGCGTCCTGGTCGACTCGGCCACCGAGCCGTACGAGCTGGTGCAGCCGGGCCACATCTTCCCGCTGCGCGCCCGCGAGGGCGGCGTACTCGTCCGTCCCGGCCACACCGAGGCTGCGGTCGACCTGGCCCGGCTGGCCGGCCTCAACCCGGCCGGCGTGATCGCGGAGCTGGTCAACGACGACGGCACGATGAAGCGCGGGCAGGACCTGCGGGACTTCGCCGACGAGCACGGCCTGGCGATGATCGCGATCGCCGACCTGATCACGCACCGGCGACGGCACGAGAGCCAGATCGAGCGGGTGGCCTCGACCCGGCTGCCGACCGCGCACGGGGTGTTCTCGGCGTTCGGCTACCACAGCACCGTGGACGGCTCCGAGCACATCGCGATGGTGTACGGCGACCTCGGTGACGGCACCGACGTCCTCACCCGGGTGCACTCGGAGTGCCTCACCGGCGACGTCCTCGGCTCGCTGCGCTGTGACTGCGGGCCGCAGCTGCAGGCCGCGCTGGCGGCGGTGGCGGCCGAGGGTCGCGGGGTTGTCGTCTACCTGCGGGGGCACGAGGGTCGCGGGATCGGGCTGCTGCACAAGCTCCGCGCGTACGCCCTGCAAGATGGCGGCCACGACACCGTCGACGCCAACCTCGAGCTCGGGCTGCCGGCCGACGCCCGCGACTACGGCACCGGGGCGCAGATCCTCGCCGACCTGCAGGTCAAGAGCGTCCGGCTGCTCACCAACAACCCGACCAAGCATGTCGGGATGGAGGTCTACGGCATCGGGGTGACCGAGCGGCTGCCGATGTCGGTCGTCACCAACCCCGAGAACACCCGCTACCTGCGCACCAAGCGGGACCGGATGGGACACGACCTGCCCCACCTCGACGAAGGGAACCCGACACCATGAGCGGCGAAGGCTCACCCACGATCGGCGCCGTCGACGGCCACGCCCTGCGCGTCGGCGTCGTGGCCGCGTCCTGGCACACCACCGTGATGGACGGGCTGATCGCCGGCGCCCAACGCGCGCTGGACGAGGCGAAGGTCGAGGCACCGACGCTGATCCGGGTGCCCGGGTCGTTCGAGCTGCCGGTGATGGCGCTGCACCTGGCCAAGATGGGGTACGACGCGGTGATCGCGCTTGGCGTCGTCATCCGCGGCGACACCCCGCACTTCGACTACGTCTGTAGCGCGGCGACCGACGGCCTGAACCGGGTCGCGCTGGACACCGGCGTGCCGATCGGCTTCGGGCTGCTCACCTGTGATGACGAGGCGCAGGCGCTGGCCCGTTCCGGGATCGACGGCTCGTCGGAGGACAAGGGGTACGACGCGGCGCAGGCTGCCCTGGCGACGACCACCGAGATCCGTAAGCTCCACCACCGCAACTGACCCGACCTGCCGTCCTGAACGGACCTTCCCGTCCGGTGCGCCCCCCGCAATCGCGGCAAGTCGGACAGATGAGGGGTCATGCGGGACGGGAAGGTCACGTCAGGACGGGAAGATCGAAGGTGTGCTGAGCCAGGCGGGCGGCCGCCTCGGCCTGGCGGTGGCCGTGGACGCCCCAGCCCAGCAGGTCGCCGGCAGCCGCGGGATCGACCAGGTGGCGACCATAGGTCTTGCCGTTGTCGGGGTCTGGTGCGGCGGCAGCGATCCGCCTGATCAGCGCGATCATCCGGACCTGGGCATAGGGTGCTGTCCCGTCACTTTCGTCGACGCGCTGGTATCCGAGGTAGTACGGCTGGTCGAGGTCGATGTGGACCTCCTCCCAGCATTCGCGACGCAGCGTTGTCTCGTAGTCGTCCTCCTCGCCGGACTCGGGCCGTCCACCCGGAAGGCTGTGTTTGCTTCCGTCGACGCGCATCAATAGACGGCCCGCGGAGTCGAAGCAGAATCCGTACACCTGCCGCACGAGCAGCTCGGCGGGTACGGCCTCGGCGTGCCAGGTGAACTCAGGCATGGCGCCTCTCCGGTCCTCGGGGTGTTCGGGGAAACTCTTGCACGCCAGAGGGTCGAAGAGTTTCCCCAAAGCTGCAGCCGTAGGGACCCCCACGGGTTGGGGACCAGCCCCACTGCTGCAGTCGTGGGGATGGTCGGGAACGGCACGGTCCCGTGCCGTTCAGAGGGGATCCGCGCGGCGGGTGAAACGACAGCCAGCGAAGCCCGGCTGAGACGGCGGTCGGGGTGACGATCAGCACCGCCTAGGCTTGAGCACCATGAAGACGTTCGACGGGCTGTTCGCGGAGCTGGCCGACAAGGCACGCACCCGGCCGGCCGGCTCAGGCACCGTGGCATGGCTCGATGCCGGCACGCACACGATCGGCAAGAAGCTGGTCGAGGAGGCGGCCGAGTCCTGGATGGCCGCCGAGCATGAGGGCAAGGAGCGCACGGCCGAGGAGATCAGCCAGCTGCTCTACCACGCCCAGGTCCTGATGCTGGCCTGCGGACTGACCCTCGACGACGTCTACGCCCACCTGTGAGGCCGGGAGCCATGCTCAAGATCGCCGTACCCAACAAGGGGTCGCTCTCGGACGCCGCCGCGCAGCTGTTACGTGAGGCCGGCTACCGGCAGCGCAAGGACAACCGCGAGCTGGTGCTGACCGACCCCGACAACGACGTCGAGTTCTTCTACCTCCGGCCGCGCGACATCGCCGTGTACGTCGGCGAGGGCACGCTCGACGTCGGCCTGACCGGCCGCGACCTGTTGCTCGACTCGTTGGCACCCGCCCGCGAGATGTTCGGCCTCGGTTTCGGCGAGTCGCGGTTCCGCTTCGCCGCGCCGCCGGGCATCGTCGACACGCTCGACGACCTCAAGGGCAAGCGGATCGCGACGTCGTACGCCGGCGTCATGGAGACCTTCCTCGCCGACCGCGGGATCGACGCCCAGGTGATCCGTCTCGACGGCGCAGTGGAGTCGGCGATCCGGCTCGGCGTGGCCGACGTGGTCGCCGACGTCGTCAGCACCGGCACCACGCTTCGCCAAGCAGGGTTGGAGATCGTGGCCGACACGATCCTCGAGTCCGAGGCGGTGGTGATCACCCGGGCCGAGGCGCCGGAGCCCGCTGGCTTCGATGTCTTCCTGCGCCGCGTCCAGGGCGTGCTCGTCGCCCGGAGCTACGTGATGATGGACTACGACATCCGGGCCGAGCGGGTCGAAGAGGCGTGCCTGCTGACGCCGGGGATCGAGTCGCCCACGGTCTCGCCCCTGCACCGCGAGGGCTGGGTCGCGGTCCGGTCCATGGTGCTGCGCGACCAGGCTCAGAAGATCATGGACGACCTGTGGGACCTCGGTGCCCGCGGCATCTTGGTGACCGACATCCACGCCTGTCGCCTGTGACGGCGATGAGTACGACAACCCGCCTCCCGTGGACGTACCGGCCGCTCGGCGTCCGGCTCATGCTGACGTTCCTGGTGGCGGTCCTGCTCGGGATGGTCGCCTTCTTGTGGTTTGCGCTGCCGGGCTCGGTGCGAGACGACTTCACGCCGTTCCAGGTGGCGACCCTGCTGCTCCTGCTCGCGGTCGCAATGACCGGCGTGTACGGCCTGATGCGCTGCCGCGTGCGGGCCACCGAGGACGGCGTCGAGATCGTCAACGTGTTCCGGCGCCGGCAGCTGGAGTGGGCGCAGATCCTGCAGGTCAGCCAGCGCCGGGGCGACCCGTGGGCGGTGCTCGACGTCGACGACGGCACCGCGGTGGCCGTGATGGCGATCCAGGGCTCCGACGGCGCCCGAGCCCGCGCCGCGGTGCTGCTGCTGCGCGGGCTCGTCGAGTCACACACCCGGACCAGCCGGGACGACTGAGTTCAGAACCGCCACGCCGGACGGCTCGCGTTGGTGACCCAGCGGAGCAGCCACTCGACCGGGCCGTACGCGTGGCCCCGCAGCCACCACGCACTGACCCCGAGCTGGGCGGCGAAGATCGCGACCGCCACCGCCATCGTCTCGACGGCGGACAGCTCGCCGGTCAGCCCGAGCCCGACTCCGGTGAAGACCAGGAAGCAGACCAGCGACTGGCTCAGGTAGTTGGTCAGCGCCATCCGGCCGGCCGGCGCCAGCGCGGCACCGACCCCGCGGCCGCCAGTCGAATGCGTGATGCGCAGCAGCGTGGCCACGTAGGCCGCCGCCAGGAACGGCGCCGTGGCGACGCTGGCCGCGACACCGAACGTGTCACCGTTGCCGCCCGCGCTCGCGTACACGACACCGCCGGCGATGCCGACCGGGAACCCGACCAGCTGGACGCGGCGCAGCAGTGGCTCTCGGCCGGTGACACCGGCGAGCAGGCGACGGCGGCCGGCCACCAGGCCGAGCAGGAACAGCGCCATCGCGGTCGGTCCCTGCAGGGACCCGAAGACGAGGAACAGCAGCGGAATCCCGGCCAGGTTCTCCCCGGCCACCTCGGCCAGACCGCCACCCATCGCCTCGGTGGACTGGCGGGCGTTCTCCTGCGCCTCGGCGGCCGGCGGCAGGAACGTGCTCGGGTCGAGCAGCAGCGCCGACACCAGCATGCTGAGGATCGTCAGGCCGTACAGCACGCCGGCGGTCACCAGCGCGGTCCGGTCGGTCACGCGCCGCATGGCCAGCAGCATGACACCGAGCACCGCGTACGACGCGAGGATGTCGCCGCTGTACAGCAGCACGATGTGGAGCACACCGAGCACGAACAAGCCGCCGATGCGCCGCAGCATCCGCGGCCGGAAGGCGGCACCGGCCCGTTCGGCGGCTCCCATCTGCAGCGTGAAGCTGTAGCCGAACAGGAACGAGAAGAGCACGTAGAACTTCATGTCGACCAGGACCGACGAGACCCAGTGCACGACCTGGTCGAGGTCCGAGGAGTGGTTCGGGTCGTCGACCAGGTTGGCCGCGTAGCCGGACGTGAAGAAGGTGATGTTGACGATCAGGATGCCGAGCAGCGCGAACCCGCGTAGCGAGTCGACGTCGCGGACGCGTGACCGGGTCGCCGCACCGGTGCCAGCCAGTTGTGTGTCCATGGCCTCCACCCCACCACCGCGGGTGGGTGGTGTCGGGGGGCTCAGGTGGTCAGTGGAGGTGGACCTACCTCCACCCGACGGTCAGTCCTCCGTGTGGTCGGCGGTGCTGATCTCGTGCCGGACCCGCTGCCGGTGCTCGGCGTACCGCACGGACTCGAAGACGACGACGGCGACGGTGGCCGCGGTGACCAGCCCCAGCGCGGCCAGGGCAGGCATCCGCGACGCCACCGGTACGAGCACGAGCAGCGCGACCGCCGTGACCAGCCGGGCCGGGATGACCTGACGGGCGATCCGCCACTTGAACGCCACATGGCCGAGCAGGTAGAGCACGACGCCGCCGTACAGCGCGTAGAGGCCGACGCCGGTCAGCGCGTCACTCAGCCCGTGGTGCTCGGTGTCGCCGACGTACTCGAACACCTTCTTCAGGCCGAGCGACGTCAGCACCACCCCGGCGACCAAGGGGAAGTGCAGGTACGAGTACGCGTCGCGGGCGAGCCGGGGCCGGGTGGCGGCCGGCTCCTGCGACAAGGTGTGCTCGCCGTGCAGCGCGCTGATGTCGAAGTAGGTCCACCACAACGACGCGATCAGACCCAGCCCGACGAACGACGCCACCACGATCGGCCAGGAGATAGGTAGGTCGGCGACACCGACTCCGATCGCGACGATCGACTCGCCGAGGGCGATGATGAGGATCAGCCCGTGCCGCTCGGCGAAGTGGCTGGCGGACCGAAGCCGCCAACCCTCGGCGCCGCCGAGGAAGGTGCCGCCGTAGTCCGCGAGCAGCGCCAGCCCCCACAGGGCGGTCTGCACGGTGCCGGTGAACTGCGACGCGACGAGCAGGATGACCGTGCCGCCGGCGACCGACGGCGCGAACCGCCGCACCTGGCGGCGCAGGCCCGGGTCGTCACGGGAGATGATCCAGAACAGCGCCAGGTGGGTGAGCCGGAAGGCGAAGTAGCACAGCGCCACCACGACCGGCCCGGGCAGGCCGCCGGGGAAGTCCTCGAATGCCTCGGGGATCGTCAACGCCAGCACGAACATCGCGCCCATCGCCACGATGAGCACGAGCCTCAGCGGACCCTCGTCGGCACGCACGACGTTGCACAGCCACGCGTAGCCGGTCCAGCTCCACCAGAGCAGTCCGAGGATCAGCACGCCGCGGACCACACCGTGGGCGGTCAGGTTGTCGGCCATCAACGCGGTCACCTGGGTCAGCGCGAACACGAACACCAGGTCGAAGAACAACTCGAGCGGGGTGACCGATGCGTGCTCAGGCACCGCCTCGAGGCGCAGCCGCCGGTTCGGGACGCTCACGTCCGCCATCTTGGCATGCTCGCACCCAGCGGTGGACAGGGTGGCGGCAGTGATGGCAGGAAATGGTCAGACCCTTGTGCCTCGGCGTGTAGACGATGTACAAAATGGCTCAACCGTCTCGGATGGAGCCCCCCATGCTGTCGATCCTTGATCGTGAACGGACTATTGCCAAACCCGGGTTCAGCCGCTGGTTGATCCCGCCCGCCGCTCTCGCCGTCCATCTGTGTATCGGTCAGGCGTACGCCACCAGCGTCTACAAGACGGCGCTCGTCGCTCACTTCGACACCGGGCTCACCCAGATCGGCATCATCTTCTCCATCGCCATCGTGATGCTCGGCCTCTCCGCGGCGGTCGGCGGCACGTGGGTCGACCACAACGGCCCGCGCAAGGCGATGGCGCTGTCGGCGACCTGCTGGGCGTCCGGATTCCTGGTTGCGGCGCTGGGCATCAGCACGGATCAGCTGTGGCTCGTGTACCTCGGGTACGGCTTCATCGGCGGCATCGGTCTCGGCATCGGCTACATCTCGCCGGTCTCGACGCTGATCAAGTGGTTCCCGGACCGGCCCGGCCTCGCCACCGGGATGGCGATCATGGGCTTCGGTGGCGGAGCGATGATCGCCAGCCCCATCTCGTCGAAGCTGATGGCGTTCTACGACAGCGGGTACGACCCGACCGACCCGGGCTCGGTCGCCAGCGGCTCCGCCGTCGCCGGCCTGTTCGTCACCCTGGCGGTCATCTACTTCGCGTTCATGATGTTCGGCGCCGCCACGGTCCGGGTCCCGGCCGAGGGCTGGCGCCCGGAGGGGTTCGACCCGCAGGAGCTCGCGGAGCGCAAGCTGGTCACCACCAAGAGCGTGTCGGCGGCCAACTCCATCAAGACCGTGCCGTTCTGGCTGCTGTGGACGGTGCTGTTCTGCAACGTCACCGCGGGCATCGGCATCCTGGAGCAGGCCGCGCCGATGATCCAGGACTTCTTCCGCGAGGGCGGCGAGTCGTCGGTGACGGCCGGCGTCGCGGGCGGCTTCGTCGGTCTGCTGTCGATGGCCAACATGGCCGGCCGGTTCGTCTGGTCGTCGACGTCGGACGTGATCGGCCGCAAGCCGATGTACATGGTCTACCTCGGCGTCGGCATCGTCGCGTACGTGACGCTGGCGCTGGCCGGCTCCACGTCGACCGGGCTGTTCGTCCTGCTCGCGGTGGTCATCCTGTCGTTCTACGGCGGTGGGTTCTCGACCGTTCCCGCGTACCTGCGCGACCTGTTCGGCACGTTCGAGGTGGGCGCGGTCCATGGCCGGCTGCTGACGGCGTGGTCGGCGGCGGGGATCGCCGGGCCGCTGATCGTCAACGCCTTCCTCGACGCCCAGGGTGAGCCGGGCACGCTGACGTCGGCGGCGTACCGGCCCGCGCTGCTCACCATGGTCGGGCTGCTCGCGGTTGGCTTCGTCGCCAACCTCGCCATCCGCCCGGTCGCCGAACGGTTCCACGAACCCGTGCCGGAGCCCGCCGCCGCGGGCGGGAAGGGATGAGCCAGATGTCGAACGCCCAACCTAACGCAGCCCAGTCGAACGCAGGCCAGTCGAGTCCAGCCACCCCGTCGAACACCGCCCGCCTCGTCGTCGCGTGGGGTCTGGTCGGCATCCCGTTGGCGTACGGCGTCTCGCAGACCCTGGAGAAGGTGGTCAAGCTGTTCGGCGGCTGACGCCCTTCACCGGGCGCCGGCGTCGTGGACCAGCAGGGCGACCTGGACCCGGTTGGACAGGTCGAGCTTGGTCAGCAGGCGGGACACGTGCGCCTTGACGGTGGCCTCGCTCATGAACAGGACGGACGCGATGTCGGCGTTCGACCGGCCCTTGCCGACCTCGAGCGCCACTTCCCGCTCGCGTTCGCTGAGCCGCTCGAGCGCCTGCTTCGCGGTGGTACGCCTGGCCGCGCTGCCGGACTCGGTCACATGCCCGATCAGGGTCTGGATCACCGACGGAGAGAGCATCGCCCCGCCACCGGCGACCAGCCGGATCGCCTGCACGATCTCCTGCGGCGGCGTGTCCTTCAGCAAGAACCCGCTGGCGCCCGCCCGCAGCGCGTCGAGCACGTACGAGTCGGCGCCGAAAGTGGTCAGCACGATCACCGCCGGGGGCTGGGCGAGCGCGCGCACCTGGGTGGTCGCCGAGATGCCGTCGACGTTCGGCATCCGGATGTCCATCAGCACGACGTCGGGGCGCTGCCGGCGTACCTCGACGACCGCGTCCGCCCCGTCGTCGATCTCGCCGACCACCTCGATGTCGTCGGCGGCGGCCAGGATCATCTTGAGGCCGGCCCGCACCAGTGCGTCGTCGTCGACCAGCAGCACCTTGATCACGCGGTCCACCTCATCCCGTCCACTTGAGCATGGCCTCGACCACGAACCGCCCGTCGGGGGTCGGCCCGTGCTGCAACGTGCCACCGGACAGCGACACCCGCTCGGCCAGGCCGACCAGACCGCTGCCGGACCCGGGCAGGCGGGGACCGTCGGCCACGGGTACGGGGACGCGGTTGGCCACCTCGATCCGGAGGCCGTCGCCCGGCCCGCCGGATACTGACACTGTCGTCGCCGCGCCACGGACATGCTTGTGCACGTTGGTCAGCGCCTCCTGGACGATCCGGTACGCGTCCCGGCCGAGCACCGGGGGCGCCGACTCCATCCGCTCGACCGTCATCTCCAACCGTACGTTGGCACCGGCCCGACGGGAGTCCTCGACCAGCCGATCGATGTCGGCGAGGGCCGGTTGCGGGCCCGGCGGGGCCTCCTCGGCACTCTGGTCGCGGAGGACGCCGATCACGTCGCGCAGCTCCTCCAGGGCCTGCCGGGCAGTACTCCGGATGACGCCGGCCGACTCGCGGACGGTCTGTGGCGGCAGGTCGGGCCGGAGCTCGAGGCCGCCTGCGTGCAGCGCGATCAGCGAGACCCGGTGGCCGAGGACGTCGTGCATCTCGCGGGCGATCCGGTTGCGCTCGGCCAGCCTGGCCTGGTCGGCGAGCAGCCGTTGCTCGGCCTCCGCCCGCTCGGCCCGCTCGCGCAGCGAGATCACCAGCTGGCGGCGGGCGCGGACGAACAGCGACCACGCGAGCGCCACCGCCAAGATGGCGACGCTCCAGAGCAGCTGCGTGAGGAACGACTCCGCGCTCGGCTGCGTCAACGCGAACACCATGCTGCCGCCGAGGTGCAGCACGGCCATCGGGACGCTGACCCGTGACGGACGGTGCACGCCCACGGTGAACAGCAAGATCAAGGCGCCGGGTGCGGCCGAGACCGCGAACGCGGCCGGCACGACCGCGCCCGCCGCGAGGACTACGGGCCAACGGCGTCGCCACCACAGTGTCGAGGCCACCAGACCACCGGCCGCGTAGTCGGCGACGCGGTCGGTCAACGAGGGGTCGAGGTCGAGGGTGGAGACGTTCGACTCGTAGAACAGGATCCCGAAGCCCACCGCGATTCCGAAGAACGCGAGGTCGACGACCCAGTCCCGCATCGAACGTCGCCGGCCGTGCTCGTCGGCGTCGGGGTCGGGCAGCAGCGAGGCGGGGACGAAACCGGGGTGGTCCAGGCCTGGCCAGCGAGGAGACGACGCAGGCGACATGGGACCAGCGTAGGCCCGGGCGGTCACCGGACGTGACGGTCGATGGTCGGCTCCGGCCCCTACGGAAGTCGCGGGACTGACGCCGAGACGGCATCCCTCCTGTGCCCCGTTCGCCGACCTCCGCGGGATGTGTCGGGCCCCACCGGTCGACCAGGCTGGCGGCCATGATCACAGCTGAAGGACTTTCCAAACGCTACGGCGGCACGCTGGCCGTCGACGACGTCTCGTTCTCCTGCGCACCCGGCACCGTGACCGGCTTTCTCGGCCCGAACGGCGCAGGCAAGTCGACCACGCTGCGGATGATGACCGGGCTCACCCGCCCGGACGCGGGTACGTCGACGGTCGCCGGTCACCGCTATGCCGATCTGGGGAACCCGTCGTGCGTCGTCGGCTCCCTGCTCGACGCGTCCGCGATGCACCCCGGCCGCAGCGGTCGCTCGACCCTCACCATCGCCGCCGACCTGGCCGGCGTACCGCGGTCGGAGGTCGACGTGACACTCGAACGGGTCGGCCTGCAAGGCAAGTCGGCCGACCGGCGCGTCGGAGCGTACTCGCTCGGCATGCGCCAGCGTCTCGGCATCGGCCAGGCCCTGATCGCGCGCCCCCACGTACTCCTGCTCGACGAGCCGGCCAACGGTCTCGACCCCGAGGGGATCATGTGGATGCGCCGGCTGCTCCGCGGCTTCGCCGACGAGGGCGGCACCGTGCTGCTGTCCAGCCACCTGCTCGGCGAGGTCCAGGCCACCGTCGACCGGCTCGTGGTGATCTCCGGTGGTCGGGTCGTGGCCGAAGGCGGGCTGGACGAGTTGCTGGTGTCGACCGGGCTGGTCGTCCGGTCGACCGACGTCCCCGCTCTGCGCCGCGTGCTCGACAGCGACGGCCTCGCCTACGTGGACCAGGAGGACGGAGGGGTGCTCCTGGACACGGGCGAGGGCGTCGACGCCGAACGGGTCGCGCGGCTGGCGCTCGCGCACGGCCTACTGATCACCGAGCTGCGCCCGTCCGACCGGACCGGTCTCGAGCAGCTCTTCTTCTCACTCACCAAGGAGGTCGCCGCATGACGTCCACACTCGCACCGGTGGTCACAGCGCCGCCGCGCCCGCCGACCAGCAGCGGGCCGATCCCGTTCCGCCGGCTGGTCAAGGTCGAGCTGCGCAAGAGCACCGACACCCGGGCGGCCCGCTGGCTGCTCGGCGTCATCGCCGCCGTGTCGCTCCTGGTGGTGGCGATCCCGCTGATCTGGGACAGCACCTTCGACCAGCGGTGGTCCGACTACCTCGGCCTCGGCTCGGTGCCGTTGGCCGTGCTGCTGCCGGTGGTCTCGATCCTGACCATGACCAGCGAATGGACCCAGCGCGCGGTGCTGGTGACGTTCACCCAGGAGCCGCGCCGCGGACGGGTGTTCGCCGCGAAGGTCATCGTGGGGTGCGTCCTGGCGACGCTGTCCTCCGTCTTCGCGCTCGGCGCCAGCGCGGCCGCGCTGGCGTTGTCCGGTGCGCTCGGCCGAACTGTCGAGTGGGACGGCAACGAGAAGCTGGCCGCCGGCTTCGTGCTGTTCTTGATCCTCAACAGCCTGGTCGGCCTCGGCTTCGCTGCGGTCCTGCACCACAGTGCGGCCGCGATCGTGCTCTTCTTCGTCATCCCGACGGTGTGGTCCATCCTGGCCACGACGATCGGCGCGATGGAAGAGGTCGGCAGGTGGCTCGACACCGGGCAGACGTTCATGCATGTCCTGGCGGGCGAGTGGGACGGCCACACGGCGCAGATCCTGGCGTCGGTCGCGGTCTGGATCGTGCTCCCGTTGGGTGCCGGCCTGGTTCGCACGGTTCGCCGCGAGGTGAAATAGACATACGCGCAACCTCGGCGCGAGCGGTAAGCCCTCCTCGCGCCGAGGTTGCACGTATGTCGGCGCTTCCGTTGCTCCGTACGGTGGTTCGATGACCGAGAGCACGATGGCGGAGCTGGTGGCCCGGATCGATGCCGAGGCCGACCCGACGGCGG
>JBOHDE010000082.1:0-15033 GCA_050699035.1 Nocardioidaceae bacterium | reverse complement strand
ACGGTGGCGACGACCGCGTACGTCGCGACGGTCCGGGTGACGTCGGCCTGCACCCGGTCACGGAAGAACGCGACCACATAGGCACCCTCGTTGTCACCGTCACGTACCGGCTTGACCGCGAAGACCAACGTGCCGGCGTCGGTGTCCAGCTGGGAGAACCCGCCCTCCGGCATCTCGGCGTCGATCGCCGCGAGCATCTGCGACCGGTCGACCCCCGCCAGCGCGCCCTCCTCGTTGCCGAGCAGCGCGGATCCGTCCGGCAGGACGGCGAGCAGCACCTCGTGGCGCTCGGGTGCGTTGCGTTCGAGGGCGACCTCCATCAGCCGCCGGGCCGTGCTGAAGTCGCGACCCGTGTCGGGGTCGATGCCCTGGTCACGGAGCTGCTCGAACTCGGTCATCTCCTGGGTGATGGAGTCGCTGGTGCGCTCGTCGAGCCGCTGGGACTCCACCAGGTAGATGGCGACGCCCACGACGGCGAGCGCCAGGCCGGTGAGCACGATCACCCAGGACGTGATCCGGGTCCGGACCGAGCGGAGATGCTCGCCGAGCCGGTTGCCGGCCGCCGGCGGTTCGGGGTCAGTCGTGGTCACTGTCGTCTGAGTCGTCGTCGCCGCCTCGGCCGCGACCCTTCCCGCTGTCGTCGTCCCACGAGTCCGGGCTACGCTCGACCTGGTCGATGTCGTCGTCATCGCCGCCCCGACCACGGTTGCGGCCCTTGCCGTCGTCGTCATCGTCGCTGGACTCTTCGGACGGGCTCGCGGTCGGCGACGGCCGCGCGGTCGGAGACGGGCCGTCCGTCGTCGCGTCACTGGGACTGATCACGACCGGCTCGCCGATGTCGGGCTGCGGAGCGGCGTACCCCCAGGCGAGACCGGCGAGCAGACCGCCGGCACCGGCGACGCCGACGGCGACAAGGGCGACTTTCACTGGGCCGAATTTCACTGGGCCGAACATGGTCCCCACTCTGTGCGCGGCTGACGAGACCAGCATGACACGGCGATGAGAACTCTCTCATCATCGAGGCCGACCTCTATTGTCTGAGCCGTGAGTCAGCAGTCACGCCGCAGAGCCGCCAAGGCCCGGGCGGCCAGCAGCATGGTGCGGCTGCCCGCCAGCGACATCTCGCCGTGGTGGGCGCTGAGCCGCCGACTGCTGTTCGCGCTGAGCCTGCTGGGTGTGATGGTGGCCCTGGTCTGGTTCGACCGGTTCGGCTACCGCGACGCGGCGAACAACGACGGCGTCGACTTCATCGACTCCCTGTACTACGCAACGGTGACGCTCACCACGACCGGGTACGGCGACATCACGCCGTTCACACCGCAGGCCCGGCTGGTCAACGCGTTCGTCGTCACGCCGTTGCGCGTCATGTTCCTGGTCGTGCTGATCGGCACCACGCTCGAGGTGCTGGCGACCCAAGGCCGCGAGATGCTGCGGGTTGCCCGCTGGAGGAGACATATGCAGGACCACATAGTCGTCGTCGGCTACGGCACCAAGGGCCGGGCTGCGGTGGCGACGCTGATGAACAACGGCATCGAGAAGGAGAAGATCCTGGTCGTCGACCCGTACCAGTCGGCGATCGACGCCGCCCACGACGACGGCCTGACCGCGGTGGCCGGCGACGGCACGGGGCGCGGGGTGCTCCGCCGGGCCGAGGTCGCCAAGGCGCGCCAGGTGATCATCACCATCGACCGTGACGACGCCGCGGTCCTCGCGACGTTGACGGTGCGCCAGCTCAACTCCGAGGCGTACGTCGTGGTCGCGGTCCGCGAGCAGCACAACGTCCCCCTCGTACGGCAGAGCGGTGCCGACTCGGTGATCACGTCGTCGGAGGCGGTCGGACGGCTGCTCGGGCTGTCGGCGGTGAGCCCGAGCCTCGGCGAGGTGATGGAGGACCTGCTGGCGTTCGGGCACGGTCTCGAGGTCGCCGAGCGGCCGCTGCTGCCGCGGGAGGCCGGCAAGCAGCCGCAGCGGCTGCTCGACCAGGTGGTCGCCGTCGTCCGCAACGAACGGGTCTACCGCTACTACGACCCGACCGTGACGCTGCTGGAGCCGGGGGATCGGCTGGTGGTGATCCGGCCCGCCGCCGAGACGCCGTGGGCGCCGCGCCCCGGCACCGCTGCCGGCGACACGCCCTAGTTGCTTAGTTGGCCGTACGCCGGGGCACCCGGTCCATGGCCTGGTCGACGTCGAGGCCGGTGAGCTGTAGCAGGTCGACGACCAGCGCGCGGACCTGGGCGAGCACGACGGCCGCCGACAGGCTCGGCGGAGGGGGCAGCTCCACGGTCCGCTCGGCGACCCGGACGACCTGGTCCTGCGCCGCGATGGCGAGCCGCCCCTCGGCCAGCTCCGTGCCGATCTGGTCGACGGCGTCGGCGAGGTGGTCGAGCAGGTTGACGTACGCGACCGGGATCGCTTCGTCGTAACGGGCGGCGGCGACGATCCGGCGTACCAGCACCCGGGTGTTGCGGACGGTGCGGTCGAGCGGCTCGACCAGGCTGGCCATCCGGCGCACTGAGTGCCGATGGCCGCGGCGCAGCGGCGACGACGCCACGACCGAGAGTCCTTCGCGGGCCGCTTGGCGGAGGTCCTCGAGCGCCGACTCTGTCGACCGGGCCCGATGCAGCAAGGCGTTGGCCGCGTCCAGGTCGCCGTCCTCCGCCCGGTCGGCGGCCTCGCGCAGCAAGGCGGCCAGCTCGCGGACGATCCAGGCGGCCTCCTCGCGGGGTCGGCGCAGCGGTGCCCGGGGTACGACGGTGGCGGCCAGCAGCGCCACCAACCCGCCGACCAGCGCGTCCAGCCAGCGGTCGAGACCGACACCCGGGCGGGGGAGCAGGGTCGCGACGATGACCGACTGCACGGCAGCCTGGGTGACCAGCAGCTGTCCGGCGTCGAGCAGCAGTGCGACGCTCATGGACGCGGCGACGATGACGGCGATCTGCCAGGCGCCGGTGCCGACCCAGGCGACGAAGAGGTCCGCGACGCCGACCCCGACCGCGACCCCGACCATCACCTCGGCGACCCGGCGGACCCGCTGGCCGTACGACATGCCGAGGCAGACGATCGCCGCGATCGGTGCGAGGAACGGCGCGAAGTGCCCGAGCAGCTCGCGGGCGAGCACCCAGGCTGCGGCGGCGGCCAGCGCCGCCTGCGCGATGTGCCACGACCGGGACCGCAGCCGGTACAGCCGGGCCTGGACGGAGGCGCGACCCGCCAGCAGGCCGGTCATGTGCTGACCGCGACGCCGAACCAGGTGCCGGCCGCGACCAGGGCGCCGGCGAGCTCGATCAGGATCGAGATGCCGACGACGCGCATCGCGGTCTTCGTCGACGTCCACGCGGTGTCATGGCTGCCCAGGCGCCGACGCTCGGCCGCATAGATGCCGAAGACGAAGCCCAGCACGAGCCCGACGATGGGGATCACAAAGAAGCCGACGACGCCCAGCACGCCGCCGACGATGATCGACCGCCGTGGGACGGCGGCGGTGCGCAGTTGACGGTGGGGGACGAGGTACTTCACCACCTGGGACACGGCGATCGCGACGGTGGCGACGCCGAGCGCGACCCAGGCACTGGTGGTCTGCAGCTCGAGCGCCCAGACGAGGACAGCGGCCCAGACCAGCAGGGCGCCGGGGAGCACCGGCAGCACGATGCCGAGCAGCCCGACCACGATCGCAGCGCCGACGAGGATCTCCATGGCCGTGTTCACGGTGCCCACTCTGCCGTAGCAGCCGACCACTGACCGCCTCACCGGGCCAATGTTTTCTGGTACGGGGGCGCCCCGTTCCAGACCTAGTGGAACGGGGGCGCCCCGTACCAAAAAAAATGCGCGCGAGGACTGAGGTCGGTCATGGGTACCGAACAGACAGTGACGGCGGCCACCCGGTTGGGTGGCCGCCGTCACACAGTCAGCTGGTGCGTCGTCGGGTCAGTGCTCCTCGTCGGTGGCGATGGCCGGGGTCTCGGCGAGCCGGCCGGTCTCGTCGTGGATCGCGCTGGCGATGATGCGGAGCTTGTCCGCGTGCTCGCGCCCGTGGTGGGCGCAGAACAGCAGGTCGCCGCCGCTGGTGAGCTCGACTCGGATATAGGCCTGCGCGCCGCACCGGTCGCAACGATCCAGGGCGGTCAGGGCGGGACCCGGGGCTACTGCTGTGGTCACGTGTGGCCTCTCTGTGAGTTGCTTCCAAGCTCGTGCAGACAAGAACATCCAACCAGGTCGAATACTTCCCGTCCGTCGAACCTTCCTCCATGGGACGTTCGGGTGGCTCCCTCATGACGCATGGTGCCCCCTGGATAGTTCCCATTGGTGGACGTCTGAAGCATCCGGCCCCGGCGTGTCTTCGGCCACACGGGCGTACGGCGTGGGTCAGCCGGACCGTCCGCGCCGAGGGGTAGCCTGACGCCGAGTCGATCCGGACTCATCCGCACATGTTCACAAGCGACCACACGCCGAGGAGTCACGTGGCAGCCCAGGGGGCCAAGATCGACAACTCGTACAACGCCCGTCACCTCCTGGTCCTGGAGGGGCTGGAGGCCGTCCGCAAGCGGCCGGGCATGTACGTCGGGTCGACCGACACGCGCGGGCTGATGCACTGCGTCTGGGAGATCATCGACAACGCGGTCGACGAGGCGTTGGCCGGAGTCTGCACGACGATCACCGTCATCCTCCACGGCGACGGCTCCGTGGAGGTCACCGACAACGGCCGGGGCATCCCGGTCGACAAGGAGCCCAAGACCGGGCTCACCGGCGTCGAGGTCGTCTACACCAAGCTGCACGCGGGTGGGAAGTTCGGCGGCGGCAGCTATGTCGCGACCGGCGGTCTGCACGGCGTCGGCGCGTCGGTGGTCAACGCACTGTCCGCACGGCTCGACGTCGAGGTCGACCGGTCGCCGGCCACCCAGCGGATGTCGTTCCAGCGGGGCAACGCCGGCGTGTTCGACGGCGAGGGGCCGTCGGCGACGTTCACCCCGCAGTCCGGTCTGCACAAGGGCGCGCGGGTCAAGAAGGGCGTCACCGGCACCCGGGTACGGTTCTGGCCCGACCGGCAGGTCTTCACCCGCGACGCGGCGTTCAGCTACGACGAGCTGGTCACGCGGGCCCGGCAGACGTCGTTCCTGGTCCCCGGGCTCGAGCTGCTGATCCGCGACGAGCGGGTGCTGCCGGCCGGTGGTGAGGCGGTCGAGGAGCGGTTCCGCCACGACGGCGGCATCGGTGAGTTCTGCGACTACCTTGCACCGGACGAAGGGGTGACCCAGGTCGTCCGGCTGCGGGGCACCGACGAGTTCACCGAGACCGTGCCACTGCTCGACGACCAGGGCCACATGACTCCGCAGGACGTCGAGCGCGAGCTCGGCGTCGACATCGCGCTGCGGTGGGGCACCGGGTACGACACCGAGCTGCGGTCGTTCGTCAACATCATCGCGACGCCGAAGGGCGGCACCCACCTGGCGGGCTTCGAGGCCGGTATGACCAAGACGGTCAACGAGGTGCTCAAGGCGTCGCGCACGCTGAAGTCGGGGGAGCCCGACATCGTGAAGGACGACGTGCTCGAGGGCCTGACCGCCGTCGTCACCGTCCGGCTCGCCGAGCCGCAGTTCGAGGGCCAGACCAAGGAGGTGCTCGGCACCCCCGCCGTACGCCGGATCGTCGCCAAGATCGTGTCGCGCGAGCTGAAGGCGTTCCTGACCAGCAACAAGCGGGCCGAGAAGCCGCAGGCCCGGGCGGTGCTCGACAAGGTCGCGGGGGCGGCCCGGTCCCGGATCGCGGCGCGACAGCACCGCGAGACGCAGCGGCGCAAGAACGCCCTCGAGTCGAGTGCGCTGCCGGCCAAGCTGGCCGATTGCCGCAACAACGACGTCGACCGCACGGAGCTGTTCATCGTCGAGGGTGACTCGGCGCTCGGGACGGCCAAGCTGGCCAGGAACTCCGAGTTCCAGGCCCTGCTGCCGATCCGCGGCAAGATCCTCAACACCCAGAAGGCCTCCGTCGGCGACATGCTGAAGAACGTCGAGTGTGGGGCGATCATCCAGGTGGTGGGGGCCGGCAGCGGTCGCACCTTCGAGCTCGACCAGGCGCGCTACGGCAAGGTCATCTTCATGGCCGACGCCGACTCCGACGGCGCGCACATCCGCTGCCTGCTGGCCACGCTGTTCTTCCGCTACATGCGGCCGCTGATCGAGGACGGCCGCGTCTACACCGCCGTACCCCCGTTGCACCGGATCGAGCTGACCAACCCCAAACGCGGGATGGACAAGTACGTCTACACCTACTCCGACGCCGAGCTGCAGCGCAAGCTCGCCGAGCTGTCGAAGAAGGGCGTCCGCTGGAAGGACCCGGTGCAGCGCTACAAGGGGCTGGGCGAGATGGACGCCGACCAGCTGGCGGAGACCACCATGGACCCCCGGCACCGGACCCTGCGCCGGATCACCGCCGACGCGGCCGACGAGGCGGCGGCCGTCTTCGAGATGTTGATGGGCAACGACGTGGCTCCCCGCAAGGAGTTCATCGTGCAGGGTGCGTACGAGCTCGACTCCGACCGGATCGATGCCTGAGCGCCGCTCGCTCCTGCTGACCAGTGTGGCGATGCTGGTCGTCGGCGTGCTCGCGATGTTGCTGCCGGTGGTCGCGGCGCCGTTGACCGCCGACCAGCGCTACATGTATCTCGAGGGCCCGGCGGTGACGTCCGGCGGCTGGCACGAGGTGGTCACCGTGCCGCTGGCCAAGACGGTCGACGGTCTCGAGAACGGCCGGGTCGCGACGCTGGGGATCATCGCGCAGTACGCCCAGTACCGCGGCACCGCCGACCTCTCGATCGTGACCGGCATCCCGGTCGTCGCACTGCACGGGGCGCAGAAGGTGGTCATCTTCGCGGGGGCCGTGCTGTCGGTCCTGGCGTTCGCGCGCGCGCTCCGGGCCCGGACCGCGAGTGGGCTGACCCGGTTGAGCGGGCGCAGCCTCGTCCTGCTGGCGGCCGGCCTGGCCGTGGTAGGCGCCGCCGGGGTGCAGACGCAGCAGCAGTTCGCCAACGCCTGGGTCAGCTACCCGCTGCTCACCTACGGCGCGGTGGTCGCCTGCTTCGGTTCGGCGGCACTCGCGGTGGTCGTGACGCGGTGGTACGCCCGTTCGCCGCGGCTGTTCACCGCGGCGGCCGTGGTCGGGGCCATGGGCCTGCTCGGTCTGGTTCTCAACGCGTCGTACGAGTTGTATCTCGTCGCCTACCCGGCCGTGATGCTGGCCTTGATCGCGCAGCCGCTGACCGACGACAGGTCGTCGCCGGAGCGCCGAGCGAAGGTCATCGCCGCGGCGGTGCTCACGGTGACGACGATCGTCCCGCTGATCCTGATCCGGCGAGCGGTGAGCGCGGCCTGCGGCGAGCCCGCTGCGGAGTGCTACTCGGGCGTCAAGCCGCAGCTCGGTGGAGAGACCGTCGACCTGTTCTGGGTCAACCTGGTCAGCAGCATCCCGGGGTCGGGCCGTAACGAGGTGATCGACCAACTGCAGGAGGCGGGCATCGGCGGGTTGCCAGGCGTGTCCGGGCCGGGTCCTGGCTCGTTCGTCCTGCTCGCCCTGGCCGGCGCGGTCGGCCTGGTGCTGCTCGGCGTCGCGAAGCGTGAGCGCCGTTCTCCCGCCCCGGCCGGCCTGCGGCCGCAGCTGGCGATGCTCGGGTTGCTGGCCGCCGTCGGTCTGGGCGTTGGGGTCGGGTCGGCGCTGATCATGTCGGTCTCGGAGCGGGCTCCCGACATCGTCACGGGGGTGGGCGACCCCTACCGGCACACCGTCGTGACGTGGTTCGGGTTCGCCCTGGTCGGGGTCTGCGTCGTGCTGGCGCTCGACCTCGCTGTCGGCCGGTCGACGGGTCCGTGGCAGCGCGCGCGGTGGGTGCCGTGGGCGGCGCTCGCGGGTGTCGTCGCGGTCGTCGTCGGCACCGTTCTCCCGTACAACGTCGCCGCCAGCAAGACCGAGGCACTGAGCCCGTACGCACAGACGATCGACGCGATCCACCGTGAGGTCCTGCTCGCCGACCGCACACCGGCCGGCGACGAGCGCCGCTGTGAGACGCTGCGAGACATCGGCGGGACCATCCCGTCTCTGCAGACCCGAGACTTCCTCGCCCGGGCCGTGACGCGTGCCTACCGGCGCTACAACAACCAGCCCTACTGCACAGACGAGCGGGAGGCCACCCGGTACTTCATGGAGGTGCAGTAGGTGAGCGGCACTCCGACGACCCGGCCGGTGGGCCGCCACGAGGCGGTCGGCGCGAGCCCCGACCCGTCCGACCCCGACCCGTCCGACCTCGACCCGTCCGGCCACGGCCAGGCTCCGGACGCGACTCGACCGGGTCGGTGGCGTCGCTGGGTCCTGGTGGCCAGCGTGGTCCTGATGGCCGCCGGGGTCTTGGCCATGCTCGCGCCGGCCATCGCGGCGCCGCTGATCGCCGACCAGCGCTACATGTACCTCGAGGTCGCCGGGCGCACACCGGATGGCTGGCACCAGGTCGTCACCGAGCCGGTGTCCGAGGCGCCGGGCCGGCTCGGGGCCGGACGCCTCACCACCTTGGGCCTGGTCGTCCAGTGGGCAGCCTACCGCGGCATCGCGGACCTGGCGGTGCAGACCGGCATCCCGATCGTCGCGCTGCACGGTGCGCAGAAGATCCCGTTGTTCGGGCTCTCCGTGCTGGCGGTCGTCGCGCTGGCGCGCGCGCTGCGAGCCCGCACCCGGGACGGCCCGCTCACCAGGCTGAGCGGGCGCACCATGATCCTGCTCACCGCCGGGATGACGGTCGTCGGCGCCGCCGGCGTGCAGACGCAGAAGCAGTTCGCGAACGCCTGGACCACCTACCCGGTGCTGACCTACGGCGCCGTGATCGCCTGCTTCGGCTCCGCGGCGGTCGCCCTGGCGCTCACCCGGTGGTACGCCCGGTCGCCGCGGCTGTCCGTCGCGGCGGTGCTCGTGCTGGCACTGACGGTGCTCGGCGTCGCCCTCAACCTTGGCTACGAGCTCTACCTGGTCGCCTACCCGGCCGCGGTGCTGGCGGTGTTGGCCCAACCGTTGACCCAGCCGATGGTGCGGCCGCTGGCCGAGGGCACGACGTCGCGCCCGCTGCGCGCGAAGGTCCTGGCCACGCTCACCCTGACGGTCTCCACGGTCGGGACGTTCGGGCTGATCCGGCGGGCCGCCGCGGCCTGTGCCGAGCCCGGCTCGTACTGCTACTCGGGGACCAGTCTCGACCTCGGCCGCGAGACGGTGGCGTTGTTCCGGACCAACCTGGTCAGCAGCCTCCCCGGCACCGGTCGGGGCCAGGTCGACGATCAGCTCGCCGAGCTCGGCTACACCGGCCTGGGTGACCTGCCCGGGCCGAGCCCGACGCTGCTCGTGGTCGTCGCGGTCGGTGCGTTGGCGGGCCTAGTGCTGTTCGCGGCCGGCCGCAGCGCCGAGCCCGCGGCGGTGGGCGCGCCCGCGTCCCGACCTGCCCTCCGTCCGCAGCTGACGATGCTGGCGCTGCTCACGCTGATCGGCCTCGGGATCGCGGTCGGGTCGGCCCTGATGATGTCGGTGTCGGAGCGCGCACCCGAGATGGTGCAGGTCTTCGGCGACCCCTACCGGCACACCATGGTGAGCTGGTTCGGCTTCGGGCTGCTGCTCGTGTGCGTCGTGCTGGCCTTCGACCTCGCTCTGGGCCTCGCTCTGGGCCGGGCCGTGCGACGGCTGCGTTGGCTGCCGTGGGTAGCACTCGCCGCCGCGCTGGCGGTGGTCGTGTCGCTCGTCCTGCCGGCCAACCTGGCGGCCAGTCGGGCGGAGTTGCTGACGCCGTACTCACAGACCATCGCAGCGGTCAACCGCGAGCTGGTGCTGGCCGACCTCACCCCCGAGGGTGACCAACGTCGGTGTGAGTCGTTGCGGGCCATCGGTCGCAACGTCCCCTCCGCGCAGACCATCAGGTTCCTGGCCAACGCGCTGACGCGGGCGTGGGACCGGTACAACCCTCAGCAGCCGTACTGCTCCGACCAGGCGCTCACCGCCCGGTATCTCGACTAGCGTCAGGCCCGCTCGCGCGACTCCGTGACCTGGTGCTGTCCGTCGTGGCTGTCGGTGCGTACCAGGAACGGCGGCCGTTGCATGCTGCGGAAGTGCATCCGTCCGACGTACTCGCCGAGGATGCCGATCGACAGCATCTGCGCCCCCGAGAACAGCGCGATCATCGACGCCAGGGTGGTGAACCCGGCCACCGTGGTGCTGCCGGTGAGGAAGCCGATGAGCACCCGGACCAGCAGCACCGCGCCGAGCAGCGCACAGACCATGCCGAGCCAGGTGACGAACTTCAGTGGCACGGCGCTGTAGCCGGTGACCATCGAGAAGGCGTGCCGCACCAGCGCGCGCAGGGAGTACGACGACCGGCCGTGCACCCGCTTGTCCATCGGCACGTCGACCCGGCGTACTCCTGATGTCGCCCACGACAGCATCACGTCGACGGACGCGAACGGGTCGGCGACGTGCTCGAAGCCCTCCCGCAGCTCGGTCCGGAACGCGCGCAGGGCGCTGACGTCACGAGCGTTGGGTACGCCGGACGCGGCCAGCGAAAGCTTGACCGTGCGCGACGCGAGGGAGCGCAGTACGCCGTGCTCCTCGTCGGCGGCGATGCCGTAGACCAGGTCGACGGCCGAGTCCTCCAGCGGCGCCAACATCGCGGCCAGCGCCTCGGGGCGGTGCTGCAGGTCGTCGTCCATGGTGACGGTGACCGGGTAGCGGCCGCGGAGGATGCCGGCGAGCAGCGCGTTGTGCTGGCCGTAGTTGCGGCGCAGCGTGAGCACCCGGACGTGCGGCATCCGCCGCTGCAGGTCGAGGGCGACCGACGCGGTGTCGTCGGGGCTGCCGTCGACGACCAGGATGACCTCGTACCGGCTGACCGGGCTGTCGTCGGCACCGAGGACGACCTGGATGCGCTCGAGGAGGAGGGGCAGTGTCTCGCGGGAGCGGTAGCACGGCACGACGATCGTTACGTCCATGGCACTAGGATGCCCTCCGTGAAAGCTCTGGTACTGGCGGGGGGAGCGGGGAGTCGGCTGCGACCCATCACCCACACGTCGGCGAAGCAGCTCATTCCGGTGGCCAACAAGCCAGTGCTCTTCTACGGCCTCGAGCAGCTGCGCGACGCCGGCATCGTCGATGTCGGGATCATCGTCGGCGACACCCGGGCCGAGGTGATGGACGCGGTCGGTGACGGCAGCGCCCTCGGCATCCGGGCGACGTACATCCAGCAGGACGCGCCACTCGGCCTCGCGCACACCGTGCTGATCGCGCGCGACTTCCTCGGTGCCGACGACTTCTGCATGTTCCTCGGCGACAACTTCCTGCTGGGTGGCATCCAGGACTTCGTGAAGCGCTTCCAGGACTCCGACGCCGACGCCCAGATCCTGCTCACCGAGGTGGCGGAGCCACAGTTCTTCGGGGTCGCGGTGCTCGACGACGCCGGCCAGGTCGTCGAGCTGATGGAGAAGCCGAAGGACCCGCCGAGCAACCTCGCGCTGGTGGGCGTCTACATGTTCCGCCCGGTGATCCACGACGCCGTCCGGGCGATCGAGCCGTCCGCCCGGGGCGAGCTGGAGATCACCGACGCGATCGCCTGGCTGATCGGTCAGGGGCTTACCGTCACGAGCCACCGGGTGTCGGGCTACTGGAAGGACACCGGCCGGCTGCAGGACATGCTGGAGTGCAACCGGCAGGTGCTGGAGGGCATCGAGACCCGGATCGACGGCGACGTCGACGCGGACAGCGAGCTGGTCGGCCGAGTCGTCGTGCAGCGCGGTGCGCGCATCGTCGGCAGCACCGTGCGTGGGCCGGCGATCATCGGCGAGGACACCGTGGTCACCGGGTCGTACATCGGGCCGTTCACGTCGGTCTACCACGGCTGCACGATCACCGACACCGAGCTCGAGCACTCGATCGTGCTCGAGGACTGCACCCTCGACGGCGTCGGCCGGATCGAGGACTCGTTGCTGGGCAAGTCCGTGACCGTCAAGGTCGACCGGCGGGCACCGCGTGCGCACCGGCTGATGCTCGGCGACCACTCGGTCGTGACCCTGCCCTGACCCGGGCCCGATTTCCCAACCCTGAAAGGCAGACTGTGCGCATCCTCGTCACCGGGGCCGCCGGGTTCATCGGCTCTCACTACGTCCGCTCGCTGCTCGGTGGCGCGTACGACGGTCACGACAAGACCGAGGTCACGGTCCTCGACAACCTCACGTACGCCGGGAACCAGGCCAACCTGGCCGTGGTCGCGGACGGCCCGCGGTACGACTTCGTCAAGGGCGACATCGCCGACGCGGCGCTGGTCAACGACCTGATGCCCGGGCACGACGTGGTCGTCCATTTCGCGGCGGAGAGCCACGTCGACCGCTCGATCGAGGCGGCCGCCGACTTCGTACGGACGAACGTCGTCGGCACCCAGACGCTGCTCGACGCGGCGCTGCGGACCGGTGTCGAGCGGTTCGTGCACGTGTCCACCGACGAGGTCTACGGCTCCATCGACGAGGGCAGCTGGACGGAGGACAGCCCGCTGCTGCCCAACTCGCCGTACTCCGCGTCGAAGGCGAGCAGCGACCTGTTCGCGCGTGCGTTCTGGCGTACGCACCGGCTGCCCGTCATCATCACCCGCTGCTCGAACAACTACGGGCCGTACCAGTTCCCGGAGAAGGTCATCCCGCTGTTCGTGACCAACCTGATGGACGGGCTGACGGTTCCGCTGTACGGCGACGGGCTGAACGTCCGCGACTGGCTGCATGTCGACGACCACTGCCAGGGGGTCCAGCTGGCGCTCGAGTCCGGCAGCCCGGGGGAGATCTACAACATCGGTGGCGGCACGGAGCTCACCAATCGGGAGCTGACCGAGCGGCTGGTCGAGGCGATGGGTGTGGGCTGGGACCGCGTCACACCGGTGCAGGACCGGCCCGGACACGACCGGCGCTACTCGGTGGACGACACCAAGCTGCGCCGCCTCGGGTACGAGCCGCGGCACTCGCTGGACCAAGGCCTGGCCGAGACGATCGAGTGGTATCGGTCGAACGAGTCCTGGTGGCGCCCGCTGAAGCACGGCTGACCTGCGAGCCTTCGGCCCCGATATGGGACTCTTCTCCGGTGCCGACCTCACAGATCCCGTTCAGCCGCCCGTACCGCGCGCCGGCGGAGGACCGCTACCTGCGTGAGTCGCTGGCGTCGGGGCACCTGCACGGCGACGGGCCGATGACGGAGGCGGCGACCCGGCTCGTCGAGGAGATCTCCGGGGCGCGTCGCGCGCTGCTGACTACGTCGTGCACCCACGCCCTGGAGCTGGCCTCGCTGCTGCTCGACCTCGGGCCGGGCGACGAGGTCATCGTGCCGAGCTTCACCTTCTCCTCGACGGCGAACGCGGTCGCGATCCGGGGGGCCACGCCGGTGTTCGTGGACATCGAACCGAACACCCTGAACGCCGACCCAGACGCCGTGGCGGCGGCCGTCACCGACCGGACCCGGGCGATCTATGTCGTGCACTACGGCGGTGTCGGCGCCGACCTGGAGCGGTTGCAGAAGGTCGCCGACTCCGCCGGGCTCGCCATCGTCGAGGACAACGCGCATGGCCTCGGTGCGCGGCTGCACGGCCGCCTGCTGGGCACGTTCGGCGTACTCGCGACGCAGAGCTTCCACGCCACGAAGAACGTGCAGTGTGGCGAAGGCGGCGCGCTGCTGGTCAACGACGACGCGATGTTCGAGCGGGCCGAGATCATCCGCGAGAAGGGCACCGACCGGTCTCGTTTCCTGCGCGGCCAAGTGGACAAGTACACCTGGAACGAGGTTGGGTCCAGCTTCTTGCCGAGCGACCTGCTGGCGGCGTTGCTGCGGTCCCAGCTCGAGGACTTCGACGACATCCAGACCCGCCGGCACGCGGTCTGGTCGGCGTATGCGGACGCGCTCGCCGGCTGGGCCGACGACCATGGCGTGCAGCCGATGGTCGTGCCGGACGGAGCCGAGCACCCGGCGCACATGTACTACCTGATGATGCCGTCGCACGACGACCAGACCGGGCTGATCGCCCACCTTCGCGAGCGCGGCATCGTCGCGACGTTCCATTACGTGCCGCTCGACTCCAGCCCGGCGGGTCGGCGCCTCGGGCGTACGCCGGTGCCGTGCGACGTCACCGCCGACCGGTATGCCCGGCTGGTGCGGCTGCCGTTGTTCGCCGGCCTCACTCCGGCCGACGTCGACCGAGTCGTCGAGGGCGTACGCGCCTACCGCCCGGTGGGCTGAGGCGCCGATGGCTTGGGACGACCTCGCGGCGGGTGGCGTGCGCTACACGACCATCCCGGCGGAAGGCCGCCGCCTCGGCCGCAGCATCGGCCGGGTGACCTGCGGCTTCGGCCCGGCGGGTCCGGAGACCGCCCGCGAGCTCACTGAAGCGATCGCCCAGGCACCCGACGACATCGTCGTGGTGCGTTATCCCGCCGGCGCGCTCAGCCTCGGTGCGGCGGTGCTGGCCGCCGGCCGGGACGTGGTGCCGGCGGGCGCGCTGACGTACTGGGGTGCGGCGCCGGACGCAGTCACCCGGCCGTCCGGCGGCTCCGCCGGCGACCTCGACGTCGTACCCGCGCCGGAGCTGGATGCGAACGGCGCCGGGCGGGCGGCTGCGGTGGTCGACGAGGTGGTGGCGGACGCGTTCGCCGGGTACGGCAGCCACTACGTCGCCAACCCCCTGCTCGACCCCGCCCTGGTCCTCGCCGGCTACCAGGAGTGGGCTCGCGGCAGCCTGACCGGCGACGGCGTCGTGCTCGTGCTGCGCGAGCGCGGCACCCCGATCGGCCTGGCCACCTGCTCCGAGGGCCGCAGCGACCTCGAGGTGCTGCTGGCCGGGCTGGTGAGCGAGTACCAGGGCGGGGGGCGGTATGGCGTCTTGTTGGCCGCCTGCGCCGACGAGGCCGCCCGGCGCGACCGCGACCGGCTGATCATCTCGACGCAGGTCGCCAACGTCCGCGTCCAACGGGCCTGGGCGAACGCCGGACTCCGACCGTT
>JBOHDE010000081.1:0-15188 GCA_050699035.1 Nocardioidaceae bacterium | reverse complement strand
CTTCAGCTCCTTGCCCGGCGGCCGCTCGATGTCGCGCCGCGCGGCGATGAACTCCTGCATCTGGTCCGACGTCTCGTCCGCGTACACCTGGTCGCCGAGCAGCAGCACCATCGACGGCCACTCGGCCACGTCGACACCCCGCAGGTGGAGCGCGTAGGCGCGCAGCACGTCAGGCCCATGCGTCCGGTTGGTCTCGGCATCGTGGGGGACGCTCGTCCGGCACGAGCCGAAGACCAGACGGAGACCCCGCTCGGGCGCCAGCGTGCGGATCCGGCTCCCGGGGTACGGCGAGTCCGGCTCCGGCCAGATCCGCTCGCCGCAAAAGGCCATGGTGTACGGGTAGGAGCCGCCCGGCGTCAGCCCCTCGACGTCGACCAGCGCGTAGTGGTGACCGTGCACGGTGAAGGTGTCGCAGCCATGGGTCGTACGCCGTCCGTCGTCGTGGTCGACCTCGACCGTGACCTCACCACGGCCGCCGACCTCCACCCACACCGCGGCCATCGTCTCGTCGACGTAACGGAGGAGCGGGCCGAGCACCAGTGCGGGGTCCGTCGTCACAGCCCAGTCATACCCCGCAGCCGGCGACCGACGCGTCGGAGGAAAATACTTGCATGACGCACACATCCAGTCATATGCTTGCAGCATGCAAGGAAACCGCCCACCAACCTCGTCCTCCCCCGAAGAGGCCGTCTACCTGCTCGCCTCCCACGTCGGGCGGCAGATGAAGCGGCGCTACCCCGGCGACCTCCTCGACACCGCGACCTGGCCAGTCCTGTTCATGCTGCAGTGCCACGGCGACCTCCGGCTGTCCGACCTCGCCGGCAAGCTGCAGCTCGACCAGTCGACCGTGAGCCGCCACGTCAAGCACCTGCAGGACCGCGGCTTCGTGGAGCGGACCGAGGACCCCGGCGACCGCCGCGCGGCGCTGCTGCACATCACTTCCGCGGGTGCCGACGCACTCGAGCAGGGCCGGCAGCGCCGACGGGAGAAGATCGCGGCCGTCCTCCAGCACTGGCCGGTGGCCGACGCCAAGGAGTTCGCGGCATACGCCACCCGCTTCACCGACGACCTGCTCCGCACCCTCGACGACGAAGGCAGCCGATGAGCACCGCCCCCGCATCCACCACCGCACCCACCACCGACGGCTACCTCAGCCATCGTCAGATCCTCGTCGTCCTCGGCGGGCTGATGGCCGGGATGTTCCTAGCCGCCCTCGACCAGAGCATCCTCGGCACGGCGCTGCCCGCGATCACCAGTGACCTCGGCGGCCTCGACAAGCTGTCGTGGGTCGTCACGACGTACCTGCTCACCTCCACCGCGTCGACCCCGCTGTGGGGCAAGATCTCCGACCTGTACGGCCGGCGGCCGATGTTCCAGGCCGCGATCATCATCTTCGTCGCCGGCTCGATGCTGTCCGCGCTCGCCCAGAACATCGAGATGCTGATCGGTTTCCGTGCCGTGCAGGGCCTGGGTGCCGGCGGCCTGTTCGCGCTGGCCCTGGCGACCATCGGCGACGTGATCCCGCCACGCGAGCGCGGCCGCTACCAGGGCTACTTCGGCGCCGTCTTCGGCACGTCGAGCGTGCTCGGCCCGGTGCTCGGCGGCTGGTTCACCGACGGCCCGGGCTGGCGCTGGGTGTTCTGGATCAACGTCCCGATCGGCCTGGCGGCACTCGTCGTCACGTCGATGGCGCTCAAGCTGCACCACGTGCGGCGGGACCACAAGATCGACTACGTCGGCGCGGCGGTCATCGTCGCCGCGGTCACCAGCCTGCTGCTCTACACCGCCTGGGCCGGGCCCGACCTCGGCTGGAAGTCGCCGACCGCCGTGGCCCTGATCGTCGCCGGTGCGGCGTTCGCCGTGCTGTTCGTGCTCGTCGAGCTTCGCGCGACCGAGCCGATCATCCCGATGTCGCTATTCCGCAACAGCATCTTCAGCCTGTCGGTCGTGTTCGTGTTCGTGGTCGGCTTCGCGATGTTCGGAGCGCTGGTGTTCATCCCGCTGTTCCTGCAGATCGTCGGCGGCATGACGCCGACCATGTCGGGGCTGGCGATGCTGCCCATGGTGGTCGGCATCTTCTCGACGTCGATCAGCTCCGGACAGATCATGTCGCGCACCGGCCGGTACAAGGTCTTCCCGATCCTCGGTGCGGCGACCGTCGCCGTCGCCCTGTTCCTGCTCAGCCGGCTCGACGCGGACAGCCCGTACTGGGTGATGGCGATCGCGATGTACGTGATGGGTGCCGGGCTCGGGCTACAGATGCAGATCCTGATCACCGTCGTACAGAACAGCGTCGACCGGCGCCACATCGGCACCGCGACCAGCTCGGTGACGTTCTTCCGGTCGATGGGCGGCGCCTTCGGTACGGCCGTGATCGGGGCGATCATGGGCAGCCGGCTCGGTGTCCACCTGGCCGAGCAGCTGCCGAACCTGCCGGCCGGGCGGACGCCGGACACCAACAACGTCGACGCGATCAAGGCGCTCCCCGCGGTGATCCGGGAGCCGGTCGTCGACGCGTTCGCGCTCTCCCTGCACGACGCGTTCCTGGCGTCGATCCCGGTCGTGCTGGTCGCCTTCGGGATCGCCTGGTTCATCAAGGAGAAGCCGTTGGCCGACCGTCAGCCGGCCCCCGCCGAACCCGAGAGAGCCTCCGTCTGACACACCCCGCCCCGGTGAGTGGGACGAGTTGGCGCGACACGCCGGCGTGTCGCCGCCAACTCGTCCCACTCATCGATGCCGTTCAGGTCTGCGGCTCCAGCAGCGGCTGCATCAGTGCGAGCGCCGCGTCGGGATGCTCGGCCGCGAGCAGCCCGGCGGCGGCCAGCACGTAGTCACGGTCGACCGCCATCCGGGGCGCTCGCGGCAGCAGCCACCCACCGGGTACGTCGCCGCCGCAGGCCGACCGGAGCACCCCCTGCGCGGTCGCGGGCCGTTGATGCCGCAGCACACCGCCGGACCCGATCAGCAGCTCCACCTCGCGCAGGTCCTTGCCGCTGCGCTCGACCAGGCGGCCATCAGGCCCGAAGGTCACCTGCTGGCGACCCGCATGCCGTCGCAGCGCCACCCCGATGGCGAGCGCGGCCAGCCGGAGGTCCGCCGCCCGCTCGCCGTCGTCGTCCGGCAGGTACGCCGGGTCCTTGCGTCGCCGCTCGGCCCGCGGCCCGAGAGCAGCGTGGTCGTCGGCGAGCCCGGCCTGCCGGCCCGCGGCGAGCGTGTCGACGGCACTCCACCGCATGCCGAGGTCGCCCTCGACCGTGCGGGTCACCGGCACGGACGCCACCACCTGGCGGGCGAGACTGGCGTCCTCCGGGTCGACGTCGATCACCGAGTGCACGTCGGTCGTGGCGCCGCCCACGTCGACGACGGCCACGTCACCCACCCGGGTGGACAACAGCTCGACGGCGGTCAGGACGACGTCCGGGGTGGCGGCTCGCACCATCGCGGTGAAGTCGCCGCGTCGCGACAACTGCTTGCCACCGATCACGTGCTGGACGAACATGTCTCGGATCGCGCCGCGGGCTCCCTCCGGACGCAGCACGCCGATCTGCGGCACGACGTTCTCGGCGAGGACGTACGGTGTGCCGGATTTTTCAAGCAGAGCAGCGATCTCGGGCTGACCAACGATATTGCCGGCCACCACCACCGGTCGGTCCCAAACCCGGTCGGCGAGCACCCGGGCGGCCGTGACGACGACCTCGACGTTGCCGCCGTCCGTGCCACCGACGAGGAGTACGACATCGGGGTCGGCGGCGGTCAGGTCCCCGTACACCTGGTCTGTCAGCCCGCCGGAGACGACGCTGACGACACGCCCGCCACTCGACAGCGCGACCCGACGACCCGCCTCGACGGTGACCAGCTCCTCGTTGCCGACCACGGCGATCCGCAGGCCGCCGCCGGCCGACGAGCAGGCGAGCACCGGCGCCGCGTTCGCCCCGGTGTCCGCCTCGATCAGCTGACGCAGGCAGGCGTCCCAGCCGTCGAGCACGTCGGTGTCGATCGTCGTACGGTGCGACGCGGTCGCGACGAGTCCCCCACCCGACAGGTCGACCAGCGCAGCCTTGGTGAACGTGGAGCCGAAGTCGACGCAGCAGACGAGATCACTCACCGGCCAGCCTGGTCGAGCGCCTGGGCGAGGTCGGCGAGGAGGTCGTCAGCGGTCTCGATGCCGACCGAGAGCCGCACCAGGTCACCGGGCACCTCGAGCGGCGAGCCGGCGGCCGAGGCGTGCGTCATCCGGCCGGGGTGCTCGATCAGCGACTCGACGCCGCCGAGCGACTCGCCGAGGATGAACACCTGGGTGGCGTTGCAGAGGTCGACCGCCGCCTGCTCGCCGCCGCGGTGGCGGAACGACACCATCCCGCCGAAGCGCTTCATCTGCTTGGTGGCGAGAACGTGGCCCGGGTGGGTCTCAAGCCCGGGGTAGATGACGTCGGTGATCTCGGGCCGGCCGAGCAGGAACTCGACGACCCGCTCGGCGTTGTCGCAGTGCCGGTCCATCCGTACCCCGAGCGTCCGGATCCCACGGAGGACCAGCCAGGAGTCGAACGGCCCGGCCACCGCGCCGATGGCGTTCTGGTGGAACGCGATCCGGTCCTCCAAGTCGTCGTCGTCGACGATCACCGCTCCGCCGACCACGTCGGAGTGCCCGCCGCAGTACTTGGTGGTCGAGTGCACGACGACGTTGGCGCCGAGGGCCAGTGGCTGCTGGAGGTACGGCGACGCGAACGTGTTGTCGACCACCAGCAGGGCACCCGTCTCGTGCGCGACCTCGGCGAGACCCGCGATGTCCGCGATGCCGAGCAGCGGGTTGGTGGGCGTCTCGACCCAGATCACCGAGGTCCGACCGGGCTGGACCGCGGCGCGGACGCCGTCCACGTCGGCGATCGGCGCGACGGAGTAGTCGAGTCCCCAGGTCTTCAGGACCTTGTCGAACAGCCGGAAGGTGCCGCCGTACGCGTCGTTGGGAATGACGACGTGGTCGCCGGGCGTGCACAGCGCGCGCAGCAGCGTGTCCTCGGCCGCCATCCCGCTGGCGAACGCGAATCCCCTACTGCCGTGCTCCAGCGCGGCGAGGCACTGCTCCAGGGCGGTGCGGGTCGGGTTGGCGGTGCGCGAGTACTCGTAGCCCTCGCGAAGGCCGCCGACCCCGTCTTGCTGGTAGGTGCTGGTGGCGTAGATCGCGGGGATCACCGCGCCGGTGCGCGGGTCAGGCTCCTGCCCGGCGCGGATCGCCAGGGTCTCGAAGCCGAAGTCGGGAGTGGTCATGTACTGAGGCTAGTTGGTCACCGCCGTCGTCGTACTCCCGACCGCAATGTGGCGGGGCCCGACCTCGTCTCGCTGCGGAGGACCGCCGAAGGGCGACTGCCGAAGGACCTGAGGGCCCGGGTGCAGGCGTACGTCAGCGGCATAGCGGCGGCCGAGCTCGGCCTCGGCGCCGTCGTCGCCACCGTCGGCGGCGACGAGCAGCGCGGCAACCTCGTCGGCGAGTGCGACCTCGGCCGCGTCGAGAGCACCCGGCTGGCTCATCGCACCCCAGCCGTCCCACAGCAGCAGCTCGTCGCCCTGGCGATGGGCGAGCTCCATCAGGACGTAGCACTGGATGAACCACGGGCCGGAAAGGTCCGTACCCGGCTCCACCCCGAAGCGGCTGGGGTCGACCGCGCCCGAGCGGTAGCCCTGCCACACCTCGGCCGCCGTCTGGAACGGCGCGCCTGGGCCGGCCGGGATGTCCATCGGAGTAGGGATGCCGTCTCGCGGGGCTTCGACCTCGGGGTCGAAGCGCACCCACCGACCGGCCTGCCAGGTCTCGACGACCACGTGGTCGTGGTGGAAGTCTGGTGCGAAGTAGTCAGCGAACCCGATCCTGCTGCGGGCGGCGATGCCGTGCTGGCGCAGCGCGCCGACGCAGAACAACGTGTGGTCGCGGCAGCAGCCCTGGACCCGGGACGCCAGCTCGCGAGGCCCGGCAAGCGGGCGGTCGTGCCGCGACTGGTCGACGTCGAGGATCGCCGACAGCCAGCGCAGGTGGATGTCGTCGCGGGTCGTCGCAGGCAGGTCGCTGCTGAAGGTCCGATAGTGCACGATCACGTTCCGCGCGACCGCGGAGAGGCCGGGGAGATCCGTGGGCACAGCGTCGAGCAGGCCGGCGTGCCGGCCGGGGTCGGAGTAGCTGCTGTGCCTGCTGAGATCGATGCGGGTCGACATGGTGCTTCCTTCCGCGGTCGGTCAGGGAGTGGTAGGGCGGTAGGGCTGGACGATGTCGGCGACGGGACCGGCGACGGGGCGGTCGTCCCACGGCACCGGGTAGATCTCCCGGCTCGACCCTGTGCGCTCACCGTGGTCGAGTGCCCAGCGTTCGACCGCGTCGAAGGCGTGCAGGATTCCTGGATAGCTGCACTCCTGCGCGGTGATCGCGGTGTAGGCCTCCTGGTGGGCCTGCTCGATCCTGATCCCGATACCGCCCGCCGGCTCGACCGGACCGACGAACGGCACGCACACCTCGATCGGGCCATCGCTGTCCGGGCTGACGACTCCGTGGTAGATCACCCAGAACTCGTGGCCGCGCTCGGCCCCGTACGCATCGAGGTGATCGCGGATCTCGCCGACGAGGCGGTGGAAGGCCGCCACCAGCTCGGGCTGCAGCACGGGTGTCGTGATGCTCGCGATCTTGCGGTCGGGCATCGTGCGGGAACGGACGTCGTACTCCGGTGCGGCTGCGCTGTTGAGCGAGCCGAGGAGGTAGTCGACCAGGCCGCGACGCTCGGCGAGGGCGCGCTCCTCGGTGGCCCACCAGCCGGCCAACCGCTGTGCCGCGTCCGCGGCGGGTTCGCCGTCGGACCCGTCGAGGATGACGGCGACCTGCGCGAGCGGCAGGCCGAGCCGGCGCAGCAGGCTGATCCGCCGGGCTCGGACCAGCTGGTCCGGCGTGTAGGAGCGGTAGCCGGTGCTGGCGTCGACCCGGGCGGGGGCGAGCAGGCCGGACTCGTCGTACAGCCGCAGCGCCTTCGCCGACAGTCGCGACTCGCGGGCGAACGCTCCGATGCTCAGCAGTCTTTCGGTGGTCACGGCTGTCAGTCTTGGCCCTGCCCCAAGGGCAAGGTCAACCACCACCACGTGGCTGCGGGAACGAACCGGCCCCTGGCATGGTTGTGCCAGGTGGAACCGATCCTTGGAGGACCTGTTGTTCGGACGTCACAAGACTGAGCTCCCGACCACCGCCGACGCGTTACCCGGCCGGGCGGACCGACCGTTCGCGGTCGCCGGGAAGCACCTCGTGCTCGGCACTCCGCTTGAGGGCGACGTCCCTGAGGGCTACGGCGTCGCCGTGGTCGGCCTGGGCTGCTTCTGGGGTGAGGAGAAGACGTTCTGGGAGCTGCCCGGTGTCTGGTCGACCTCGGTCGGGTACGCCGGCGGGAGCACGCCGAACCCGACGTACGAGGAGGTCTGCACCGGCCGGACGGGGCACGCCGAGGTGGTGCAGGTGGTGTTCGACCCGGCGACGTTCTCGTACGACGACCTGCTCCGGGTGTTCTGGGAGAACCACGACCCGACGCAGGGGATGCGCCAGGGCAACGACCACGGCACGCAGTATCGGTCGGTGATCTTCACGACGACCGACGAGCAGCAGGCGGCCGCGGAAGCGTCGCGGGACGTCTATCAGAAGGCGATGACCGCCCGAGGGTACGGCGAGATCACCACCGCGATCCTGCCGCTGGACACCTACTACTACGCCGAGGACTACCACCAGCAGTACCTCGTGAAGAACCCGAACGGCTACTGCCCCCTGCACGCGACCGGGGTGAAGTACGCCGACGCGTGAGCCTCGTCAGCCTTTGCCGGGTCGAGACACCTCGAGATGGACGAACTCGGGGTGTCTCCCACCCGAACGACACCGACTTCGTCCATCTCGACGAGTCGAGGCTGCTGGACTGACTCTGGTCGCGCTGATATCATCCGATATCGGAGGAGGTTCACATGCCCGACGTTCTCGTTCGTGACTTCCCGGCCGACGATCTTGCGCGGCTGGACGCCCGCGCCGCGAGGCTCGGGGTCTCCCGCAATGAGTACATCCGTCGCCGACTGCGCCAGGACGCCCACAGTGGAATCGAACCCGTCGATGTCTCGCACCTCGCGAGGTTCGCTCAGACCTTCTCAGACCTAGCCGACGACGCAGTGATGTCTGAGGCTTGGCGTTGACGCCCGCTGAGCAGCCGGACAAGAGCACCTGGCTGATCGACAAGTCCGCTCTGGTGCGGCTCGCCCTCGCCGCCGACGCTGAGGTCTGGGCGAACAGGATCGAACGCGGTCTAGTCCGAATAGCCACCGTGACACTTCTTGAGGTGGGCTACTCGGCGCGTTCCGTGGCTGACCTGCGCACTGGTCTCACCGATCCTCCAGTCGGCTCGATGCCGGTGGAGTATGCGACCCCCGCGATCGAGGACCGGGCGGTCGAGGTACAGGCCCTGCTGGCCGAGCGTGGTCAGCATCGAGCACCGTCCATCCCCGACCTCCTGATCGCGGCCACTGCCGAGCTCGCCGGCCTGGTTGTCCTCCACGTCGACAAGGACTTCGACCTCATCGCAGGACTCACCGGCCAGCCAGTCGACATGCTCCACCAGGCCACCTAGCTCGACACGCCGCCGCCACACGACGCACGAACCGACGAGCGGCCCCGGACCCATTCGGGTCGAGGCCGCTCATCATGCGTGTTGCCGATCAGCCGATCTTGGTCGCCGTGAGCATGGCGCGGACCACGTTGATCTCGCCGGAGCGCTCGCTGCCCTGCGTGCTGGTGTAGCCGAAGCCGAGCAGGCCGACCGTGGTGTCCTCGTCCAGGTCGACCACGGTCGTGCCGTTCACCGAGATGTGCCGGTTCTTCGCGACCGGCATCACCGCGTTCGGCGAGATGTCGCCCTCCTCCTGCCACCTGAACTGGCCGTCGTCGTTCCGGTCCAGCCACAGGGAGAGCTGCGGGTAGACGTCGACGGTCTTGTCGGCCGCGTCCGAGGCACTCGAGAAGGCGCCGTCGACCTGGACCAGGTATTTGCCCGCCGGCAGCTCGACGCTGGTGTCGAGGTACGTGGCCCGGGTGTTGATCGTGCCGCCGATGTGCTCGATGGTCTTCGGCGCCGCGAGCGCGGCGTGCTCCAGAGTGAAGTCCTTGCCGGCCGGACCGGCCGGACCCTGCTCGCCCTTCGCGCCTTGGTCGCCCGGCTCGCCCTGGATGCCCTGAGCGCCTTTGAGGTAGTTGACCAAGTGGGGGTGAACGTCGTGCAGGGTGATGCTCTCGTCAACGAGCCGCCGGCTGTCGACGGACTGGCTGCCCAGGTTCTGCTTCTTGACCTGGTAGCTGCCGATGTCATGGGACTGGATCGAGCCGTCGCGGATGTCCGACGAGCTGATGAGGCTGCCGGCGACGGCGCTGGTGGCGCCGAGCGAGACCACTACGGCAGCTCCGGCGACGACCGCCGTGGTGCGGCTGCGGAAGAGTGAGCGCATGCGAGAATTTCCCCCTTGGGAAAGGATTGGGTGGTTGTCCGCGACAAAGGTAGAGAGGGTCGACAGACCGCCACCATCGCCAGAACGGCTCATTTCGAGGGGTCCGAACGGGCTATCCCGGAAGTGCCAGATGGCAGGCCGAGCACCATTGACATATGCGTCGCCAACAATGTTACATAGATAATGACACGTACCCGATCCACGGTGACGTACTGTCGCGTCACCCCCGAGCGCTCAGGAGATCCCTCGATGCCGACCCGCACCGAGCTCGACCACGAGGTCGTCATCATCGGCACCGGCTTCGCCGGCATCGGCATGGCGATCCGGCTGCAGCAGTCCGGGGTCGACGACTTCGTGCTGCTGGAGAAGGACTCCGACCTCGGCGGCACCTGGCGCGACAACACCTACCCCGGCTGCGCCTGCGACGTCCCCTCCTACCTCTACTCCTTCTCGTTCGAGCAGAACCCGCACTGGTCGCGGATGTTCTCGCCGCAGGAGGAGATCTGGGACTACCTGCGCCGCTGCGTAGACAAGTACGGCATCGGCGACCGGATCCGCTACGACGCCGAGTGGACCGGCGCGCGCTTCGACGAGGCGAGCGGCACCTGGGACGTCGAGGTCAACGGTGACGAGGTGCTCCGCGCCAGGGTTGTGGTGACCGGCGTCGGAGCGCTGCACATGCCGAGCTTCCCGGACCTGCCCGGCATGGAGAAGTTCGAGGGTACGACGTTCCACTCCTCGCAGTGGCGACACGACCACGACCTGACCGGCCGGAAGGTCGCTGTGGTCGGCACCGGCGCCAGCGCCATCCAGTTCGTACCCCAGATCGTCAAGCAGGTCGAGCATCTCGACCTCTACCAGCGCAGCGCCGCCTGGGTGACGCCCAAGCCCGATCGCAAGATCCCGGACAAGGAGCAACGCCTCTACGCCCGGTCGTCGCTCGCGCAGCGGGTCGTCCGCAACCTGATCTACTGGGCGATGGAGGTGCGCGGCACCGGGTTCGCCCTGACGCCGAAGGCAATGAAGGCGATCGAGTGGTCGGCGAAACGCCATTTGGCCAAGCAGGTAAGCGATCCAGAGCTACGCGCCACACTCACTCCCGACTACCAGATTGGGTGCAAGCGCATCCTGCTGTCGAACGACTTCTACCCCGCGCTCGCCCGCGACAACGTCGACGTGATCACCGACGGCATCGCGGAGGTGCGGGCCAACAGCGTCGTCACAGCCGACGGCACCGAGCGCGAGGCCGATACGATCATCTTCGGCACCGGCTTCGAGATCAGCGGCAACCTCACGCACATGAAGATCTTCGGCCGGGGAGGAGCAGAGCTCAACGAGCAGTGGCAGCAGCGCGGCATCGGCGCCCACCTCGGCATCGCGGTGTCCGGGTTCCCCAACCTGTTCTTCCTGCTCGGCCCCAACACCGGGCTCGGCCACAGCTCGGTCGTGTTCATGATCGAGCAGCAGGTCAACTACGTGCTGCAGGCTCTCGACCTGCTCGACCGGCGCTCGGCGTCGTACCTCGACGTACGCCCCGACACCCAGCAGACCTTCCTCGACCGGATCCAGCTCCGGCTGACCGACACCGTGTGGCAGTCCGGCTGCAAGAGCTGGTACATCGACGAGAACGGCCGCAACTTCACCATCTGGCCGCACTACACCTGGAAGTACTGGATGGAGACGCGCAAGCTCTCCCCCGCCGAGTACGACGTCGTACGGGTCGACCCCGACCGTGACCAGGAGCCGGCTCTGGCGCCGTAAGTCAGACGCTGGAGAGGAAGCCGAGCAGGTCCTGCCGGGTGACGACGCCGACCGGCTTGCCGTCCTCCTGCACCAGCACCGCGTCGGCGCTCTCAAGCGCGGCGATCGCCGCACCGACCGACGAGTCCGCCCCGATAGACGGGAACGCCGGCGACATGTGCTCCTCGACCCGGTCGGCGAGCTTCGCGCGGCCGGCGTACAGCGCGTCGAGCAGGTCCTTCTCCACCACGGAGCCGGCGACCTCGGCAGCCATCACCGGCGGCTCGGCGCGGACCACCGGCATCTGCGACACGCCGTACTCGCGCAAGATGTGCACGGCCTCGGAGATCGACTCGTTCGGGTGCGTGTGCACCAGGTCCGGAAGGTCACCGCTCTTGCCACGCAGGACCTCGCCGATCGTGACCTGCTCGGTGCGTCGCAGGAAGCCGTACGACGCGAGCCACTCGTCGTCGAACACCTTGGTCAGGTAGCCGCGCCCACCGTCGGGCAGGAGGACGACCACCACCGCGTCGGGGTCGTCGATCTCGGTGGCCAGCTGGACCGCCGCGGCCGCGGCCATGCCCGAAGACCCACCGACCAACAGCCCCTCCTCCCGGGCCAGCCGCCGCGTCGTGACGAAGGAGTCCTTGTCCGAGATCGCGATGATGCGGTCGCAGATCGTCTTGTCGTACGTCTCCGGCCAGAAGTCCTCGCCGACCCCCTCGACCAGGTACGGCCGGCCACTGCCGCCGGAGTAGACCGAGCCCTCCGGGTCGGCACCGATGACCTGCACGCGGCCTTCGCTGACCTCCTTGAGGAAGCGCCCGGTGCCGCTGATCGTGCCGCCGGTGCCGACGCCCGCGACGAAGTGGGTGATCTTGCCCTCGGTCTGCTGCCAGATCTCCGGGCCGGTCTCCTCGTAGTGCGAGCGCGGGTTGTTCGGGTTGGAGTACTGGTCGGGCTTCCAGGCCCCGTCGATCTCCTTCACCAGCCGGTCGGAGACGGAGTAGTACGAGTCGGGGTGCTCCGGCTCGACCGCGGTCGGGCAGACCACGACCTCGGCGCCGTACGCCTTGAGCACGTTTCGCTTGTCCTCGCTGACCTTGTCCGGACACACGAACACGCACTGGTAGCCCTTGGCCTGCGCGACGATTGCGAGCCCGACCCCGGTGTTGCCGGACGTCGGCTCGACGATGGTGCCGCCGGGCTGCAGCGACCCGTCCGCCTCGGCCGCCTCGACCATCCGCAGCGCGATGCGGTCCTTCACGCTCCCGCCCGGGTTCATGTACTCGATCTTGGCGAGTACGGTCGGCCGCGCGCCGTCGGTCACGCTCCGCAGCCGAAGCAGTGGGGTGTTGCCGACCAGGTCCAGGAGTGAGTCCACATAATGCACATGGCCAGCGTAGTGGCGTTGTCTCAGCATGCGGCCGGGAGGTGCGGGATCGCGTCGCCGTCGACACCGCCAGATACCCGACAATGACCGTCCGAGGCTCTAAGGTGCTGAGCGTGCACGACACGCTGCCCGTGCGTCTGCCGCACGGCCTGCCCGTCCCCGATGCGCTGGTACGCCGGTCCGGCGGCGAGCTCTGCACGGTCTACGAGCTCCGCTACGACGACGCGCCGCCGCTGATCGCCAAGTTCTACGCCGACGAGTGGCGGTGGAAACAGGCCAAGGAGGTCCACGTCTACGGCCTGATCGCCGGGCAGGGCATCACCTCCGTTCCGGAAGTGATGCACGTCGACGTCGAGCAGGCCTGCACGGTGCTGCGACTGATCCCGGGCGTGCCGATGTCCGAGCTCGCCGGCGCGCTGACCGACACCGAGATCGCCACTGCGTACGCCCGCATCGGTGAGTTCCTGGCCGCGCTGCACCGCATCGAGCAGGACGGGTACGGCTACCTGACCACCCGGGTGCTCGACCCGTTCTCGAGCAACCGCGCTTACATGACGCGTCAGCTCCGCCTGGTGCTCGCCGAGTACGTCGAGCTCGGCGGTGATGTCGTGCTGCGTGACGCGATGGCGGCGGCTGTGCTGAGCAACGCCGGGGTGTTGAGCGGCTGCACCGGTGCACGGCTCTGCCACAACGACCTGCACGACGACAACGTCTTGCTCGACCGTGGCGACGACGGCTGGCGGGTCACCGGGTTCATCGACATCGAGAACGCCGTCGCTGCGGACCCGCTGCTCGACCTCGCGAAGACCGACTGCTACTCCGTGCGCGGGGACGCGGCGAAGCGCAGCGCGTTGCTGAAGGGGTACGGCCCGCTGCCGGACGGCTGGCGGCGCCGCTTCGACCTCTACCGGCTCTACCACACCCTCGAACTGTGGACGTGGCACGCGTCGACCGGCCAGCGCGAGCCGCTGCCGGGGCTCACCGACGACCTCCGCCGGACGACGGCGCTGGTCACCGACCACTCCTGAGCACGGCGCGCCGCACGTACGGCGGACGCCGACTCCGCGATGCTCGGTTATCAACAGGGGTTGAGAGGATCCGTCTCCTGAGATTGATCGAACCCGTACATTTGAAGCACGACCAGTGAAGGGGGATCCCGGTGAGCAGGGCAGCAGCGGCCCGCCGTCTCGCGACGGCCGCAGCGTTCGGTGGGGGCGGCCTCGGTGCGCTGGGGGCGTCGCTCTTCGGTGTGCTCAAGGTCGAGGCCTCGCTGGCCCGCCGTGCCATCGGACCGACCCAGCTCCCCTGGCCCGACGCCGGCGGCGTCTATGGCCGCGGCCTCGGTGGGCGGCCGATCCGGATCGCGCTGCTCGGTGACTCCGCGGCGGTCGGCTACGGCCTGACCGACCCCGACCAGACGCCCGGTGCGATCCTCGCGGCGGGCCTCGCCGAGGTCACCGGCCGCCCGGTCCGGCTCTTCGTGGGCGGAGTCGTCGGCGCCGAGAGTCGCGACCTCGACGGTCAGATCGACTCGGCGCTGCTAACGGACCCCGAGATCACCGTCATCGTGATCGGAGCCAACGACGTCACCCACACCCGTCCCCCAGGCGAGTCGGTGCGCTGCCTGTCCGACGCCGTACGCCGGTTACGAGAGGCCGGCAGCCAGGTCGTCGTCGGCACCTGTCCCGACCTCGGCACGGTCCGTCCGATCGCGCCGCCGCTGAAACAGGTCGCCCGGCTGTGGAGCCGTCGCCTGGCGGCCACCCAGACGATTGCCACCGTCGAGGCGGGCGGCCGGTCGGTGTCGCTCGGCGCGCTGCTCGGTCCGGACTTCGAGGCTTCGCCGAGCGAGTTCTTCGGTCCCGACCAGTTCCACCCCTCCGCGTACGGCTATGCCAGCGTCGCCACCGCGATGCTGCCCTCGGTCGTGGCCGCACTCGAGGAGCGGCCCGACCGCGAGGAGCTGCCCGAGATCGCCCGCGGCGAGAGCGTCCTCGAGGTGTCCCGGGCGGCCGCCGAGGCGTCGCGTGAGGCGGGGACCGAAGTGGCGCCGACGCAGATGGGCGCGCGCGGACGTGGGCGGTGGGCCGCGCTGCGACACCGTCGCTGGCTGCCACTGCCGCTGGTCGACCGGGTCCGCGACGACACTGAGCGTGACGACGCGGCGCGTACAGCGGACGAGGGCGTCCGGGCCGGCGACCAGTCCTGACGTCCCTCTTGTGCAGCGGGGCGCGATCAGGCACGCTCGATGGAAGACGATCCGAGCCGGAGGCGACTATGGCCCTACACCACTCCGAAGAGACCCATCGGCAACTGGTCGAGAGAATTCCCTCGGCCACCGGACGAGATCTGAAGGAGTGGTTCGGCCACCTCGACGAGGGCCCGGGCATGTTGCGGTTCGACGAGCGGGTGAGTTGGCTCCGCGACGAGTACGGCATCGCCCACGGGCACGCCACCGCGATCGTGCACGAGCACAACCTGAAGAAGGCGCATCGCGCGTTCGAGTGAGTCCCTGACATGACGACGGCGCCCGGGCTGAGCCCGGGCGCCGTTGGTG
>JBOHDE010000080.1:0-15258 GCA_050699035.1 Nocardioidaceae bacterium | reverse complement strand
GGAGCGATGCGTTCCCTCATGTGGATGATGTCGACGGTCTTCACACCGCCCTGCCGGGCCTGCTCCCACAGCGGCCCGCCGGGCATCGCTGCGACCCAGGTCTCGTACCGGTCCGGGTCCATGTCGGTGGCCGAGATCAGCGTGTTGCCGCCGGACCCGCCGATGAAGCGGGTGATGACGTGCAGCACCTTCACCTTCGGCGGCTCGGGCTGCGGCGGCAGCTTGCGGCGGGGCACGACCAGAGCCGGGATACCGGGCCAGACGGTGCGCATGTGCGTGTCTCCTCAGACCTGGTCGACGGCGAAGACGAACCGGGCCGCGTCGACCATCTTGGCGAGCCCGTCCTCGAGCAGTACGTGGGGTGCATAGCCGAACCCGTCCCGGGCCACAGAGGTGTCGGCGGCGGTGTGCCGGACGTCCCCGCGCTGCACCGGCAGCCGGACGACGTCGATCGGATGCGCCAGCCGCGAGATGATGCCGATCACCTCGTTCATCGTGGTCCGCGAGCCGCCGCCGATGTTGGCGACGCCGGTCCACGGGGAGAGCGCGGCCTGGCGCAGGCCGGTGACCAGGTCACCCACGTAGGTGAAGTCTCGGCTCTGCTCGCCGTCGCCGTAGAGCAGGAACGGCTTGCCGCTCAGGGCCGCGTCGACCAGCCGGGAGAACGCCATGTCGGGTCGCTGCCGCGGCCCGTACACCGTGAAGAACCGCAGGGAGACCGTCGCGACGCCGGCCGTCACGCGGTACAGCTCGCACAGGTGCTCGGCGGCGAGCTTGGTGACGCCGTACGGCGACACCGGCTGCGGTCGGAGGTCCTCGGTGGTGGGGTACGTCTCGGCGTTGCCGTAGACCGAGGAGCTCGACGCGTACACCACCTTCCACAGCGACACGTCGCGGGCGGCCTCCAGGACTCGCTGGGTGGCGAGCACGTTGCGGTTCACGTAGGGCACGAACTCCTCGCCCCAGGACCCGCGGACGCCGGGCTGGCCGGCCAGGTGGTACACCACGTCGGCGCTCTCGAACAGCGTGGTCAGCGGCGCCGTGAGCAGGTCCAGCCGGTGCAGGGTGAAGTTGTCGTACCCGCGCAGGGTGGCGATGTTCGCCTCCTTGCGCCGCGGGTCGTAGTAGTCGGTGAAGCAGTCGATGCCGACTACCTCGTCGCCGTGCTCCAGCAGGTGGGCGCTGAGGTGCGAGCCGATGAAGCCGGCCGCTCCGGTCACGATTGCTTTCATGTCGTCCTCGTCTCCTCATAGCCGCGCTCGCGCGGAAGTGCACGTACGGTCCTGGCGAGTAGGTCGATGTCGCCGACGTTGCCGGCGTCGAGTTCGGCGCTGGCCCGCTCCAGCTGGGTCAGCACGAGCACGTCGCGCCAGGAGCGCTTGGGCAGGCCGATCTCGGCCAGCCCGCTGATCACGAAGTCACGGAGCACGTGTGCGTACGCGGTGCGGCCGACGACCACCTCGGGCAGCCGCTCGCCGGCCGTACGCACGGCGAAGCCTCCGAGGTCTCGCAACGGCTCGGCGCTGACCGAGCCGAGGGCCCAGTCGTCGACCCCGATCACCGCGGCGTCGTCGACGTGCACATGGTCGGGGCACAGGCAGCCGTGGGTGACAGTGCGCGCGGTCTCGAACCGGCCGATCCGGCTGCGCGCCCGATGGACTGCGCCGAGGCTCGGTGCCAGCTGGGCGGAACCCGCGTAGCGGGCGAACAGCTGGTCGGCGGCATCGCGACCGAGGTCGATGCTGCTCGCCACGCCGCCGGTCGTGTGCCAGAGCTGACCAAGCCACTCGCGGACGGCATGCAGGGAGCTGCGTCCGTGCGCCGGCTGCCGGCGCTGCGACGGGAGCCGGTGCTGCTCGGGCAGGAGCCCGGGCACCGCAGTGACCACCAGCCCGACCCGGCCGCGCACGTCGACCGGGCCGACCACGCCGGGCACCGTCGACCCGAGCTCGGCCGGCAGCAGCACCTGCAGGTCACCCAGCAGCCGGGCCTCGGCGTCGACGGCCGGCGCCGAGCTCGGCCGGTCCGCGACGGCGATCGCGTACGTTGCCGAAGCCGCGATCGGGTCGCCGACCAGCAGCCTGCGTGTCCCAGCGGCGGCGCCACGCCGTACGTCGAGCACCTCCACCCCGGAGGCGCTCAGGAAGCCGTCCAGCGACTGGCCGTTCGCGCCGGTCGGCGGTGGCCGGCGGAGCGGGTCCATGGCGTACGCCCCCTGCTCGATACCCCCGGGCCGCATCAGTAGTCGTCCGCGTACGGGGCAACCAAGGCGGGAACGTCGGGCACCACGGGCCGGTAGTCGGGAAGCAGGCCCCGCAGATGGCCGCGGACGGCCTCGGGGTCGTTGCGCGACGCGGCGTCGTACAAGCTGCGCAGCAGGCGGCGGAAGCCGCGGATCTCGGACTCGCCGTCGGTCCGGTAGATCCGCGGATGCTCGGTGAGGACCGGCTCCTCGTGCTCGCTGAACAGCGTCTCGTTCAGCTTCTCGCCGTTGCGCATGCCGGTGAAGCGGACCTCCACGTCCGGCCGGTCCATCAGGGCGGCGAAGGACTGGACGATGTCCAGGATGCGCACCGGCTCTCCCATGTCCAGCACGAAGATCTCGCCGTCCTCGGCCAGCCGGGCGGCCTCCAGGACGAGGCCGGCGGCCTCCTCGATGGTCATGAAGAACCGGGTCATGTCTGGGTGCGTGACCGTCATCGGCAGGCCGCTGCGGATCTGCTCGGCGAGCACGGTCAGCAGCGAGCCACGGCTGCCGAGTACGTTGCCGAACCGCACCGATGCGACCTTCGTGTGGCCGCCGGCGTCCTGCTGGACCAAGATCTCGGCCAGCCGCTTCGAGGCGCCGAGCACGGAGCTCGGGTCGGCGGCCTTGTCGGTCGAGATCAGGATGAATCTCTCGGCGTCGTGCTTGATGGCGGCCCACAGCACGTTCTCGGTGCCGCGGATGTTGGACTTCACCGCCTCGCACGGGTGCCGTTCGAGCAGGGGGAGGTGCTTGTGCGCGGCCGCGTGGAACACGACGTCGGGCTTGGCGTCGGCGAAGATCTGGTCGATCCGGTCGCGGTCGCGGATGTCCGCCACGATGCAGTCGTCGTCGTCGAGCAGGCCCTCGCCCCACAGCTCCAGCTGCAGCCGGTGCAGGTTGGACTCGTCGTGGTCGAGCATGATCAGCCGCTTCGGGTTGAAGCCGAACACCTGACGGCACAGCTCGCTGCCGATCGACCCGCCGGCGCCGGTCACCAAGACCGTGCGGTCGGCGATGATCGTGCGTGCCTCCGGGCTCACCACGTGGATCTCGTCGCGCCCGATCAGTCGGCCGACGTCGAGCCAGCGCATGTCGCTGCCGACGACCCGCCGCTCGAGCGCCGCGACGAACGACGGCAGGTAGCGCACGCTCGCGCCGGCCGCGGCCGCCGCGGCGGCGACCTCGCGGAACGCGGCCGGCGGCAGGCCCGGGATGGCCAGCACGACGACGTCGATCCGGTGCTCCAGCGCGGTCTCGGTCAGCAGGTCGAGCGAGCCGAACACGGGGAGTTCGGCGGTCGTGACCTTCGCGGGGTCGTCGTCGAGGAACCCGACCGGCTCCAGACCGAAGTCCGGTGCCGCCGCCAGGTCGCGGGCCAGCGCCCGGCCGGCCACGCCGGCGCCGATCACGAGGGTGCGCATCAACCGTCGGGGTGACGGGGCAAGGGTGCGGTTCTCGTATGCGTTGACGACGGTCACGTGACGACCTCCTGAGGAATGGGGTGAGACCTGGCCTGGACGAGGGCGGCGCAGACCGCGTCGACCTCGTCGTCGGTGAGTCCCTGGTGCATGGGCAGGGAGAGGAGCTCGCGGAACACCGCGTCCGCGCCGGGGAAACCGGCACTGGGCAGGTCGGAGACCTGACGGAAGTACGGCATGTGATGCAGCGGGATGAAGTGCACCGAGGTGCCGATCCGCTGCTGGTTGAGCGTGTCGATCAGCAGGTCGCGGTCGAGCCCGAGCTCGGGCCGCACCCGGATCACGTAGAGGTGCCACGCGTGGCGGCCACGGACCGGCGTCATGGGGACCTGGACGCCCGGGACCTGGGCCAAGGCGGCGGTGTAGCGGTCGGCGATCTCGGCTCGCCGGCGCTGCCATCGGTCGAGGTATCGCAGCTGGGCGCGGCCGATCGCGGCCTGCATGTCGGACAGGTTCGCCTTCAGGCCGGCCTCGGTCACGGAGTAGCGCCACGACCCGCCCGGCAGGTACCGCCGCCAGGCGTCGCTCGACATCCCGTGCAGCCGGGCCCGGCGTACCCAGGCAGCGAGGTCGGGGTCGTCGGTCGTGACCATGCCGCCCTCCCCGATGGGGAGGTTCTTGGTGGCGTAGAAGCTGAAGCAGGTGGCCGCGGAGATGCTGCCGACCGGCTGGTCGTCGACCCAGGTCCCGAGGCCGTGCGCGGCGTCCTCGACGACGCAGGACAGGGGTACGCCGGCCGCTGCGGCGAGCTCGGCCACCGGCGCCGGGTACCCCATGAAGTGCAGCACCATCATCGCGTCCGCGCCACCACAGGCCCGCGCGGCGGCGGCGCAGGTGTCGGCGGACACCATGCCGGTATCGGGGTCGACGTCGACCAGCACCGGGACCAGGCCGGCGTGGTCGATCGCGCCGACTGCCCCGCAGAACGTGATGTCCGGGACGAGGACCTTCGCGCCGGGTGGCAGGTGCAGGGCGCGGAAGGACAGCTCGATCGCCGCGGTGCACGAGGACACCGACACGGCGTGCTCGGCACCGACCCAGGCCGCGAACTCGTCCTCGAACGCCACGCACTCGGGACCCGTCGTCACCCAGCCCGACCTGAGCACCTGGTCGGACGCAGCGCGAGCCTCCGGCACGATCATCGGCCGCGAGAACGCGACACCGTCGACTGCCATGAACCCCCCTCACCCCTTCGGTCCGCGGCGACCCCCACCGGCGCCGTCGGATACGTCGAATCTAGGAAGGAAAGGGAGAAGGGGGATCACGCGAGGTGATGAGATCGCCTACGTCAGAGGGGCTAGAACAGTCCGCTGCGTGACCACCCAACCGCGAAACGCTTCCCCCTCCCGCTGAGTGTGACGAGTTGGTTGCGACACGCCGGCGTGTCGCACCAACTCGTCACACTCACCGGGAGGGGCGTGACCGACCGACTCTCGCGGGTGATCGATCAGGAGCTGCGGCGGTCCTGCTCGTTGTCGGCCAGGCCGACCTGCCGGGCGATCGAGACCGCGGCCAGCGTGCTGTGCACCTCGAGCTTGCGCAGCACGTTGTTGATGTGCGTCCGCACGGTGTGCGGAGACAGGAAGTAGCGCTCGGCGATCTGCTGGCGGGTGAGCCCCTGGGTGAGGCATCGGAGCACCTCGACCTCGCGCGCGGACAGCGCGGAGAGCACCGCCGACTCCTGCTGCCGCGCCTCCTCGGCGTTGAGCAGCGAGTCCAAGACGACCGACAGCAGGTGCGGCGGAAACCAGGTCTCGCCGTGCGCCACGCCGCGCATCACGGTCACGAGATGGTCGAACGACGCCGTCTGGCTGACCCAGCCGCGAGCACCGGCCCGGACGGCCGTCGCCAGCAGGGTGGGGTCCTCCGAGTCGCTGATGACGACGATGCCCAGGTCGGATCGCTCGGCGCGCAACGACGTCATCACCGCTGGTCCGTCGACGCTCGACCCGTCGATGTTGATCAGCAGCAGCTCGGCACCGCCGCCCGCGACCGCATGCCGTGCCCAGTCGGCGGTCGTGTGCGCCGCGATCACCTCGATGTCGTCCTGCGGCGCGAGCAGCGTCTCGAGCGCGTCGACCCATGCATGCAGCGGGTGGATCAACGCAACCCGGATGGCCTTGGTGGTCGGCAGCATCGGCTAGCCGGTCCCGACCTGGGACGTCGTTCTCGGTGCTGACGTCCGGGCCTGGTCGAGCAGGCCCTGGGCGATCTCGTCGCTGAGCAGGGCCACCGCCTGCAACCGTGAGTGCACGCCGAGCTTGGACAGGATGCTTTGGACGTGCGTACGTGCCGTGCTGTGGCTGACTCCGATCGCGCGCACGATCTCACTGGTGCTCATGCCGTCGATGAGCAGGGCGAGTACGTGCTTCTCACGCGGTGTCAGGAAGTCGAGCGGCGAGCGTGGTCCGACCGGCTCGGCCTGACCGCGTCGGGTGAGACGTCTCAGCAGGCCCTGGTCGATAGCGATCTCGCCGCGCGCGGCCGTCTCGAGCACGCTGGCGATGCCCTCGATCCGCTGGTCCTTGCGGGTGTAGCCGGAGACACCGATCTCGAGCGCCTCGATCAGCGGTTCGAGCGCGTCCATGCCGGTCACCAGCACCACCTTCGTACGCCGGTGGTGCTCGACGACCTCGCGGGCGGCATCCAGACCGCTGCCCTGCGGGAACGACACGTCGCTGAGCAGCAGGTCGGGGTCGTGCAGCGCGACCGCGCGCACGGCGTCGGCCGGCGTGGTCGTCGCGGCCTCGATGGTGAAGCCGTGACGGGCGAGCGACGTCGCCATCGCCTCGAGCAGCAGGCGGTGGTCGTCCGAGATGACAAGCCTCATGCCGGCTCCCCTTCAGCGACGAGGAGGGTGGTCACACGCCGTTCGACCGAGACGAGCGGCCATCGAAGCGTGACCAGGGCGCCGCCCAGCGTCGACGTGCCGACCTCGAGCGTCCCGCGGTGGCGCTCGACGAACTGTCGGACTGTGAGCAGGCCCAACCCCTGCTGGCGAGGCATCCGGCCGAAGCCGGGTCCGCTGTCGGCCACCTCGAGCACGGCGCGGTCGTCGTCGCGGCGTACGCGGACCTCGACAGAACCGCCGTCGCCGACGGCACGGACCGCGTTGTCGAGGAGGTTGCGGACGGCGCGTCGCAGCGCCACCGGGTCCACCACCACGTCGACGTCGGCCACCTGGGTGAACCGCACGTCGCAGGATGCCGCCGCGGCCACGGCTCGGCAGGTGCGTTCGATGGCGTTGCCGAGCTCGAGCCGTCGTACCGACGAGGCACCCTCCTCGGTGCTCGACAAGATCTCGGCCATCCACTCGGCCTCGCCCTGGATCTGCTGCAAGCGTCGGCGGATCTGCGGTGGCAGCGCCGGCTCCGTCTCCATCGCGGCCACCAGCAACATCACCGCACTCAGCGGTTGACGGACGTCGTGGCGAAGCCGTTCGACCCCCAGGCCGTCCAGCTCGCTCGACCGTCTCCGATCGAAGCCGACACGGCGTTCCACATCCAATCGCGGCACATCGAGCACCGGCAGTCCACCCCCACAGTCGGTCCGGAACGCCCCCCGGCATACCCGGCTGTTCAAACGACCCCTGACACGGAGCGTGATCACCCCGACGTCCACGCTTTGATGGGAGCCACGCTAATCGTTCCCGTCCGCGATCGCCCAAAAGCCATGAAAACTTGCCCCATTGGGCTAGTCCGGGGAACACACACGGACGTGTCTATAGGCAATTCTGCGTGCTCTGCATACGCACTTACTACGGTCGGTCACCCATAGCGGACACGACGTGAGACTGCCTGCCGACCGCGACGACGGCCGACCCGCTACGCGGAGTGCGGCCTCGTCGAACCGGGCCCTTGTTGACTGGCGCGTTGCGTAGGCCTGACGTCCGGTTTGTCCCTACGCAACGCGCCAGTCGATGGTCGCGGCGGAGCCCCACGGTGGTCGACCGGCCGGTGGTCCGGAAGGATGGCTGCCCATGGACGACCACGCGCTCGCCGCCTACCTGGCGACGGTCACCGGCGACGCGCTGGTCGACCTCCGCACCCAAGGCATGGTCGGCCGCGAGCTCAAGGACGGCGGCGACCGCTCGGCCCACGAACTGCTGCTGCGGCTGTTGGAAGAGCACCGTCCCGCCGACGCCGTACTCAGCGAGGAGGGCCACGACGACCGCCGCCGACTCACGTCCCGCCGGGTCTGGATCGTCGACCCGGTCGACGGCACCCGGGAGTACGCCGACCCGCCGCGCGTCGACTGGGCGGTCCACGTCGCCCTGTGGGAGGACGGCGACCTGGTCGCCGGTGCGGTCGCGCAGCCGGGCCTGGGTACGACGTTCAGCACCGCCGACCCGCCGGTCGTGCCGGCGTCGACGTCGGCCCGCCCGCGGATCGCGGTCAGCCGGACCCGGCGGCCGGCCTTCGTCACGGCGCTGGCCGAGGAGATCGACGCCGAGCTGGTGCCGATGGGGTCGGCCGGAGCCAAGGCGATGGCGGTCGTCCGTGACGTGGCCGATGCGTACGTGCACGGCGGCGGTCAGTACGAGTGGGACTCCGCCGCTCCGGTGGTCGTGGCCCGGGCCGCCGGACTGCACGCCAGCCGCGCCGACGGGTCGCCGCTGCTCTACAACCAGCCGGACCTCTGGCTGCCCGACCTCTGCGTGTGCCGCCCCGAGCTCGCCGACACCATCAACTCGTTCGTCCGTTCACACTCAGCCGCGTAGGCTGGCCGACGCGGCACCACCCCCTATCCATCCGGATCGGGGGCCGTTGTGTTGTGCCCTGACGGGTCGAGCTAGCTGCAAGGACTGCGATGACACTGCGTGGACTCACTCCGCTCCTCCTCCGGGACCCCGTGCTCGCCGGCGCTGTCGAGAGCGCCCGCGACGGCACGCTCGGCGCGCTGGACCTGACCGCCCCGCAGGCGCTGCGGCCGTTCGTGGTGGCCGCCCTCGCCGCCGAGGCAGACCTGGGCGGTGCTGACCGGCCGGTGCTGGCGGTGACGGCGACCGGCCGGGAGGCCGAGGACCTGGTCGAGTCGCTCGGCAGCCTGCTCGACCCCGACGCGGTCGCCCTGTACCCCGCCTGGGAGACGCTGCCGCACGAGCGGTTGTCGCCGCGCTCCGACACGGTCGGCCGCCGACTCGCCGTACTGCGCCGGCTCGCCCACCCCGGCGAGGTCGGGATGCCGCCGGGGCAGATCAGGGTGGTCGTCGCGCCGGTCCGGTCGGTGCTGCAGCCGCAGGTGCAAGGGCTGGCCGACCTTCGGCCGGTGTCGCTGCAGGTCGGCGACGAGATCGACCTCGACGTCGTCGTACGCCGGCTCGCCGAGGCCGCCTACCACCGGGTCGACCTGGTCGAGCGGCGCGGCGAGTTCGCGGTGCGCGGCGGCATCGTCGACGTGTTCCCGCCCACCGAGGAGCACCCGATACGGGTCGACTTCTTCGGCGACGAGGTGGAGGAGGTCCGCACCTTCGCGGTCGCCGACCAGCGCTCGCTCGAGGCCGCGCCGGACGGGCTGTGGGCGCCGCCGTGCCGCGAGCTGCTGCTGACCGAGGACGTACGCGGCCGGGCCCGGGAGCTGGCCGCCGCCCACCCGGAGCTGGCCGAGATGCTCGACCGGTTGGCCGAGGGTCACGCGGTGGAGGGGATGGAGTCGCTGGCCCCGGTCCTGGTGGACCGGATGGAGCTGCTGGTCGACCTGCTCCCGGCCGAAGCCGCCGTCGTCGTCTGCGACCCGGAACGGGTACGGGCCCGCTCGCACGACCTCGTCACGACCAGCCAGGAGTTCCTGAACGCGTCCTGGGCGGCGGCCGCCGGTGGTGGCCAGGCGCCGGTCGACCTCGGCGCCGCGGCGTACCGCAGCCTCGCCGACGTGCGCGAGCACGCGAGGTCGCTCGGCCATGCCTGGTGGAGTGTGTCGCCGTTCGGGCTCGACCCGCTGGTCGCCGCCGAGCCGCTGCGCGACGTTACCGGCGCGGTGGTGTCGGTCGATGTGGACGTCTTTGTCGGCAGTGTCGAGACGCGCGCCCTCGACGTTCGCGCGACCGAGGCCTACCGCGGTGACACCGAGGCCGCGGTCGCCGACATCCGCGGCTGGCTCGCGGCCCGGCATCGGGTCGTGCTGGTGACCGAGGGACACGGGCCCGGGCAGCGTCTGGTCGAGCTGCTCGGCGAGCACGACCTGGCGGCCCGGTTCGACGACGACCTGGCGGACGAGCCGAGCGCCGACGTCGTCCATGTGACGCAAGGCAGCCTCGACCACGGCTTCGTCGCTGCCTCCGTCGGGCTCGCCGTGCTCACCGGTGAGGACCTGGCCGGGCAACGGTCCTCCACCAAGGACATGCGCCGGATGCCGACCCGGCGCCGCAAGCAGATCGACCCGCTGGAGCTGCGGCCCGGTGACTACGTCGTGCACGACCAGCACGGCGTCGGCCGGTACGTCGAGATGGCGCAGCGGACGGTCGCCGGGGCGACGCGCGAGTACCTCGTCTTGGAGTACGGCTCGTCGAAGCGGGGACACCCCGCCGACCGGCTGTACGTCCCGACCGACCAGCTCGACCAGGTGACACGGTACGTCGGCGGCGAGCAGCCGTCGCTCGACCGGCTCGGCGGCTCCGACTGGGCCAAGCGCAAGGGCCGGGCCCGCAAGGCGGTCAAGCAGATCGCGGCCGAGCTGATCAAGCTGTACGCCGCCCGGCAGGCCACCAAAGGGCATGCGTTCTCGCCCGACACCCCGTGGCAGCGTGAGCTCGAGGATGCGTTCCCGTTCGTCGAGACGCCGGACCAGCTCAGCACGGTCGACGAGGTCAAGCGGGACATGGAGCTGCCGGTGCCGATGGACCGGCTGGTCTGCGGCGACGTCGGGTACGGCAAGACGGAGATCGCCGTACGCGCCGCCTTCAAGGCCGTGCAGGACGGCAAGCAGGTGGCCATCCTCGTGCCGACGACGCTGCTGGTGAGCCAGCACTACTCGACGTTCGCCGAGCGCTTCGCGGGCTTCCCGGTCGTGGTCAAGGCGTTGTCACGTTTCCAGACCGACAGCGAGGCCCGGGCCGTGGTGGAGGGCCTGCGCGACGGGACCGTTGACGTCGTCGTCGGCACGCACCGGCTGCTGAGCCCCGAGATCACCACGAAGGACCTCGGCCTGATCGTGGTCGACGAGGAGCAGCGGTTCGGCGTCGAGCACAAGGAGGCGATGAAGCGGCTGCGGACGGCCGTCGACGTGCTCAGCATGTCGGCGACGCCGATCCCGCGCACGCTGGAGATGGCGATCACCGGCATCCGTGAGATGTCGACGATCACGACGCCGCCGGAGGAGCGGCACCCGGTGCTGACGTTCGTCGGTGGCTACGAGCCGGCCCAGGTGACGGCGGCGATCCGCCGCGAACTGTTGCGTGAGGGGCAGGTCTTCTTCATCCATAACCGGGTCAACTCGATCGAGCAGGCTGCTCGCCGGCTGCGCGAGCTGGTGCCGGAGGCGCGGGTGTCGGTCGCCCACGGGCAGATGGCCGAGCACCAGCTCGAGCAGGTGATGCTCGACTTCTGGGAGAAGAAGTTCGACGTCCTCGTGTGTACGACGATCGTCGAGGCCGGTCTCGACGTGTCCAACGCGAACACGCTGGTGATCGAGCGGTCCGACCTGCTCGGCCTGTCCCAGCTGCACCAGCTCCGCGGCCGGGTCGGGCGCGGGCGCGAGCGGGCGTACTCCTATTTCCTCTACCCGCCGGACAAACCGCTCACCGAGACCGCCCACGACCGGCTGGCCACGATCGCGCAGCACTCCGACCTGGGCGCCGGGATGGCGGTGGCGATGAAGGACCTGGAGATCCGCGGCGCGGGCAACCTGCTCGGCGGCGAGCAGTCCGGACACATCGCCGACGTCGGCTTCGACCTGTATGTGCGGCTGGTCGGCGAGGCGGTCGCGGAGTTCCGTGGTGACGGCCCGCCCGAGCAGCCGGAGTGCAAGATCGAGCTGCCGGTCGACGCCCACCTGCCGCACGACTACGTGCCGAGCGAGCGGCTGCGGCTCGAGATGTACAAGCGGCTGGCCGAGGTCCGGACCGATGCCGACCTGACCGAGGTCCGGTCCGAGCTGCTCGACCGCTACGGGACCCTGCCCGACCCGGTGGCGACCCTGCTCGAGGTGGCCCGGCTCCGGGCCCGGGCGACGGCGGCCGGGCTGACCGACGTCAACGTGCAGGGCAACCTGGTGCGGTTCCTGCCGGTGGCGCTGGCCGAGTCGGCCCAGCTCAGGCTGCAACGGCTCTACCCGAAGACACTGGTGAAGCAGACCGTCGGCTCGGTCCTGGTGCCGCGGCCGACGACCGCTCCGGTCGGCGGCACCCCGTTGCGGGACGAGCCGCTGATCGAGTGGTGCCACGGGGTGATCGACTCGGTGATCGACCCCCAGCTGGCCGCCGCCTCCCGCTGAGTGTGACGAGTTGGTGCGACACGCCGGCGTGTCGCCGCCAACTCGTCACACCGAGGGGGACGAGACGGGCATTGACGCGGTCGTTACCTGCGGGTAACTATGCAGGGGCAACCCGCCGTGATCACACGGTCACGACCCGACTCGAGGAGTCCCGCCATGAGGCGTCTGTCCGTACCCGCCCTGGTGCTCTCCCTTGCCGGGCTGCTCCTGCCCGGCGGGTCGCCGGCGTCCGCCTCGGCCGACGACTTCTACCAACCGCCCGCGACGCTGCCACCCGGCAACGGCGACCTGGTCTGGTCCCAGCCGTCGGAGTTCTTCCTCGACCCGCTGAAGCTGGTGAGGTCACCGGCCGCGGTGCAGCGGATCATGTACCGCAGCACCGACGCCCACGGTGGCGCGATGGCGGTCACCGGCACCGTGCTGACGCCGACCGAGCCGTGGCGCGGGCGCGGCGAGCGGCCGATCATCGGGTACGGCGTGGGCACCCAGGGCCTTGGCGACCAGTGCGCGCCGTCGCGACAGCTCGCCGCCGGCACCGAGTACGAGGGCGCGTTCCTGTCCGGGCTGCTCGCCCGTGGGTACGGCGTCGTGGTGACCGACTACCAGGGGCTCGGCACTCCGGGCGTGCACACCTATGTCGTACGCGCGGCGACCGGGCATGCGATGCTCGACGGCATCCGAGCGGCCCAGCGGCTCGAGTCGGCCGACCTGCCCGACGCCGGACCGGTCGCGTTGGCCGGCTACTCCCAGGGCGGCGGCGCCTCGGCGGCGGCGGCCGAGCTGGCACCGACGTACGCACCCGAGCTCGACGTCGTCGGCGCGTACGCCGGAGCCGTACCCGCTGAGCTCGGCGAGGTGGCGCGCTACCTCGACGGCGGCGTCTATGCCGGTTTCCTTTTGTACGCGGTCAACGGGCTCGCCTCGGCGTACCCGGATCTCGACCCCGGGAGCATCCTGAACGACGCCGGCGACGCAGCCATCGCGGCGAGCCAGGAGCAGTGCACGGCCGAGACGGTCGCGGCATACGCGCTCACCGACTCGTCCACGCTGACGGAGAGCGGGGAGCCGTTGGAGGCGTTCCTCGACGAGGAGCCGTTTGCGTCGATCGTGGCCGAGCAGCGGATCGGCGAGCGCGGACCGACCGCGCCGACGCTGGTGATCCACAGTGCGCTCGACGACGTGGTGCCGTACCCCCAAGGTCGTGAGATGGCGCGGTCGTGGTGTCGCGAGGGGACGAAGGTGCGCTTCGACACGTCGGTCGCGCCGACGCACGTGGGCGCCGCCGTCGCGGCGTTCCCGGTGGCCTTCGGCTGGCTGGAGGCGCGGTTCGCCGGGCTGCCGGCGGTGAACAGCTGCGGCTGGTTCTGACCCCGGTCGCCGGTCGCGTAGCATCCTCGGTGGTCCGACCTGACATGAGAGGTGCTCCGTGGTTCTTCGTCGCGTAGGTGTGGCCGGCGGATCCGCCGTGCTGCTGTCCGCGCTGCTCGCCGCGTGCGGCGGCCTGCACACCGGTGACGCCGCCGTCGTCGGCGACCAGGTCGTGACGCGGGAGCAGCACGACGCCGCGATCGACACCTTCTGCGCCGGGCTCGGCCAGCTCCAGCAGGCGCAGGCCCCCGAGCAGGGTGTGCCGGTGCGCCGGGCCGCGTCGGCGTCGTTGGAGTTCCTGGTCCAGCAGACCGCGCTGGACCAGATCGCCGAGAACGAGGAGATCACGCCGACCAAGGCCGAGATCAAGGAGTACGTCAAGGCGATCGAGGAGCAGATCCCGCCCGAGGCCGGCGCGGTGACCGCCGAGTTGAGGAAGTTCTTCGGCGAGGTCGCGCGGACGCAGGTGATGACGCTGAAGCTCGGTGAGATCCGTTACCAGGAAGAGAATCCTGGCGAGGAAGTCCCGGCGCAGAGCCAGGAGGTCTTCGACCTCGGTCAGCAGGCGATCACCGCTCATCTCAAGCAGGTCGGCTACGAGACCGACTCCCGCTATGGCACGATCCCGCAGGCCGCGGAGGAGAAGCCCGGCACCGGCTCGCTGTCGATCGCGGTCTCCGACGAGGGCATCCGCGGACTCGACGTCCCCGAGGGCGGGACGCCCACCGACGCGGAGAGCTGCTGACCCTGTGGGACGTCTGGTCCTGCTGCTGACCAGCCCTCGGGTCTCACCCGGGTTGCTGACGGCCGGCGCCTGGTCGGCCGTGCGGGACGCGTCGCGGGTGCTCTGTGCCGAGGCCGACCTTCCGCTCGCCGAGGCCGTGTCAGCCACCGGCATCGCGGTCACCAGCCCGGCGACGGTCGCCGATGCTCTCCGGTCGGCCGAGGGCGGCGAGTCCGTCGTCTGGCTGGCCGATCCCGCCGACGATGCCGAGTCGGTGACCCGGCCGATCGCGGCCGACCTGGTGCAGCGCAGCGAGACCGGCGCCGCAGCGCTCGACGTCGAGGTGCTGGTCGGCTCGTACGACGTACCCGGTGCCCGGCTCCTCGACCTGGTCGAGGTGATGGACCGGCTGCGCACCGAGTGCCCGTGGGACCGCCGGCAGACGCACCGCAGCCTGGTCACGTACCTGATCGAGGAGACCTACGAGACGGTCGAGGCGGTCGAGAGCGGCGACCTGACCCACTTGCAGGAAGAGCTCGGCGACCTGCTGCTCCAGGTGATGTTCCACAGCCGGATCGCTGCCGAGCATGACGTCGACGCGTTCGACATCGACGACGTCGCGGGAGGCATCGTCGAGAAGCTGGTCAGCCGCCACCCGCATGTCTTCGCCGGCCTTGATGTCGAGGGCGCGGACGAGGTGCAGGCCAACTGGGAGACGTTGAAGGCTGCCGAGAAGCAGCGCACGTCGGTGCTGGACGGCATCCCGCTGGCGTTGCCGGCTCTGGTGCTCGCCGACAAGGTGCTGGGTCGGACCGGCGGGCACGACCTCACCGCGGTGGGTGGGACCGGCGACGTGGGGGAGCAGCTGCTGGCGCTGGTCGCCACCGCCCGAGACGCCGGCGTCGATCCCGAGCAGGCGCTGCGCGACGCCGTCCGCCGCCTGGCCGACCACATCCGCCGCCAAGAGTCGGGTTCCGCCTGACCAGCACCCTCGCGCCGACGTTGCGCAT
>JBOHDE010000079.1:0-15557 GCA_050699035.1 Nocardioidaceae bacterium | reverse complement strand
CGGGACGCCACGTCGCTGATGATCGAGATGAACGACCCGGACGCCGAGCCGATCGGTGAGTCCCGCACCAGGATCCGGAAGCCGTCCGACGACGTCTCGATGTAGTCCAGCAGCGCCAGCGCGGCCTGCTCGAGCAGCTCGCGCGGATGCCCACCGGACAAGGCTTCGCGCATCATGTCGAGCAGGTGCCGGACCTCGCGGTCGACGACGACGGCGTACAGGCCCTCCTTGCCGCCGAAGTGCTCGTACACGACGGGCTTGGACACCTCGGCGCGGCTGGCGATCTCCTCGATGGACGCGCCTTCGAAGCCGCGCTCGGCGAACAGCCGACGGGCTATCTCGATCAGCTGCTCACGCCGCTCCGCGCTCGTCATGCGGGCCCGCGCGCGTCGGCCTTTTGCTGGTCCCGCGCTCACCTGGTGATCATGTCAGGCGGCCGCACGAGCCGGCGTCGGTGCTCCGACCTTCTTGGACTCGATGCGCTCCTTCACCGGCCAGCGCACCGAGGAAACCCAGCCAAACTTCTCGAACAGCCAGATAAACCGCGCGGACGAGTCGAGCTGCCCGCGGAGTACGCCGTGCCGTGCGCAGGTCGGGTCGGCGTGGTGCAGGTTGTGCCAGGACTCACCCATCGACGGGATGGCCAGCCACCACACGTTCGCGGACTTGTCGCGGCTGACGAACGGCCGGTCGCCGATCGTGTGGCAGATCGAGTTGATCGACCAGGTGACGTGGTGCAGCAGGGAGACCCGTACCAGCGAGCCCCAGAAGAACGCCGTCACGGCGCCCTGCCAGGACCAGGTGACGAGCCCGCCGACGACGATCGGCGTGATCAACGAGATCGCGACCCACATCGGGAACTGCCGCGACACCCGGACGATGTCCTTGTCCTTGAGCAGGTCCGGTGCGTACTTGCGCTGCGGGGTCTGCTCGGTGTCGAACAGCCACATCATGTGCGAGTGGAACAGGCCTTTGGTCAGCCCGCGGATCGAGGAGCCGTAGCGCCACGGCGAGTGCGGGTCGCCGTCGCGGTCGGAGAACTTGTGGTGCCGCCGGTGGTCGGCGACCCAGCGCACGACCGGGCCTTGGATCGCCATCGAGCCGGCGACCGCGAGCGCGACCTTCAGGGTCCGGTTGGGCTTGAACGACTTGTGGGTGAAGAACCGGTGGAACCCGACGGTGACACCGTGCCCGGTCAGGAAGTACATGACGACGGCGATGATCACGTCGGACCAGCCGAGCCAGCCGCCCCACGCGACCGGGATCGCCACCAGGACGGCCAGGAACGGGATCGCGATGAACGCTCCGAGCGCGATCTGCTCCGCACGCGACTGCTGGTCGCTGCCGAGGGTGCCGTAGGGGAGGTCCTCGTCGGCGCTGGTGAGCGCCGACGGGGAAGGGGTCGCAACAGACTGCATGGCTGAGGGTGTCCTCACGCGTGGGAACAACTACTTACGCAACCGTAACCTACGGGAGCGTAGGTACGCCAACCCTCGGGCGTGTCGTGTACGCCATGTCTCACCGTGGCAGACTGACGCCGCGCGGGTACGGAGATGTGCCCGATCCCCCGTGGGGTAACCCGGCAGCCCGCAGGACTTTGAATCCTGAGGTCCTGGATCGAAGCCAGGCGGGGGAGCTGTACTGACGTCAAGCACTGCGCGGAGGAGCCCGACCGTGACCCGAACCCGCCCCGCAGCCGTGATCGTCCTGGCCGCCGGTGGCGGCACCCGGATGAAGTCGCAGACGCCGAAGGTGTTGCACGCCATCGGCGGGCGCAGCCTCATCGGCCACGCGCTGAGAGCGGCGCGCAGCGTCGAACCCGACCACCTCGTCGTCGTGGTCGGCCATGGTCGGGACCAGGTGGGACCGGCGGTCTCAGCCTCCGATCCCGGGGTGACGCTCGTGGTGCAGGAGGAACAGCTCGGCACCGGACATGCCGTCCAGATCGCGTTGGCCGAGCTGCCGGCTCTGTCCGGGACGGTGCTGGTGACGTACGGCGACGTGCCGTTGCTCGCGGGCGACACCCTCGCCGGGCTGGTACGACAGCACGAGTCCGACGACAACGCGGTGACCGTACTCACCGCCCGGGTCGACGACCCGACCGGCTACGGCCGAGTGGTCCGCGCCGCCGACGGAGGCGTGAGCGCGATCGTCGAGCACAAGGACGCCACCGACGAGCAGCTGGCGATCGACGAGATCAACTCCGGCATCTACGGGTTCGATGCCGCGGTGCTGTCCGACGCCCTGGGCCGGGTCGGCAGCGACAACGCCCAGGGCGAGCTCTACCTCACCGACGTGGTGGGCATCGCCCGCGGCGACGGCCGACGTACGGGTGCCTTCGAGACCACCGACCGGTGGCAGACCGAGGGCGTCAACGACCGGGTCCAGCTGGCCACGTTGGGCGCCGAGCTCAACCGCCGTACCCTCGTGCGGCACATGCGCGCCGGCGTGACCGTGGTCGACCCGGCCAGCACCTGGATCGACGACACCGTCACCGTCGAGCCCGACGTCACGGTGCTCCCGGGCGTCCAGCTGCACGGCGCCACCCAGATCGGTGCCGGGGCGACCATCGGCCCGGACAGCACCCTGACCGACGTCAAGGTCGGCGCCGGCGCGAGCGTCGTACGCACGCATGGCAGCGGCGCGGTCCTGGGTGCCGGCGTCAACGTCGGCCCGTTCAGCTACCTGCGGCCCGGCACGGTGCTGGGCGAGGGCGGCAAGATCGGGGCCTTCGTCGAGGCCAAGAACGCCACCATCGGCGCGGGTTCGAAGGTGCCGCACCTGTCGTACGTCGGCGACGCCGAGATCGGCGAGCAGACCAACATCGGCGCCGGCACGATCTTCGCGAACTACGACGGGGTCGAGAAGCACCGGACCACGATCGGCAGCCACTGCCGGACCAGCTCCAACAACACGTTCGTCGCGCCGGTGAACGTCGCAGACGGCGCGGCCACCGGAGCCGGCACAGTGGTTCGCCGGGATGTGCCGCCCGGCGCGCTCGCCGTGTCCAGCGGACCGCAGCGCCACATCGAGGACTGGGTCGTCACGAAGCGGGCCGGGACCCCGGCGGCGGAGGCCGCGTTGAAGGCTCAACAGGCTTCGGGTGACACTGATCCCGTCACGTCGGGCGACACAGCTGAGGAGAACGACCGGTGACTGGCATGAAGCGAACGACCGAGAAGAACTTGATGCTCTTCTCCGGCCGCGCCCACCCCAATCTGGCCACCGAGGTTGCGGCGAACCTCGACTGCGGTCTGGTGCCGACCACGTTCCGTGACTTCGCCAACAGCGAGATCTATGTCCGCTACCAGGAGTCGGTGCGCGGCTGCGACGCCTTCGTGATCCAGAGTCACACGGCGCCGATCAACGAGTGGATCATGGAGCACCTGATCATGGTCGACGCGCTCAAGCGCGCGTCCGCCAAGCGGATCACCGTCGTGATGCCGTTCTACGGGTATGCCCGCCAGGACAAGAAGCACCTCGGCCGAGAGCCCATCTCCGCACGGCTGATGGCCGACCTGTTCAAGACCGCCGGCGCCGACCGGCTGATCGTCGTCGACCTGCACACCTCGCAGATCCAGGGCTTCTTCGACGGCCCGGTCGACCACCTCGCGGCCCTCCCCGTGCTGTCGCAGCACGTGATCGAGAAGTACGGCGACGAGGACCTGGCCGTGGTCTCGCCCGACGCCGGCCGGATCAAAGTGGCCGAGCTGTGGAGCGCCCGGCTCGGCAATGCGTCCCTGGCCTTCATCCACAAGACCCGTGACATCACCGAGGTCAACTCCAGCAAGGCCAACCGGGTCGTCGGCGACGTCACCGGACGCACCTGCATCCTGGTCGACGACATGATCGACTCGGCGGGCACGATCACGCAGGCCGCCGACGCCCTCAAGCAGGCCGGCGCGGCCAGCGTCGTGATCGCGGCGACCCACGCCGTACTCTCCGGCCCCGCCGTCGACCGGCTGAAGAACTCCGAGGCGCGTGAGGTGATCGTGACCGACACGCTGCCGATTCCGGACGACCACCGGTTCGACAAGCTCACCGAGCTGTCGATCGCGCCGCTGCTGGCTCGCGCGATCAGCGCGGTCTTCGAGGACGGGTCGGTCACCAGCCTGTTCGACGGGCGCGCCTGACGACACCGATTTCCCACCGCGCGCGGCACGCGGCTAGAATGCTGCGGTTGCCTCGGCGAGGGAGCGTCCCGTACGCGGGCGCATCGGCTCCGTGATCGACGCGGTGGTCGGCAGCGCGCGCCCTCAGTCCGGCAGCCACAACTGCAGAACCACCGCATTCACCAGTGCACAGCCACACCGCTTGAGGAGCTCCCCCGTGTCTTCAGAGGTCAAGATCCAGGCCGAACCGCGTACCGAGTTCGGCAAGGGCGCCGCCCGCCGGATCCGCCGCGACGACAAGGTTCCCGCCGTTCTCTACGGCCACGGCACCGACCCCCTCCACATCACGCTGCCCGGCCACGACACCATGCTGGCGCTCAAGACCGCCAACGCGCTGCTGTCGATCGACCTCGAAGGTGAGAGCCGGCTGGCGCTGCCCAAGCAGGTCCAGCGCGACCCGATCAAGGGCTTCATCGAGCATGTCGACCTGATCCTCGTACGCCGCGGTGAGAAGGTCTACGTCGATGTCGCGGTGCACGTCGTCGGTGAGCCTGAGCCCGGCGCGCTGGTCGTGACCGAGAACAACACGGTGTCCCTGCAGGCCGAGGCCACCAACATCCCGTCGAGCGTCGAGGTCTCGATCGAGGGTATGGAGATCGGTTCGCGAGTGCTCGCCAAGGACCTGGTCCTGCCGGAGGGCTCCTTGCTGCACATCGACGAGGAGACCCTGGTCGTCAACATCACCGCGGCGCCGACCGCCGAGGAGCTCGAGGCCGAGCTGGAAGAGGCCGAGGCCGAGGCCGGCATCGAGCGCGAGGAGCACGTCGAGGTCACCGAGGAGGGTGTCCCGGTCGAGCCTGCCGAGGACGCCGCTCCGGCCGACGGCGAGGGCGAGGAGTCCTCGTCCGACGACGATCGATCCTGACTCCCGGTTTCGACGCTGGCTGACAGCGGGAAGGGCGGGGGCCTGCCGTGGACGACGTCTGGATGATCGTCGGGCTGGGCAACCCCGGCCCGACGTACGCCCGCACCCGGCACAACGTCGGGTACGCCGTGGCCGACCTGCTGGCCGAACGGATGAGCGGCTCGTGGCGCGCGCACAAGTCGGGGCGGGCCCAGGTGGTCGAAGGACGGTTGTCCGGGACACCCGGTGTGCGTTGCGTACTGGGCCGAACGCGTTCGTACATGAACGAGTCCGGCGGCCCGGTCTCGACCCTGCTCAACTTCTACAAGGTGCCGGTCGACCACCTGGTCGTGGTGCACGACGAGGTCGACCTCCCGTACGGGACGCTGCGGGCCAAGTTCGGCGGCGGCGACAACGGTCATAACGGGCTGAAGTCGCTCCGCCGCTCCCTCGGCAGCGGCGAGTACTACCGCGTGCGCTTCGGCGTCGGCCGGCCGCCCGGACAGCGAGACACCGCCGGCCACGTACTGTCGCCGTTCACGCGCAGCGAGGACCGCGAGCTCGACTTCTTCGTCGACCGGTGCGCGGACGCGGTGGAGTGCTTGGTCACCGACGGCCTCGAGCGCACCCAGAACCTCTACAACTCCTGACCCTGTCCAACGGCGCTGCCCACCGGCTCGGGCCGGCTCGGTGGCGGCTCACCCCCACCCGTACTGGATCATCCCCACGTCTGCAGGAGTGGGGATGCTCGGGTACGGCACGGGCCCGTGTCGTTCAGGATCCCCGCGAAGGGGTCCGACAGACGCGCAACCTCGGCGGGGGGGGGCCACAGGGGTAGTCGGCTGCAGGAGTCGGGCTACGTCGAACGACTGATGTGGCGGTCCCCGCCCTGGCCTTTGCTGGTGACAGCACTCGGGGCAGGGGGTTGGGAGACAGCATGCGGGTACTGACTGTCGCTGCGCATCCGGACGACGAGACGCTAGGGGCCGGGGGGACCATGGCGTGGCACGCCAGCCGTGGCGACACGGTCTGGGTGTGCATCGTCACGGACGGGGTCACGTCGAGGCACGACCAGGTGGCCCTGCAGGAGGAGTGTGCGCGCCGCGCCTGCGCGACCCTCGGCGTCGAGCGGGTCGTCTTCGTCGGCCTCCCGGACCAGCGGCTCGACACGCTGTCGCTGCTCGACGTGATCACCCCGATCGAGCAGTGCATCGACGAGCTGCGGCCGGAGGTGGTCCTCACGCACTTCCAGGGGGACGTCAACGAGGACCACCGGCTGGTCGCCCGCGCCACGATGGTCGCTACCCGGCCGGTCGGCACCAGCGTGCGCCGCGTGTGTGCGTTCGAGATCCCGTCGTCGACGGACTGGGCGCCGCCGATCCCGGGCAGCGTCTTCACGCCCAACCTGTACGTCGACATCGACGAGACGCTCGACACCAAGCTGACCGCGATGAAGGCATACGCGGGCACGCATCGAAGTGAGGTCCGGCCGTACCCGCACCCCCGCTCGATGGAGGCGTTGACCGCGTACGCCCAGCGGCATGGTGTCGCGTCGGGTCTGCTCGCGGCGGAGCCGTTCATGCTGCTGCGCGAGTCCGCGAGCGCCGGGATGCGTGGGCTCTGCACCGGGGACGAGCTCTGATGGGCCGCGCCGTCTTCGACCGTGTCGTCGCCGGCCTCGCCTTGGTCGTGCTGTCCCCGGTGCTGCTGGTGATCGGGTTGGCGGTGCGGCTGTCGTCGGCTGGGCCGGTGTTCTTCCGCCAGGTCAGGATCGGCCAGCACGAGCGGCCGTTCGAGGTATACAAGTTCCGCACCATGGTCGTCGGCGCCGACCGGCTGTCCGCCAACGTCAGCCCCGACGGCGACCCACGGATCACCCGCGTCGGTGGGTTCCTGCGGTCCTGGTACCTCGACGAGCTGCCGCAGTTCCTCAATGTCGTCAAGGGCGACATGAGCTTGGTGGGCCCGCGTCCCGAGACACCGGAGTACGTCGAGAAGTACTCACCTGTCGAGCGCCGCATCTTCAGCGTGAAGCCCGGGCTGGCCGGCCCGTCGACACTCGGCTTCATGGACGAGGCGGAGCGGCTGGCGGAGGCCGACGACCCGGCCATGCACTACGAGACCGTGCTGCTGCACGAGCGGGTCCGACTCGACCTGGACTACCTCGAGCGGCGGTCCCTGGCGTACGACCTCGGCCTGCTGGTCCGGCAGGCGTTGGCGATTCTGCGGCACTGAAATATGCGGACGACGGCTACGTCATACGACCGACGCCGGAGGCCATGACCGGCCCCGATGCTGGGGGACTAACGATGGCGCTGCCGAGTGGCGGCGCTGAACCCAATGGGGGGAAACTCGATGAAACGACTGCGCACGCGATCGATCTCCGTGGTGGCGCTCACGGCGATGGTCGCAGCCATGGCTCCGGCACTGACGGCGGCGAATGCGGCCGCGCCGGCTGGGGGGACGCCGGCGCGTGAGGTCCGCTCGATCTACACCGACGAGTTCGGCGTCAGCCGGCCGTCCGGTGTGACGTACGACCCGGACCGCAAGGCCCTGCTGGTCACCGGTGCGAAGAAGGGCGCCGACTCGGCTCTGATCGCGGTGACGCCGGACGACACCAGGCTCGGCAGCGCGGTGCTGCGAGGTCTGGAGGACGGCGGCACGGCCGCGTACGACCCGAAGCAGCAGGAGCTGACCGCGGTCGAGGGTGGCGAGCAGCTGGCCGTCCCGGGCAAGAGCCTGTCGGCGCAGCCGAAGACCACCGACGCCCCGGAGACCGGCGAGGCGCGCAGCTCGACGTATGCGCCGAACGGCACCTGGCACGTCCTCGACGCGGCGGCGCGCAGCATCGTGACCACCACGCCGGGTGGGGCCGTCAAGACCACCCCGCTGCACGGCGTCGACGGCGCCTGGCTGCGCGGTCTGGCGTTCAACCCCGCCGACGGCCTGCTCTACCTGGCCGACATCAAGGCCGACCGGCTGCTCGCGGTGAACTCCTCCGGCCGCGTCGTCCGTACCCACGACATGAGCGACGCAGGCATCAACGACCTGCAGGCCATGACGTTCGGGCCGAGCGCGGACACGACCGACAAGGCGTCCGACCAGAGCCTCTACGTTGCCGACGCCGGTGACGAGCAGCAGCTGGGCCGGGTGGCCGAGCTGACCATGGAGCCGGCCGCTCTGGCCCCCACCGGAGCCCACACTGCCACCCTGGTGGCGACGCGCGACCTGTCGACCCTGAGCCCGCCGAGCCCCGACTCCTCGGGCATCGCCTACAACCCGACCACCGATCGGATGATCGTCAGCGACGGCGAGGTCGACGAGATGCCGATCTATGCCGGCGCGAACCTGTTCACCATCACGCGCCAGGGCACCGGCGTGAGCACGGCGACGACGGTCCCGTGGTCGAACGAGCCGACCGGCATCGGCTACCACGACGGCGTCACCTACATCTCCGACGACGACAAGAAGTCGATCTTCAAGATGACGGGCACCGGAACGCCGCTCTCCTTCAAGACGTCGGCGTTCGGCAACACCGACCCCGAGGACGTCGCGTACGACACGCAGCGCAACACCCTGCTGATGGTCGACGGCGTCGGCATGGAGGTCTTCCGGCTCACCCGCGGTGCCAACGGCGTCTTCGACGGCGTGGCTCCCGGCGGCGACGACGTCGCGTCACAGTTCGACATGCAGCGCTACCTCGCGGAGGACCCGGAAGGCATCGCGTACGACGCGGTGCGCGACACCATCGTCGTCGTCGACGGCAGCACCGACACCATCTACGAGCTGGACCAGTTCGGCTCGCTGCTCAACACGATCGACATCTCGGCGGCCAACTCGCTGAAGGCGGCCGGCATCGCGATCGCTCCGGCCAGCGACGGGTCCGGCGCTCGGCACTACTACATCGTCGACCGCGGGCTCGACAACAACTCGCACCCCGGTGAGAACGACGGGAAGATGTACGAGATGTCGGCCAACCTGCCGGCGGTGGGCAACCGTCCGCCGCACGTCGACGCCGGCCTCGACCAGATGATCGACCTGCCCGACACGGCCAACCTGGTCGGCTCAGCGGTCGACGCCGAGTCTCCGACGCTCACCTACGCCTGGTCCAAGGTCAGCGGGCCGGGGACGGTCACGTTCGGCACGCCCACGAGCCAGAACGCCACGGCCACGTTCAACGCCCTCGGCACCTACGTCCTGCGGCTGACCGCCAAGGACGGCCAGCAGGCGACCGGGTTCGACGACGTGCAGATCGCGGTGCACGAGCCGGGCGGGCCGCGGACCATCGGGATCCCGATCCTGACCGGCGCCGACGACGCACTCCAGGGCGGCGGCAGCACGGGCGACTTCGTCGACCTGGCCAGCGCCGATGTGGAGCTCGGCCACGACGGACCGCCGACGCCGGAGACGATGATCACCGGCCTGCGGTTCCAGCGGATCCCGGTGCCCAAGGGCAGCCAGATCATCAGCGCGAGGATCCAGTTCAAGGTCGACGAAGGGGGCAGCGAGGCCGCCAACTACACCTTCAAGGCGGAGGCGCACGACGACGCCCCCATCTACACCGCGGTCAAGGGCAGCATCTCCGCCCGGGCGCTCGGCACGAAGAGCTCCTCCTGGTCTCCGCCGGCCTGGCCGGCACCGATCCCCGGTGAGGGTGGTCTGGCCGGTCCCGGTCAGTTGACCTCAGAGTTGGGGCCGCTGGTCCAGGAGGTCGTCGACCGGCCCGGCTGGGTCAAGGGCAACGCGGTGAACTTCATCGCCAGCGGCACGGGACGGCGGACCGCCGAGGCCAAGGACGGCCTCACCCCGCCGGTGCTGGTGCTGACGTACAAGACGCCGTTGAGCATGATGCCCAGCCTCACCTTGAGTCCGAAGACCGTGACGTACCCGGGCAAGACGATCGTCACCGGCGCGGTCCGGTTCAGCGACGGCTCCGGGGTCGCGGGTGAGCGCGTGGTGGTCCGCTCCAAGACGTGGCCGAGTACGCAGTTCAAGTGGCTGCGGACGGTCACGACGGGTGCCGACGGCAGGTACTCGTTCGGCACCAGGCCGACCGCCCACACGACGTACCAGGCGACCCACGGCACGAACGTGTCCACGCTGCCGACGGTGAACGTCAAGCCGGGTCTGACCGCGAAGTTCAGCTCGTCACGGGTGACGGCCGGACGCACGGTCAAGCTGACCGGCTCGCTGACTCCGTCCTCGTGGCTGGCCAGGCTGCGACTGCAGCGGTACAGCGGCGGGAAGTGGGTCACGGTGCAGTGGAAGTCGCTGCGCTCGGGCACGATCGTGCCGTACACGTTCTACGTGAAGCACTCGTGGCCGGGCAGCTACCGCTACCGCGTGCTGGCCCCGGCCTACAAGGGACGCGCCGAGACCAAGGCACCGAGCGGCTGGTACGGCCTGACCCTGCGGGTGCTGCGGCCGCCGACTCGCTAGCAGCCGCCAACCGAGTGCGACGGGTCCGGGCCGGGGGTCCGGACCCGTCCGCGTTCCGGAGGACGGGGTGAGGCCGCCTACGCCAAATGAACGATTCGGGTCGCCACCGACGCGCCGACACTGGACGGCGGACACTCGGGATCCGACTCGGGAGTGGCGCCATGGGGATCAACAGAACAGCGTTATTGGGAACGACTGTGCTTGCGGTCGCGGTGAGTGGGACGGCGGCCTCGATGCCGGCGGCGGGCAGCGCGACAGCTGCCGCGCCGGCCAAGCAGGGGGATGTGCAGCGGATCCGGTCGCTGTCGACCGCTGAGTACGCGGCGCTGCCCGGCCGGGGGCCGCTCGGCGCCGATCCGTACGCCGACGCGGTCCGCCCGAACAGGGTCAGGGGTGTGGACGTGGGACGTCTGCGCGGTCTCGCGACGCATCCCGGCTCCGGGCTCGAATACACCTACGACGCGGTCGGTGACGACCTGCTCGGCGTCGACGCGGCCGGCCGGGTCGTCGAGACCCGCGACGCGGCCGGTCTCGAGCTGGTCGACGTCAAGCGGGTCGCGTTCGGTCCGTCCGCCGACCCGACCGACGATCCGTCGGTCCTGAGCCTGTACGTCGCCGACGCCGGACAGCCCGGGGCCGACGGCGAGGTCGTGGAGGCGACGCTGCAGGCCCAGACGGTGACCGCTGCTTCGGCCGTCACCGGCACCCTCGTACGAACGACCCAGACCTCGACGTACAGCCCGCCGAGCCCGGACCCGTCGGGGCTGGCGTACTTGTCGGGCACTGGCCGGATGTTCATCTCCGACGGTGAGGTCGACGAGATGGGGATCTTCCGGGGCAAGAACCTCTTCGCCACCACTCGCTCCGGCAGCGTGGTCTACAGCGGCGTCTCGAAGCCGTGGTCGAACGAGCCGGTCGGGGTGGGCTACAACCCGCTCAACAAGCACCTGTTCGTCAGCGACGACGACGAGAAAGAGGTGTTCGAGGTGGTCGCGGGCGGCGACGGGCGGTTCGGCACCTCGGACGACACCGTCAGGCACTTCGACACCGTGGGCTTCGGCAACCACGACCCCGAGGGGCTCGACTACGACAACGCGACCAACTCGCTGTGGATCGTCTCGGGACTCGAAGCGGACGTGTTCCGCGTCCGCCCCGGCAGAGACGGCAGGTTCGGCACGTCCGACGACAGCGAGACCCGCTTCGACGTCGGGAAGTACGGTGCGCGCGACCCCGAGGGGCTCGGCTACGACGCCGTGCGCAACACCGTCCTCATCGTCGACGACGGCTCCGACACCATCTACGAGCTGGCCACGAACGGGTCGCTGCTGAACACGATCCGTACCGGGTCGGCGGGCATGCGGGCGGCGGCCGGCTTGGCCGTCGGACCTTCCTCGAGCGGGTCGGGTCGCAGCTACTACGTCGTCGCCCGCGGCGTCGATAACGACTCCAACCCGACCGAGAACGACGGCAAGCTGTACGAGTTCAAGGCGAAGCTGCCGTCCACCAGCCCGAAGCTCACCGCGTGGCTGAGCTCACCGACCGTCCGGGTCGGGCACACCGTCACGATGCGGGGCTCGCTCAGCCCGTCGGCGTGGCTCGCACCGTTGCGCCTCCAGCGCTACATCGACGGCGAATGGGTCTCCGTCCAGCGCAAGACGCTGGGCAGTGGCAGCACGGTGGCGTACTCCTTCAGCATCAAGCACTGGTGGACCGGGACCTACCGCTACCGGGTGTTGGCCCTCGCGTACAAGGGCCGCGACCGGGCGAAGGCACCGAGCGCCTGGTACGGGCTGCCGCTGAGGGTGACGCGCTGACCCCAACTGACCAGCCTGCGTACGCACATCTACCGATGCTGGGCCACCCACCCGAGGCTGACGCTGTGACACACATCCATGTCTCGGGACCAAAGGCAAAGGGTGACCCGGGCATGAAGGTGATTCAGCGGCCTGTCGTCGCAGTCGCGGCGATGGCAACCATTCTGGGTACGGCGACGGCGACGGCCGCGATGGTCGACGTGGCGAGCGGGTCCACGCCGGCAGTCGTGCAGCAGGCGGACGCGTTGGACCTGGTCCGGTCGTTCCCGACCGTCGAGCACGGCGTCAGCCGGCCGACCGGCCTGGCGTGGAGCCCGCAGCTGGGCGCCTTGCTGGTGGCCGGCGATGCCGGCCGCGGGAGTACGGTCACGCCGGTGACGCCGGCCGAGCAGCGGCTCGGCCGGGTAGGTCTACCCGGGGTGGCCGACGCCGATGCCGTGGCCGTCGAGCCGCTGACCGGCCGCTTGACGGCGGCGTCGGGCGGCGCGCTGCTTTCGTACTCCGCGAGCGGCCTGCGGACGTCGGCCCCCCACGCGGTGCGAAAGTCGAGCGGCGCGATGCGGCTGCGCTCGCCGCGGGCCATGTCCTACGACAGGTCCGGGGGGCTGGTCGTGCTCGACGGGGGTTCGCTCGTCCGCCGGAGCACGACCGGCAAGGTCACCCGGGTCCCGATCAGCGGTGTCGACGCGGCCGACCTGCGCGGGCTCACCGTGCGTCCCGACGCGGACCTGGTCTACAGCTACGACACCACCGGGCGTGACGTGGTCGGGATCGACCGCCGGGGCCGGGTGGTCGAGTCAAGGGATGCCGGGGCGCTCGACCTCGCCGACGTGCAGGGCATCGCCTTCGCCCCGTCGGCCGACGCCACTGACGACCCCTCGATCCAGAACCTGTTCGTCGCGGACGCCGGTGCGCCGGGGTCCACTGGTGAGATCGTCGAGGCCTCGCTGCAGGCTGCCTCGGTCGCCCTGACCTCGGCGGTCTCGGGCACGCTAGTCCGGACGACCGACACGTCGCAGTTCAACCCGCCGAGCCCCGACCCGTCCGGCCTCGCCTACCTCCCCGGAGCCGACCGGCTGTTCATCGCCGACGGCGAGGTCGACGAGATGCCGATCTTCGAGGGCGCCAACTTCTTCCGTACCACCCGCAGCGGCACGGTCGACCAGACCGGGGTCTCACAGCCCTGGTCGAACGAGCCGGTCGGCGTCGGCTACAACCCGGGCAACAACCACCTGTTCGTCACCGACGACGACCAGAAGGAGGTCTACGAGATCCTCGCCGGCGGCGACGGCCGCTTCGGGACGCCTGACGACACGCGCACGCACTCCGACACGGCCAAGTACGGCAACACCGACCCGGAGGGCGTCGACTACGACTCCGCGACGAACTCGCTGTGGTTCGCCGACGGCGTCAACGCCGAGGTCTACCGGCTGCGGCCCGGCGGCGACGGGCAGTTCGGGACGTCCGACGACATCTCGAGCCACTTCGACGTCGGGGTCTTCGGTGCGCGCGACCCGGAGGGCCTCGGGTACGACTCCGTACGCAACACCGTGGTGATGGTCGACGACGGCTCGGACACCATCTACGAGTTCGACCAGACCGGGGCGCTGCTGAACACGATCAGCACCGCGGCGGGCAGCATGCAGGCGGCAGCCGGCCTGGCCGTCGCACCGGGCTCAAGCAACCCGACGCAGCGCAACTACTACGTCGTCGCCCGCGGCCTCGACAACGACTCCCACCCGACCGAGAACGACGGCAAGATGTACGAGTTCTCCGCGGTGCTGCCACCGGTCGGCGACAACAACGCGCCGCCGACCGTGAGCGCCGGCGCGGACGACTCGGTGGAGCTCCCGCTCTCCGCGATGTTGAACGGCACGGTGACCGACGACGGTCGCCCGAACCCGCCGGGGGCCGTGACCACCGGTTGGGCCGAGGTGTCCGGCCCCGGCGTCGTGACGTTCGGCAACGCGGGCGCGGTGGACACGACGGCATCGTTCAGCAGCCCCGGGACGTACGTGCTGCGCCTGTCCGCCGACGACGGCGAGGCCCTGATGGCAGACGACGTCACGATCCTGGTCCTGCCCGAGGGCAGTCCGGATGCGCTGCAGGTCCCGATGGCGGCCGGCACGGATGACGTCGAGCAGGCAGTGACGGGCTCGGTCGCGCTGACCAGCTCGGACCTCGAGTTGGGGGCGGACGGCAACACCGCGCAGATCGTCGGCACCCGGTTCGCCGGCGTCCAGATCCCGGACGGCTCGCAGATCATCGACGCGTACGTGCAGTTCCGCGTGGACGAGGTGAGCACGGGAGCGACGTCGCTGACGATCCGGGCCGAGAACGCCGACAACACACCGACCTACCAGGCGGTCAGCGGCAGCGTCGCCGCCCGGCCCACCACCACGGCATCGGTCGCCTGGACGCCACCGGTGTGGAGCACGATCGGTGAGCGCGGGCCGGCGCAGCGCACACCGAACATCGCCGCCCTCGTCCAGGAGATCGTCGACCGACCGGGCTGGAACCAGGGCAACGCACTGGCCTTCCAGTTCCGCGGGACCGGCCGCCGGACCGCCGAGGCGTACGAGAGCGGCGCGGCATTCGCGCCGACCCTGCACCTGCAGTACGGCCCCGGCGGCCCGGCGGTCAACCAGCCGCCGACGGTCAGTGCGGGCATCGACCAGACCATCCAGCTGCCCGCGTCGGCGGCGCTCGACGGCACGGTGACCGACGACGGTCTGCCGAACCCGCCCGGTGCGGTGACGACGGCCTGGTCGGAGGTGTCGGGGCCGGGCGACGTGACGTTCGGCAACGCGGCCGCGGTGGACACGTCGGCGTCGTTCAGTGCGGCCGGGACGTACGTGCTGCGGCTGACCGCGAACGACGGTGCGCTCATCCGTACCGACGACGTCACGGTGGTCGTCCAGCCGGTCGGCACGCCGGTCAACCAGCCGCCGACGGTCGGTGCGGGCGCCGACCAGACCGTCCAGCTGCCCGCGTCGGCGGCGCTCGACGGCACGGTGACCGATGACGGTCTGCCGAACCCGCCCGGTGCGGTGACGACGGCCTGGTCGGAGGTCTCGGGGCCGGGCGACGTGACGTTCGGCAACGCGGCCGCGGTGGACACGTCGGCGTCGTTCAGTGCGGCCGGGACGTACGTGCTGCGGCTGACCGCGAACGACGGTGCGCTCATCCGTACCGACGACGTCACGGTCGTGGTGCAGCCGGCCGGGGGCGGTGGCAACAGCGTTGACATCCCGGTGCGGGCCGGGTCCGACGACGCCGAGGAGCGGT
>JBOHDE010000078.1:0-15637 GCA_050699035.1 Nocardioidaceae bacterium | reverse complement strand
ATCATCGTCAACGCCGACAAGGTCGCGCTGTCCGGCAACAAGCGTGAGGCCAAGCTGGCCTACCGGCACTCGGGCTACCCGGGCGGTCTGTCCGCGACGCCGTACGGCGACCTGCTCGAGAAGAACCCGCGCCGCGCGATCGAGAAGGCGGTCTGGGGCATGCTGCCCAAGAACAAGCTGGGTCGTCAGCTGCTCACCAAGCTGAAGGTCTACGCAGGCCCGGACCACCCGCACCAGGCCCAGCAGCCCACGCCGTTCGAGATCACCCAAATTTCCCAGCAAGTGCAGTGAGCTCCGCTCGTGCTGTCTGCCCTGAAGTGAGGAACACCCGTGGCTGAGCCCACCACCCCGGTTGTCGAGACCGAGTCCAGCACCGTCGCCTACAGCTCCGAGAGCACGCAGTCGACGGAGACGCCGGCGCGTGCCGCGACGATCGCTCCGAGCGGCGCCACCGGCCGTCGCAAGCAGGCGATCGCGCGTGTACGGCTGGTACCCGGCACCGGCCAGTGGACCGTCAACGGCCGCGGCCTCGAGGCGTACTTCCCGAACAAGGTGCACCAGCAGCTGGTCAACGAGCCGTTCGTGCTGACCCACGCCGAGGGTGCGTACGACGTCATCGCCCGCATCCACGGCGGTGGCCTCACCGGCCAGGCCGGCGCACTGCGGCTGGGCGTGTCCCGTGCCCTCAACGCGGTCGACGTCGAGGCCAACCGCCCGTCGCTGAAGGCGGCCGGCATGCTGACCCGCGACCCGCGGGCCAAGGAGCGCAAGAAGGCTGGCCTGAAGAAGGCCCGCAAGGCTCCTCAGTACTCCAAGCGCTGATCCTCCGGTGGGCCGGCTCTTCGGCACCGACGGCGTCCGCGGGATCGCCAACCGCGACCTGACCGCCGAGCTTGCGCTCGACCTCTCGGTCGCTGCCGCGCACGTCCTCGCCGAGGCCGGTGTCTTCGAGGGGCACCGGCCGGTCGCGGTGGTGGGGCGTGACCCACGGGCCTCCGGCGAGTTCCTGGAGTCCGCCGTCGTCGCCGGCCTCGCGTCGGCGGGCGTCGACGTACTCCGGCTCGGCGTGATCCCCACCCCGGCCGTGGCCTGGTTGACGGCCGACCTCGGTGCCGACCTGGGGGTGATCTTGTCGGCCAGCCACAACCCGATGCCTGACAACGGCATCAAGTTCTTCGCCCGCGGTGGGCACAAGCTCGACGACGCGCTCGAGGACGCCATCGAGCAGCGGATGCGCGAGGAGTGGCAGCGGCCGGTCGGCCGTGACATCGGCCGGGTCCGCGACCTCGAGGACGCCGCCGCGCGCTACGTCGACTACATCACCGGCACCGTCGACGTACGCCTCGACGGGCTCACCGTCGTCGTGGACGGTGCCAACGGCGCCGCGTCGCAGGTCGCGCCGCAGGCACTCCGCGCGCTGGGCGCCGACGTCGTGCCGATCAGCTGTGCGCCGGACGGCCTGAACATCAACGACAACTGCGGGTCGACCCACGTCGAAGGCCTGCAGGCGGCCGTCCTCGAGCACGCCGCCGACGCCGGCATCGCCCTGGACGGCGACGCCGACCGCTGCCTGGCGGTCGACGCGCGCGGTGAGCTGGTCGATGGCGACCAGATTCTCGCCGTCCTGGCCCTTGCCCTGCGCGACAACGGCCAGCTCGCCAACGCCACGGTCGTCGGCACAGTGATGAGCAACCTCGGCTTCGTCCAGGCGATGCGGCGCGAGGGCGTCGAGGTCGTGCAGACCAAGGTGGGCGACCGTTACGTCCTGGCGTCGATGCGCGCCGACGGGCACGTGCTCGGCGGCGAGCAGTCCGGGCACGTCATCCTCAGCCGGCTCGCCACCACCGGCGACGGCCTGCTCGCCGCGGTCCAGCTGCTGGCGCGGCTGGCGCAGACCGGCAAGCCGCTGGCCGAGCTGGCCGGCGTCATGGCCAAGCTGCCCCAGGTGCTGATCAACGTCGCGGATGTCGACAAGAGCCGGGCCGACTCCGAGCCGCAGGTGCTGGCGGCCGTCCGGCTCGCCGAGTCCGAGCTGGGCGACACCGGCCGGGTGCTGCTGCGTCCCTCCGGCACCGAGTCGCTGGTGCGCGTCATGGTCGAGGCCGAATCGTCCGAGCAGGCTCAAGCCGTTGCCGCCCGGCTGGCCGAGGTCGTCAAGGCCGCCCTCACCCGCTGACAAAACCAGTGGCCGCCCGTCGTGGTGGTGCGTAGGGTCGCCGCCGTGCAGATCGAACCGGTCGACCCGTTCGACGACGAGGCGTTCGAGGCATGGCATGCGGCGTACCTGGCCGCCGACACCGCCGGGCGCGACTACCCCGCACCGTGGCGGCTCGCGGAGGCCCGAGCGTCCTTCCGTAATCCCGACTCGACGACCCGGCGCGAGGCGCTGGCTGCCGTCGACGACGGCCGGGTCGTCGGCGCCGGCACCATCGTGCTCCCGTTGCTGGACAACACCCGGACGGCCTACGTCGAGGTCGGCGTACCGCCACGGCATCGGCGTCGACGGATCGGGTCGGCGGTGTTGGCCGCCTTACTCGACCGGGCGCGCGGCGCCGGCCGGAGCAACGTCATCGCCGAGGTCAGCTATCCGCTGGGGGACGCCGCCGACCATCACGGCGTGCGCTTCGCGACGGCCCACGGTTTCGCCGAGGCCAACACCGAGACTCACCGGGTGCTCGACCTGCCGGTCCCGGCCGCGCGTCTCGACGCGATGCTGGCCGGGACCGAGCCCTCCTGGGCGGACTACCGATTGGTCGCCTGGGTCGACCACGCCCCGGACGAGTGGCTGCAGGCGTACGCCGACCTCAACGCCCTCTTCAGCTCCGAGGCGCCGTTCGGTGACCTCGACCTGGAGGAGGAGCGCTGGGACGTCGCCCGGGTACGGGAGGGCGAGCAGCTGCGATTGGCGCAGGGGCGGCGGACGTTCGTCACCGCAGCCGTCGGGCCGGCCGGGGCGCTCGTCGGGCACACCGTCCTGGTGGTGCCGAGCCACGATCCCGGCACGGTGTTCCAGTGGTCGACGCTGGTGCACCGGGACCATCGGGGTCACCGGCTGGGGCTGGCGCTGAAGCTCACCAACCAGCGCGCGATGCAGGACCAGTGCCCGGGCACCCGAGTCATCCACACCTGGAACGCCGAGACCAACGGCCCCATGGTGGCGGTCAACGAGCAGCTCGGGTTCCGCCCGGTCGAGCTGCTGGGGGAGTGGCAGCGTGGAGTCTGACCTCGAGGTGACAGTCGTCGACGTCTCCGACGAGGCGGCTTTCGCAGAGTTCCACCGCGTGCTGACGGTGGCTGACTCGACCGGTCGGGCGTACTCGACGCCGACCGGGCTGGACGAGATGCGGGTGGGTTTCCGACCTGACAACACCGAGTGGCGGGCCAGTGCGGTCGTGGCGTCTCGACGCGGCCAGGTCGTCGGGGCGTTGAACCTCGAGCTGCCGCTGCGCGACAACACCCACCTGCTCGAGGTGCACGTCGGCGTCCTTCCGGAGCATCGGCGCCGCGGTGTCGGCCGCGCGCTGTTCGACCATGCCCTGCAGACCGCGCGGGCCACTGGGCGCCGCAGCATCTACGCGCAGGTCGTTGAACCGGTCGGGTCGTCGTCCCCTGGCGCGGGTTTCGCCGCAGCCTGCGGTCTGAGCCGCGAGCTCGTCGAGCTGCATCAGGTGCTGGACCTCCCGCTCGACGACGCCGTGCTGGCAAGTCTCCGCGCGGCCGCGGACCACGCGGAGCGCGACGGCTACCGGATCGCGACGTGGCAGGACCGCTGCCCCGAGGAGTACGCCGAGGGCTACTGCCGGCTGTTGTCGGTCTTCCTCGAGCACGTCCCGATCGGCGGGCTCGACCTCGAACCCGAGGTCTGGGACGTGGCGCGACTGAGGGCGACCGAGGCGCGGCGCCTGGCGCAGCGGCGCACGGCTTACCGGGCGGTTGCCCTCGATGCGTCAGGTGGTGTCGTCGGCGGCACGGACTTGCTCGCGCCGGCCGATCCGTCGCCCCTCGTCTACCAAGGCGCCACCCTGGTGCTCACGGAGCATCGCGGGCACCGCCTCGGCGTCGCCTTGAAGTTGGCGAACCTTCGCGCGCTGCAGCAGCGGCAGTCCGAACGACGCACGGTGCATACCTACAACGCGCCGGACAACAGGCCGATGATCGCGGTCAACGAGCAGCTGGGGTTCCGCTCGGTGGAGCAGAGCTCCGACTGGCAGCTGACCGTGTCCTGACGTCCCCGGGACCCCGCGCATCCGATCCGAGACCCCAATCGGGCATTTCGACGTACGGCGGATGCGATCTCGCACCTCGATACGGAACGTCAGGTGACAATCACTGCCGGTGGGCGTATATCTGTTCCCGTCACACGTCGCACCTGTGAGGAGATTTCGTCATGCAACGAGCTCTCGCCTTGTCCGCCGCGGCCGTCGTCCTGGCCGGCCTCAGCACCACGGTCGCACCGGCAGTCGCCGACCCGCCCCATAACCCCGGCGGCCCCTGTCTCCAGGACAACCAGAACATCAGTCGGGCGAGCGTCGCCGGCTACGACGACGTCGTCCAGGCGCTCGACCGGATCGAACGCACCAGCGGCGGGGTCGTCGAGGTCGACAGCGCCGGCACCTCGGGCGAAGGCCGCGACCTGCTGTACGCCACCGTCGGCGACGGTCCGACCACGTTCTGGCTGCAGGCCCGGATCCACGGCAACGAGCTGCACAGCACCGAGGCGGTGCTCCAGGTACTGGACCAGATGGCGTCAACCAGCCCGTGGGCACAGAACCTGCGGGACCGGCTGACCGTCGTGGTGATCCCGATGTACAACCCCGACGGCGCCGAGGCGAACATTCGGCAGAGCACGACACCGACCCGGATCGACCTCAACCGCGACTGGGAGAACTTCGCCCAGCAGGAGTCGGTCGCGTTCTGGAAGCTCTGGCGAGACACCGCACCGACGTACGCACTGGATCTCCACCATATGAGCGAAGCGCCGCGGGTCGAGGGCACCGACGACCTCAACCAGTTCCAGATCGGTGCGCGGTCGATCGACCCGGCCCGGATGACCGAGCAGCAGTGGGCGACCAACCGGGCGATGGCGATGGTCAGCGTGGACGCGCTCGAGGGCTTCGGTCCGGTCAACGTCGCGAAGTACCCCGACATCGACATCACCAACGCGGCGCTGTCACGGATGCTGCTCGGCGGCACCGCGCCGGCCGGTGAACAGCCGGTGACCGACCCGCCGACGCAGGGCGCCATCTTCTACGAGGTGCGCTCGGTCGGCCAGAAGAGCAACGGCCAGCTGGAGAACCTGTTCCGCATCCCGACGACGGCCGTGCTGGAGGCCGCTGCCTCCGGCCAGCTGGCGTCGTACGACTCGTCCGGCTACGCCGCCCTCCCGTTCGCCGACAGCGGCCAATGCGGCGAGATGTGACCGTCAACGCACCCACGAAAGGACAACCGAAGATGAACCGTCGACACAGAACCAGGCTGGCGCTTGCCGCCGCCGTACCGCTGATCCTCGGCGTCGCGCCCGGCGGCGCGTCGTACGCCGCGCCGGACGGGCCGGGGCATGGCAGCTGCAAGACCGCCGACGACCCGAGCTGGGAGGGCTGGTCGAGCCACGCCGAGGTGGTCCGCTCGCTCGAGCAGATCGAGCAGACCTCGAACGGACGCGTCCAGGTCGACAAGGTCGGGGAGACCCAGCTAGGGCGCGGCCTGTACACCGCACGGGTCGGCACCGGTGACCGGGTGATCCTCGTGCAGAGCGCGATCCACGGCAACGAGCGCACCGGCACCGAGGCATTGCTGGGCATCCTGAGGGACCTGGGCAGCAGCAACGACGCGGCCACCCAGCAGCTGTTGCAGTCGGTGACCCTGGTGGCGATGCCGATGGTCAACCCGGACGGCGGCGAGATCAACCGGCGCCGCAACGTCATCTCCTGGGACGAGGTCGTTGCTCGTCACCCGCAGCTGGCCGGCGCGCCGCGGGCCTGGTACCACTCGCTGCAGAGCGACGGCATCAACCTGCCGGGGTTCGACCTGAACCGCGACTTCAACCCGGACCTCGAGTACGTGCCGCAGCCGGGTGACCTCCCCGGGCGGCAGGAGGACGCCGGCTTCTTCCTATCGCCGGAGTCACAGACGATCCGGGACGTGTACATCGGTCTGCGCGACGAGTTCGGGATGGTCGACGCGGTCGTCGACCTGCACCACATGGGTCCGTGCGACCGGCTCACCGGCGGTAGCGAGCAGGACGGCCGGCTGATCTCGGTCTCGCTGGACTACCCGCCGCTCGGCGTCAACGACGGTGCGGCGTACAAGGCCGTGTGGCCGCTGCTCGACCAGGACAAGTCGCGGCGGTACGCGCTGGCGGCCGCGAACGGCATCAAGGCGGCCTACGGCACCCAGTCGCCGCTGGCCGCGGTCGGACGCTACTTCCACCCCGACGCCCGGGAGTTCGCCGGTCAGGGACGGTCGGCCTTCGCCATGAACGGGTCGGCGACCGTGCTGTTCGAGGTGCGCGGCCAGCAAGACGACCTCGGCCAGAAGCTGCACGGGATGCTGATCCAGAGCGTCCGGACCGGGGTCGAGGCGATGCTCGCGGCGATGGCCAGCGGTGAGGTGGACACGCTCGACGGAGACGACTTCTTCGAGCTGCCCGACTACGGCTGGGAGGCCGACACGGACTGACCCGGGAGTCCTGGCACGAGGCGCCCGCCCGACAGACCGTTGTCGGGCGGGCGCCTCGTCGTCTGGCGACCGCGACAACGGCGTCAGTACGTCGCCCGGGTCACCACAGTCGCGTGGTGACCGGCCTGCGGCGTCAGGCCCAACGGATGACACGCAACTCTGCGGCGGTGCCACCATCGGTTTCTGCGGGAATCGACTGGCGCGTTCCGTAGGGACAAACCGGACACGAGACCTACGCAACGCGCCAGTCGATGAAGTGGGGTGACATGCGACTCACTCGCCGGTGGGTCAGATCTTGCGGAGGCGGACCCAGCGCACCGAATGGTCGGCGTCCTTGCGCAGCACCAGCGAGGCACGCCCCCGGGTCGGTGCGATGTTGGCCGACAGGTTGGGTCCGTTGATGCTGTCCCACAGTGCCTCGGCCTGACTGACCGCCTCGTCGTGGGTGAGGCCCGCGTAGCGCCGGAAGTACGACGCGGGGTCGCGGAACGCCGTCTCGCGCAGCCGCAGGAACCGTTCGACGTACCAGCGGCGCACGTCGTCCCACAGCGCGTCGACGTACACCGAGAAGTCGAAGAAGTCCGACACCGCGAGACCGGTGCGCCCGTCGGCGCGTACCCGGGCCGGCTGCAGGACGTTCAGGCCTTCCAGCAGCACGATGTCCGGTCGCTTGACGGTGACCGACTTGCCGGGCACGACGTCGTACCCGAGGTGGGAGTAGACCGGCGCCTCGACCTCGTCGAGTCCCGACTTCACGTCGATCACGAACTTCAGCAGTGCCTTGCGGTCGTACGACTCCGGGAACCCCTTGCGGTCGAGGATGCCGCGGCGCTCGAGCTCGGCGTTCGGCAGCAGGAAACCGTCGGTCGTGACCAGGGCGACGTTCGGGTGCTCGGGCCAGCGGGCGAGCAGCTCACGCAGCAGCCGCGCGGTCGTCGACTTGCCCACCGCCACCGAGCCGGCGATCCCGATCACGAACGGCGTGCGCGGCGGCTGCTGCTCCGACAGGAAGTCCTCGGTCGCCCGATGCAGCTTCCCAGCGTGGCTGACGTACAGGCTGAGCAGCCGCGACAGCGGCAGGTAGACCTCGACGACCTCGTCCAGGTCGAGCTCGTCACCGAGCCCACGGAGCCGCTGCACCTCGTCGGCGGTGAGCGGCGACGGCGTCGAGTCGGCCAGCTTCGCCCACGCGGAGCGGTCGAGCTCGAGGTACGGCGTGGAGTCGGGCATCCCCCCATTGTGGCGGGGCGGGTGTTCCAGTCAGGCACGCGGTGGACGCTCGGTAGGCTGAGGCCCATGTGCGGAATCGTTGGGTACGTCGGTGACCAGCAGGCGCTCGGCGTCGTCGTCGAAGGGCTCCGGCGGCTCGAGTACCGCGGCTACGACTCCGCCGGTGTGGCGCTGTGCGACGGCGGCCGGCTGCATGCCAGCAAGCGGTCCGGGAAGCTCGCCAACCTGGACAAGGCACTGGACGAGCAGCCGCTTCCCGGTGCCTCGACCGGCATCGGGCACACCCGGTGGGCGACCCACGGCGCACCGAACGACCGCAACGCGCACCCGCACCTCGACGCCGCCGGGCGGGTGGCCGTCGTACACAACGGCATCATCGAGAACTTCGCCGTGCTGCGCGCCGAGCTCGAGCAGTCCGGGGTCGAGTTCGCGTCCGACACCGACACGGAGTGCGTCGCGCACCTGCTGGCGCTCGAGCTCGACCGAGGGCTCGACCTGACCGCGGCCATGCAGTCCGTCTGCCGCCGCCTCGAGGGCGCGTTCACGCTGGTGGCGACCTCCGCCGACGACCCGTCGCGAGTCGTCGGGGCACGCCGCAACTCCCCGCTCGTGGTGGGTCTCGGCGACGGCGAGAACTTCCTCGCCTCCGATGTCGCGGCGTTCATCGCGCACACGCGGCAGGCACTCGAGCTCGGCCAGGACCAGGTCGTCACGATCACCCGTGAAGGCGTACGTGTCACCGACTTCGACGGGCGGCCGGTCGAGGGCACCGCGTACCACGTCGACTGGGACCTCTCGGCCGCCGAGAAGGGCGGCTACGACTGGTTCATGCGCAAGGAGATCTACGAGCAGCCGCGGGCCGTCGCCGACACGCTGCTCGGCCGGTTCACGCGCGAGGGCACGCTGCAGCTGGACGAGATGCGGCTGTCCGACGACGAGCTCCGGGAGGTCGACAAGATCATCGTGCTGGCCTGCGGCACCTCGTTCTACGCCGGCCTGGTGGCGAAGTACGCCATCGAGCACTGGACCCGGATCCCGTGCGAGGTCGAGCTGGCCAGCGAGTTCCGCTACCGCGACCCGATCGTCGACCACTCGACGCTGGTGGTCGCGATCAGCCAGTCGGGCGAGACGATGGATACCCTCCAGGCGATCCGGCATGCCCGGCAGCAGCGGGCGCGGGTGCTGTCGATCTGCAACACCAACGGCTCGACCATGCCGCGCGAGTCCGACGCGGTGATCTACACCCACGCCGGTCCCGAGATCGGCGTCGCGTCGACGAAGGGCTTCCTCACCCAGATCGTCGCGTGCTACCTGCTCGCCCTCTACCTCGCCCAGGTGCGCGGCACGAAGTTCGGTGACGAGATCACCGAGATCATGGACCAGATCGAGGCCGTCCCGACGGCCTTGCAGACGCTCCTCGAGGGCATGGGCCCGGTCGAGGAGCTCGCCCGCGAGCTGTCGACGGCCCGCTCGGTGCTCTTCCTCGGCCGGCACGCCGGCTACCCGGTGGCGCTGGAGGGGGCGCTCAAGCTGAAGGAGCTCGCCTACATCCACGCCGAGGGGTTCGCCGCCGGCGAGCTGAAGCACGGGCCGATCGCGCTGATGGAGGACGGCCTCCCGGTCTTCGTCGTCGTACCCCCGCAGGGTCGCGACCAACTGCACGAGAAGATGGTCAACAACATCCAGGAGATCCGGGCCCGTGGCGCGCGCACCATCGTGCTGGCCGAGGAGGGTGACGAGGTGGTGGTCCCGTACGCCGACACCTTGATCCGGCTGCCGCGGGTGCCGACCCTGCTGCAGCCGCTGGTGGCGACCGTCCCGCTGCAGGTGTTCGCCTGCGAGCTCGCCACCGCGCTCGGCCACGACGTCGACCAGCCACGCAACCTCGCCAAGTCCGTCACGGTCGAGTGATCGGGCGAGTGGTCGGGCGATGATCGTCGGCGTCGGCATCGACGTGGTCGACGTCGACCGCTTCGAGCAGACGATGGCGCGCACGCCCGCACTGCGACAGCGACTGTTCACCCCGCTGGAGCAGGAGCGGCCGATCGCGTCGCTGGCCGCCCGGTTCGCGGCGAAGGAGGCGTTGGCGAAGGCGCTCGGCGCGCCGGCCGATCTGCACTGGCTCGATGCCGAGGTACGCACCGACGGCTCCGGGAGGCCGTCCCTGCACCTGTCGCGGTCCGTCGCGGCCCGGGCCGAGGCGCTCGGCGTGGGCTCCGTACACGTGTCGCTGTCCCACGACGCCGGGATCGCGTCGGCGATGGTCGTGCTGGAGGGCTGATGCGGAGCGCCCACACCGTCGAGCAGGTGCGCACGGCCGAGGCGGCGCTGATGGCACGGCTGCCCGCAGGCACGCTGATGCAGCGGGCCGCGACCGGGCTGGCGTGGGCCTGCAGTGAGTTCCTCGGTGTGACGTACGGCGCGCGGGTGACCCTGCTCGTCGGCGGTGGCGACAACGGCGGCGACGCGCTGTTCGCCGGTGCCGCGCTGGCCCGCCGGGGTGCGCGGGTCGACGCCGTGCTGCTGGCCGGGGAGCGTACCCACGCCGATGGTCTGGCCGCTCTGCGGCGTTCCGGTGGCTGGGTGGGGGAGCCCGGCCGCAGCGACCTGGTGGTCGACGGGATCGTCGGGATCGGCGGTCGACCGGGCCTGGACGCGGCGGCGGTGCGGGCACTCGGTCTGCTCCCCGGGGTCCCGGTCGTGTCCGTCGACGTGCCGAGCGGCATCGACGTCGACACCGGTGAGACGCCGGCCGCGCACGTGTCCGCCGACGTCACCGTGACGTTCGGGACGCACAAGGTCGGCCTGCTGGTCGGGCCGGCGGCGCGGGCCGCGGGGGCCGTACACCTCGTCGACATCGGAGTCGACCTACCGGCCGCGGTGGTCGAGTCGCTGCAAGCCGGCGACGTGGCCACCCTGCTGCCGCGGCCTGCTCCGGACGCGCACAAGTACACCCGCGGAGTGGTGGGGGTCGCCGCCGGCTCGACGGAGTATCCCGGCGCGGCGGTGCTGGCCGTGGCCGGCGCCTCGACCGGCCTGGCCGGGATGGTCCGGTTCTCGGGCGACCAGGCGGCTGCCAGGGCCGTGCAGGCCGCGCATCCCGAGGTGGTGCCCGGGGAGGGCAAGTGCCAGGCGTGGGTGGTCGGACCCGGCGGCGGTTCGGAGGCGGGCCAGACGCTCGCCCGGCTGGCCCGCGCCGGCGTACCCCTGCTCGTGGACGCCGACGCGCTGACGCACGTCGAGGGACCGTTGGGGGTGCCGGCGCTGGTGACCCCGCATGCCGGGGAGCTGGCCCGGATGCTCGGCATCGAGCGGTCCTCGGTCGAGCGGGCGCCGCTGCGGCACGCTCGGGAAGCCGCGACCCGCTTCGACGCCGTCGTCCTGCTCAAGGGGGAGCGGACCCTGGTCGCGGCGCCTGACGGCAGGGTCCGGGTCAACAGCACCGGGGTGCCGTGGCTCGCCACCGCCGGGTCGGGCGACGTTCTCTCGGGGCTGTGCGGTGCGCTGCTGGCCGCCGGTCTCCCGCCGTTCGACGCCGGCAGTGTGGGGGTCTGGCTGCATGGCGCGGCCGCGACCCGGGCCGCCGCCGGTGGGCCCCTCACCGCCGGTGCGGTCGCCCGCGCCGTGCCGCAGGCTGTCCGCGACCTCCCCGCCCCGTGACCGAGGTCGACGTGACCGAGGTGGAATTTTGCCCAATGGGGCAAAGTTCGACCTCGAACCGGCAGGACCGGGTCGAAGATTGCCCAATTGGGCAATCTTCTACGCACCGTGGACCGGCGACCTGGTCACCGCGTGCAGCTGATGGGTTGGTCAGAAGGAATCGAACACAGGGAGTCGGAACTGTCTGACAAGTGGCTCATCTCTGCCCAGGGATCCCGACATACGCGCAACCTCGGCGCGAGGGCCCTTCTTCGCGTCGAGGTTGCGCGTATGTCGTGTCCGGAGAAATGTTGGTCCGTGTCCGCCGGCCTCAACGTCACCCTCCGAACCGACATTCTGAGCCCGGAATCGGGGCCGAAACTGTCGGTTCGAGGGGCGAAGTAGCCCATCCACACCGAGATCGGTCCGGGTCGTCGGCTGCCAACATGTGTCCGCAGATTGCAGCCGGGTCCGCCCGTCGGCACCGGGTCACCGCCGCCCCAGCCGCGTGTCATCGGCCCCTCGACGTCAGGTCCTGTGCAAGCCCACCACCTGATACGCGACCGACCGGAACCGGTATGGGCGATCGCCGGGCTCATTTCTTCCCGCACGACCGACATACGCGCAACCTCGGCGCGAGGGTGATGGCCGGTGACGCTGGGTGCCGGAATCGTCCCGGTCACCATGGGTTTGCCATGACCGGGGTCACGCCTGCCGGCGGCTGACTTCGTGTTGGCTGCCCGACCGGGCTACCCTGAAATCGCTGCCCTACCGCCAGGTGGCGGGTGACTGCTGCCTACAACGGACGATGGATGACACAGACTCTGCCTCGACGTGATGACCGCCGCACGCCTGCGCGGCGTCGGCGACGGCGCCGCGCAGCGCTGCACCACGCCAAGAGCCTGCCCGGCACGCTCGGCGTGACCGCGCTCGGCGCGGTGCTACCGGGCAGCGGCTTCGTCTTCGTGGGCCGTCGCTACCTCGGCCTGCTGGTGCTGCTCCCGACGCTCTGCATCGCGGTGGTCGGCGGATGGTACGCCGCGGGCCACGTCGACTCCCTGATCCGAGTCGCGGTCGACCCGCGAAAGCTGCTCTTCGTCACCGCCGGCCTGCTCGTCCTGCTGGTGGCCTGGGTCGCGATCGTGGTGGCGACCTACCGCATGGTCAAGCCGCGTCATCAGCCTCGGCTGCACGCGTTCGTCGGCGGCAGCTTCGTGCTCATCCTGTGCCTGCTCGTGGCCGCGCCGCTCGCCGTGGGTGCCCGCTACTCATACGTCCAGGCAGACCTGGTCAGCCACATCTTCAAAGACACCGACAGCGCGACCAGGCCGAAGGGCGTGACCGCCAAGAACCCGTGGGGAGACCGCGACCGGGTCAACCTGCTGCTGCTCGGTGGTGACGGCGGCGTTGACCGGGAGGGCATCCGCACCGACTCGGTGATGATCGCCAGCATGGACACCAAGTCCGGTGACACGGTGCTGTTCAGCCTGCCGCGCAACCTGATGAACGTGCCTTTCCCGGAAGGCTCGGAGCTGCACGACATCTACCCCGAGGGCTTCACCGGCGACGGAGACCCCGGCGAGTTCATGCTGAACGCGATCTACCGCAACGTTCCCGCCAACCATCCCGGTGCCGTCGGCAGGACCGACAACGAGGGCGCGGACGCGCTCAAGATGGGCGTGAGCGGGGCGCTCGGCATCGACGTCGACTACTACATGCTGGTCAACCTCGACGGGTTCGAGCAGATCGTCGACGCGATGGGCGGCGTGACGGTCAACATCAACCAGCCGATCCCGATCGGCGGCAACACCGACGCCGGGGTCGAGCCGACGGGCTACCTCGACCCCGGCCCCGACCAGCGGCTCAACGGCCGCAAGGCGCTCTGGTTCGCCCGCGGCCGTTACGGTCTCGACGACTACAACCGGATGGAACGCCAGCGCTGCATGATCGACGCGATCGTCGACAAGGCCCACCCGGCCAACCTGTTGCGCCGCTACCAGAGCCTCGCATCGGCCGGCAAGGAGATCATCCGCACCGACATCCCGCAGAAGCTGCTGCCCGCCTTTGTCGACCTGTCGATGGAGGTCAAGGACCACGACCTGCGCTCGGTCGTCTTCCGCTCGTCCGACGAGTTCGACCCAGGCAACCCGGACTACGAGTACGTCCATGCGGCCGTCCAGAAGGCCCTCGAACCGCCGCCGAAGAAGACCAAGCCGAAGCCCGGCGACGGCGCCAGCCAGGAGCCGTCGGCGGGGACGTCGGAGGAGCCGTCCGAAGAGCCGTCGGAGGAGCCGACGGCTGCTCCCAGCGGCGACGCCGAGTCTCCCGACGAGGCGGTCGAGGCGACCGACTCCTGTGCCTACAACCCGGTGGAATGAGCCGGTGAGCGTCACCCGCGCGGAGGCCGTCGTCGACCTCGCCGCGATCAGCGGCAACGTCGCCACGATCCGCCGCCATGCCCAGGGCTCGCCGGTGATGGCCGTCGTCAAGGCCGATGGGTACGGCCATGGCCTGGTCGAGTCCGCCCGCGCGGCGCGGGCCGGCGCCGCGGAGTGGCTGGGCGTCGCGACCCTCGACGAGGCCTTGGCGCTGCGCCGGGCCGGCGACCTCGAGCCGATCCTGTCCTGGCTCACCGTGCCGGGTGAGGACTACGCCGCCGCGATCGAGGCCGAAGTCGACGTCACCGCGTACTCTCCCGACGACCTCGACGAGATCACCGCCGCCGCGCGCCGGCTCGACCGCGTCGCCCGGCTGCAGCTGAAGGCCGACACAGGTCTGGGCCGAGGTGGCGCGACGACCGACTCCTGGCCCGGGCTGGTGGAGGCAGCACGGCGCGCCGAGCTGGAAGGCTGGGTCCGGGTGACCGGGGTGTGGTCGCACCTGGCCTGCGGCGACGAGCCGGAGCACCCGTCGGTCAAGCTGCAGGTCGACGAGTTCGCCCGCGCCGTCGATGCGGCCGACGCGGCCGGGCTCACCCCCGAGGTCCGGCACCTGGCCAACTCGCCGACGACGTTCACGACCCCGGAGGCGTGGTGGGACCTGGTGCGCCCCGGGCTCGCCGTCTACGGCCTCTCCCCGATCCCCGACCGGGCCACGTCGGCCGACCTCGGCCTGGTGCCGGCGATGACGCTGCAGGCCCGGCTGGCGATGGTCAAGCAGGTCTCCGCGGGTGCCGGAGTGTCGTACGGCCACACCTACGTCACCGAGCGGCCGACGACCCTCGGTCTGGTCCCGGTCGGGTACGCCGACGGCATCCCGCGACACGCCTCCGGGGTCGGCCCGGTGCTGGTCGCCGGGCGCCGGCGGACGGTGTCGGGTCGGGTCTGCATGGACCAGTTCGTGGTCGACCTGCACGGCGACGCCGCCGCGGCCGGCGACCCGGTCGTGCTCTTCGGCACCGGCCGGTCCGGTGAGCCGACCGCCCAGGACTGGGCCGCCGCCGCCGGCACGATCAGCTACGAGATCGTCAGCCGGATCGGCGGCCGGGTGACCCGCCGGTACGTGGGGGGCAGCCCGCAGTGAGCGAAGGGTCACGCCTCCGCAAGATCGCCGGGGCCGCCGGTGCGGCGGTCGGCCTGCTGGCGATGGGCGCGGCCGCCGGGGCGATCGCCGAGCGGCGCCTCGTCGACCGGCCGCGTCGTCCGCGTACGCCGCTCGACGCACCGCTCGGCGCATTGCGCGGGACGCCCGTCACCGTACGCACGGCCGACGGCGTCGACCTGCACGTCGAGGTCGACGAGGCACGCACGACCGCGCCCACGGTGGTCTTCGTGCATGGCTACGCCCTGAACCTCGACTGTTGGCACTACCAGCGGCTGGCGCTGCGTGGATATCGGCGGACCGTGTTCTACGACCAGCGGTCGCACGGCCGGTCGGGCCGGTCCGAGCGCGACCTGAGCACGATCGAGCAGCTCGGCGAGGATTTGCTCCAGGTGATCGAGACCGTCGCCCCGGAAGGCCCGCTCGTCCTCGTCGGCCACTCGATGGGCGGCATGACGATCATGGCGCTCGCGCACGCGCACCCGGAGATGTTCACCGACCGGGTCGTCGCGGTCAGCCTCATCTCGACCAGCGCCGGCGACCTGGGAGC
>JBOHDE010000077.1:0-15822 GCA_050699035.1 Nocardioidaceae bacterium | reverse complement strand
CGAGCACCCGGATCGCGGACTCCTCGGTGCCCTGCTCGGACAGCTGGTACGCGAGCAGGCTGCCGTCCGGCGACGGTGCCCACGCGTCCAACGTGGTCGTGCCCTCCGGGTCGATCGCCATCGGGTCGACCAGCACCCGCTCGGTGCCGTCGGGGTCCACGGTGTGCAGGACGCCGTGCTCTTGGTCGGCCGTGCGGCGGCTGAAGAACTGCCGGTCCTGGCGCCAGCTCGGCGGGCCGTGGAAGCCGGTGCCGAGCAGCGTCTCGAGCCGCTCGGCGAAGTGGTCGCGGGCCGGCCAGCGCGCGCGCTGGGTGTCGAGCAGGTCCGCCTGCTGGTCGAGCCAGGCCTTGGTCTCCGGGGTGTCGGCGTCCTCGAGCCAGCGGTACGGGTCGGCGACCCGCTCGCCGTGGATCTCGTCGACCAGGTCGAGGCGTCGGGCGTGGGGGTACGGGTTCGGCGAGGCGCTGGTCACCGCGCCGAGTCTAGGGTGTTTCTCCTTACTCCCGACCGTCGCGAGCGGCGCCCTCCGAGGGTCGCGCAGCAGGTCAGCGGAGTAAGGAGAAGCACCCTGGGTCCGCGGCCGTAGGCCGAGACCGTCCGTGTCGGGCGGGCCGGCGTTCCGTATCTTGGCCCGGTGAAGATCGTGGTCGCACCGGACTCGTTCAAGGGCACGCTGACCGCGGCCGAGGCGGCGCGGGCGATCGCGGCCGGCTGGCTGCGCAGCCGCCCGGGCGACGAGGTGGTCGAGGTCCCGCTCGCCGACGGGGGCGAGGGCACCGTGGACGCGATCGCGGCGGCGACGTCGGGCGACCGGCGCGAGGTCGCGGTCACGGCGCACCGGGGTCCCGACCGGGTCGCGCACTGGCTCCGGCTGCCCGGTGACACGGCGGTGGTCGAGATCGCGAACGCCTGCGGCATCACCACGCTCGACCCGCTCGACCCGTTGTACGCGAGCACGCGGGCGCTGGGCCAGGTGATCCGGGCCGCGCTCGACGACGGCTGCACCCGGCTCGTGGTCGCCGTCGGCGGGTCGGCGTCGACCGACGGAGGCTCCGGCGCACTGCGCGAGCTCGGACTGCGGCTGCGCGCGGCCGACGGCTCCGACCTGCCGTACGGCGGTGCGGCGCTGGTCGACCTGGCCGAGATCGACCGGTCGGGACTCCGCCCGGCGCCGGCCGGCGGCGTCGAGATCCTGTGCGACGTCACCCACCCGCTGCTCGGTCCCGGTGGCGCGGCCGCGGTGTTCGGTCCGCAGAAGGGGGCCGGCCCGGCCGACGTCGCGGTGCTGGAGCGCGGGCTCGCCAGGTTCGCGGAGCTGTACGGCGGCGACCCGTCGATGCCCGGGTCCGGTGCGGCGGGCGGCACGCCGTACGGCCTGGCGACGGCGTGGGGAGCGACGCTGGTCAGCGGGGCCGCGCGGGTGGCCGACCTGGCCGGTCTGGACGCCGCACTGGCGGGCGCCGACCTGGTGGTCAGCGGTGAGGGTCAGCTCGACGCGACGTCGACGCAGGGCAAGGTGGTCGGCGAGGTGCTGGCCCGGGCGCGCGCGCTCGCCGTGCCGCTGGCGGTGGTCGCCGGTCACGTTGCCGAGCAGCCGACCGGTGTGGTCGACGCCGCTTCGGCGGTCGAGTCCGCCGGGTCGGCCGAGCTCGCCCTCAAGGACCCGCGGCCGCACGTCGAGGCGGCCGCCGCGGCGCTCGCCCTTCGGGTCGGTCAGTAGACGACTTCGGCCCGGAGGTAGAGCCCGTCGATCAGCACCGAGCCGTAGCCGACCTTCGTCACGGTGACCCGGCCGGGGTTCAGCTCGCCGTACAACGGGACCTCGATGGCGCGCACGCCCGTGGAGCTGCTCCGGAGGTTCACCGTCCAGCTTCGATCTCGGCCGGCAATCCGGATGGTGCCGCAGGTCGGGCACTTCCGCGCCAGGACGGCCACGTCGATGACGAAGTTGGTGCTGTCGTACGACAGCTGTGAGCCGATCTCGGTCAGGCTGGTCACCGTGTCCCGGAAGTAGGACGATCCGGTCAGGCGCTTGATCCGTTTGGCCCGATGCCACAGCCGCCGGTCGTCGAGCGGAGCCGTCGAGCACGAGGGGCCGATCGTGCGGCCGATCAGGTGGGCGCGGTCGGTCGGAGTGACCTTGGCGCAGATCGTCTGACCCTCGGGCACCGCCAGGTAGGCGGAGCGGCTGTAGCCGGGTCGAGTGGTGCGGCTGTCGACCAACGAGCCACGCGGGCCGCTCCCGTTCAGCCGAACGTCGAACGACTCCAACCCGCTGTGCGCGTCGGAGGCGTACCACCACCAGGTGGCTGAGGTGCTACGCGCCCAGCGGCCGGGGTAGGACTTCCACTTCACCACGGGCGGGATGCCATCGGTGACCCAGTTGTACGTGCGGCTGCTCGTGTGGCCGGCGATGTCGACCGCCTCGTGGACCATAGTGTGGGGGCCGTTGGCGGTGGGTGTTCCCGCACACCGGCCGTAGTCGTTGAGCGCGACGTCGTGGCCGTCGACTCGGCAGGTCTGCAGCCGGATCCCCCCGGTGTCCTTGGCAAACGACGAGGCACCGTAGCCGGGAGACGGGAAGATCGGCTCATGTCCTGAGATGGTCGGAGCCGTGGTGTCGACCGAGTAGATTCGGTCGCTCGCCATGACATGGTCGCCCACCATGGCGTGGACGACAGGTTGGGCTTCACCGACCTGGGTCCAGCCGCTCCCGTCATGGACGAGGAGCACCCCGAGTGGCCGTAGTAGTGCCCACCGGCCGGAGAGCGTGCCGAGCCCTGATCCGTAATTTTTCTGAGCGAAGCTCTCGGGCGCGGCCCAGCCTGAGCCAGTGGTGTGCACGACCGTGACGAGGTCACGCTGGTAGGGGGTCCCGGGCGAACCGGACCGCACCTCCCACGCGATGCGTAGCTCGTCGTCGAGCCAGGCGAGGTAGAAGTTGTCGACGCTCCGGTACTCACGACCCTCGGGCGTGCCCGGGCCCAGCCGTTCCAGGTACGTCCAGGTCGTGCCGGCGTCGTCGCTGCGCGCGAGGTGGATCTTGCCGCGCTCGTCGACCGGCACGTCGTCGACCGGCATGTAGTCGTAGTAGGTCCAGGCAACGGCGATGTGTGACCCATGCGCGTTCATCGCCCTCACCTGGGGGTGGCCGTAACTCGGCGCACCAGTCGCGGCGAGCAGGTCCACCGGAGTGCTCCAGGCCCCGGATGCGCGGTCGAACTGGGCAACGGGAAGTGTCATCGCCAGATCGCCGGTCCACTTGAACTCCCGCAACGGCACGATCGCGAACAGGTGGTCAGCGGTGGCGGCCGCCGTCCAGTCGCCCATCATCGGTTTCCAGTCGGTCGGGACATCGACCGCGAGTGTGGGGACTGACTCGAGAGTCGAGTCGCCAGCAGTAACCAGCCCGGCCGTCAGCGTCACCGCGGGGTCGTTGTCGGCCCAGTCCGCTGTCGTCAGCAGGAGGTCATGACCGCCTGCTACGGCGTAGGCCTGCGCGGGTGTGTTCGCGAGGGTGTCCGGAACAAGTGTGCGCGTCCAGGTGGCCGGCTGCGCCGGCGCGGCTCCTGCCAGGTCCGTCGCCGAGTGCACGGCCGCGGGGCCGTCTGAAGCCGCTCGGGCGACTACGAAGGCGGCATTCTCCGACAAGTTGACGCTGGTCGGGATCCCGCCCAGCGAAGGGATCTGTTGGTAGTCCCACCACTCTCGGATCACGGGCTCGTCGGCCGTGGCCGGCGCGGTGAGCAGGGCTCCGGCGAGAGCGGTCGAAAGCGCGACGCCGGCCAGCGCCCTCACCACGGTGCCGCCGTCCGGAGGTAGAACGCATCGATGATGACCGTCCCACTACTGGTCTTGCGGACCTTGAGCTGGCCGGGTTTGAACGCCTGCTTGAACGGCAGGTCGATGACTTTCAAGGTGGACCGGCTGCTCCTGAGGTTGACCTTCCAGGCCTGGGTGCCGAAGTAGACCGACATGGTGCCGCAGGTCGGGCAGGTCTTGGCGCGGACGGCGACATCGGTGACCGGGCTGACGCTCGAAGTGCTCAGCGTCGCGCCGCCGTACTTGAGCAACGTCCCGCCATCGCCCAGGTAGTACCTGCTCGGGACCCGCTGGATGTGGCGCTGAGCGCTCGGCTTCGCCTGGGTGTCGTCGAGAGGGCCGACGACACAGATGGCCGACGACAGCGGGCTGCTGTTGTCGACGCGATCGACGGCGCGGACGCGCAGGCATCGGGTCTCCCCGGTGCCCACCCAGGCCAAACCACGTTCGACGGTGGGCCCGAGCGAGCTGTCCCGTCGATACGTCCCGGTGCGATCGGTCCAGCTCCACACCGACGACACGACGTACCGCTTGAGCCCGGTCACGTGGTCGGAGCCGTGCCACCTGAAGTACTCGTCCTGGTGGAGGTTCCATCGGCGCGGCACCGAGGTCCAGCGGACCGTCGGCAGCTCACCGTCGGCGAGCCAGCTGGTCGACCGGGTTGCGGTGAGCCCGGCATTGTCGGTCACGTCCACCTGGAGGGTGTGGTCGCCGGTCGTGACGGGAGTGGGCACCGAGCAGCGGCTGCCCGACGACGCGAACTCGACATCGTCGAGCAGGCAACGCAGGGTCCGCACCCCGCCGGCGTCCTTCGCGACCGCGCTGACCTCCTGGTCGGCACGTTGCGGCGACGACACCCCGAGGACGTCGAGCTGCGGCGATGTCGTGTCGAGTGTGTGGAGGTGCAGAGTGCCGCCGTCGTCGACGCCGACGAAGCGGTCACCCGAGAAGCTCGAACGAACGCCGGCGGCCTGAGAGACGTGGGTCCAGCCGGCCGGGTCCAGCACGTACGCGTGGCGCGAGCTGGTGACGAGCGCCCAGCGCCCGGCGAGCAGGGAGAGCTCGCGCTCGTACGTCGACGTGCCCGGCACCTCCCGGCTCGGCTCCGCGGTCCAGGCCGAGCCGGTGGCGTTGGCCCGCAGGGTGAGCGTGGCGCCGTCCGGAGCCTTCGCCAGCCAGCCGAGGGCCACGGTCTCACCGCGCCAGGCCACCTGCGGACGCTGCTTCGGGTAGGTCGCGGACGAGCTGACGACGTCGAGGTGCGTCCACGTCGCCCCTGCGTCGTCGCTGCGCATGACGTGATGGTCGAACATGTCCGGCTGCCCGGCTGTCGGCAGCCGCCAGGCGACCGCGACGTGCGAACCCTCGGCGGCGACACCGGCCAAGACGCCGGACCACGCTTCGACGGCACCGCCCACGCGTGCGACGAGGTCGACCGGCTGGTCCCAGGTGTTCGACGCCAGATCGAGCCGGCTGACCCAGACGCGCGGCGCAGTCGTGGCGTCCGCGCTCGGCACCGTGACGACGGCCACCACCTGCCCTGCGGTAGCGGCGACGTCGACCCACGCACCGTCCACCCAATCAGCGGGGACATCGAGGTCGATCGCAGCCGGAGGCGTGAGATCGCCGGACGCGCTGAGCACGCGGCCCACGACCCGTGACTCGGCCTGCTCGAACCGGACGACCGCCACCTGCTCGTCGGGCAGCAGGCTCGCCGATGCCTGGTGGAACGGGGTCGCTCCCTCGAAGACCTGATGGGTGGTCCAAGGGCCGAAGCCGCTGTCGGTTTCCGCGGACCGCGCGATGCGTACGCCGCCCCCGTCGGCCGTCATGAGCGCGATCGTGTGTGCCCCCAAGTCGACGTCATGAAGGAGACCGAGTGACGACGTGGAGAGCTGATCCGGCTGGTACCACTCGTTCGGTGGGTCGACGGCTGCCTCGCCGGAAGCGGACGCTGACCCCAACAGCGTCCCGGCGACGGCCACGCCAAAAAGCACACAGGCGAAGCGCTTCATTGAGTTGTCCCGGGAATCCCTCACACCGCCCCGCCCTGAGGCTGGGAGAAATGTAAACCTTCCCCGGTGCCCCGGCAAGCACTACCGTCGGACAGCGCCGCCGTGGGCCGGTAGCCTGACCGTGTGACCACCAACGCCTTCCGTCGCGCGGCCCGGATCACCGCGCTCGCCGCGACCCTGACCGTGCTGCTCGCGGCCAGCCCTGCGCTGGCCGACACTCCGGAGAGGTGGGCGGACGCCGCGCCGATGTCGACGCTGAAGGCCCTGTTGATCTTCGTCGGGGGCCCGCTCGTCCTGTTCGTCGTGATCTCGACCCTCGCCCTGGCGCCGTCGCTGATCCGTGGCGATCGGCGGCAGCGCGGGGTGACGTCATGGAGCGACCCGGCGTGGTTCGGCAACGAGGTCGCGCGGTCCGAGGGTCCCGCGCAGGGAGAGCTCGAGAGTGGTGACGCGCAGACCGGAGGCGCCAGTGCCCGCTGGTGAGTTCCTGACGCCGACCGACCGCAGGGCGATCGGTCGTGCGGTCCGCAACGCCGAGGCGCAGGCGCCGTTCGAGTTCTCGGTCTGCATCAGCGAGGCGGCCGGCGACCCACGGCTGCACGCCGAGGAGCTGCATGCGCGACTGGGCTCACCGGCCCGGAGCGTCCTCCTGCTCGTCGACCCGGTCGCCCGGCAGCTCGAGATCGTCACCGGCACCGAGGTGCAGCGCCGCGTCGCAGACTCCGAGACCGCCCTGGCGGCGTTGGCGATGCAGACGTCGTTCGCCGCCGGCGACTTCGTCGGTGGCATCACCCAGGGGCTGCAGCAGCTGGCCGAGCATGCGCGCGCGCCGCGCACCCTGCACAGCGACCGTTAGCAGCCGTCAGCGCGGTGTCGTGCGGCCGTCCCGTTCCTGGCCGCGGAGCGCCCGCTCCAGGTCGGCCCGTCCCTCCGACACCAGCCGCCGCGCCGCCGGGTTGGCGTCGGTGTCGGCCAGCCACCGGTCCACCTTGGCGGCCACCTCGCGGGTGGCGATGCTGCGCGGGAAGAGGTACATCAGCACGGTCGTCGCCAGCTGGGTGCCCTTGGCCTCCCAGACGCCGGCGGCCAGGTCGAGGTACTTGTCGACGTACGGCAGCAGCACCTCGTCCTGACCGGTCCGCTGGAACGACGCCGCCACCATCCGCTGCGTCTCGTTGGGTACGTCGTCGCGGACGGCAGCCTCGCCCCAGGCCCACTCCTTCGCCGCGGCGTCGGGACGGGCCGCCCGCGCCGCAGCCGCCTGCTGACGACCGGAGATGGTGTTGTCCCGGGCCAGCTCGGCGTCGATCTCGGCATCGCCGAAGGCGCCCGCCCTGGCCAGCCCGACGACCAGGGACCAGCGCAGGTCGGTGTCGACGGCCAGCCCGTCGAGGGTGGCGCCACCGTCAAGCATGCCGCTGACGAACGCGATGTTGTCGTCGGAGCGCACCGAGCCGGCCAGCGCACGCAACAGCGCGAGCTGGTGGTCGCTGCCCGGCTCCGCCGACTCGACCAGACGGCGCAGCCCCGCCTCCCAGCGGGCCGCGACCTCGGCCCGCCGGGTCGGCGCGACGTACGTGCCCACGACGGTGTCGGCCTGCCGGACGAGGACCTGCACCGCGGTCAGGTCCGACTCGGTGCCCACCCCTGCCAGGACGAGGTCGACGAAGTCGGTCGGCGCCATCTCGGCGTCGCGGGTCATGTCGAGGGCCGCGGCCCAGCACAACGCCCGCGGCAGTGAGTCACGGAACTCGCTGATATGCGCCACCACGGTCGCCAGCGACTGCTCGTCGAGCCGGATCTTGGCGTAGCTGAGGTCGTCGTCGTTGAGCAGCACCAGGTCACCGCGGGCCCGGCCGACCAGTGCCGGGACCTCCGTACGCCCGCCCACGACGTCGATCTCCACCCGCTCGCGCCGGACCAGACCGTCGGCGGTGTGGTCGTACAGCCCGATCGCGATGCGATGACGTCGCAGCGCGGGGTAGTCGGCGGCGGCCGACTGGGCGACGGCGAACGACGTGAACAGTCCGTCGGCGTCGACCTCGAAGTCGGCCCGCAATGTGTTGACGCCCGACGTCTCCAGCCACTCCTTGCTCCACGACCCCAGCTCGCGACCTGAGCTCTCCTCGAGTACGGCGAGCAGGTCGGACAGCTCGGTGTTGCCGTACGCGTGCCGCTCGAAGTAGGTGCGCAGACCGGCCAGGAACCGGTCCTCGCCGACCCACGCCACCAGCTGTCGCAGGGCCGACGCGCCCTTGGCGTAGGTGATCCCGTCGAAGTTGACCTCGACGGCCTCCAGGTCGAAGTTGTCAGCGGCGATGGGATGGGTCGACGGCAGCTGGTCCTGCCGGTACGCCCAGTTCTTCCGCGCGTTGCAGAACGACGTCCACGCCCCGTCGAACTCCGTCGCGGCGGTCGCCGCCTGGTGCGCCGCCCACTCGGCGAACGACTCGTTGAGCCACAGGTCGTCCCACCACCGCATCGTCACGAGGTCGCCGAACCACATGTGCGCCATCTCGTGCAGGATCGTGTTGCAGCGCGTCTCGTACGCGGACGCCGTCTGCCGGCTGCGGAAGATGTACTCGTCGCGCAACGTGACGCAGGCGATGTTCTCCATCGCGCCCATGTTGTACTCCGGCACGAACAGCTGGTCGTACTTGCCGAACGGGTACGCCATCTGGAAGGCGTCCTCGAAGTACCCGAAGCCCTGCTTGGTCAGCGTGAACAGCTCGTCGGCGTCGATGTGCTCGGCCAGCGACTGCCGGCAGAACAGGCCCAGGGGGATGTCGCTGCCGCGGCCGGCATGGGTGTCGCGCAGCACGTGGTAGTCGCCGGCGACGAGTGCGGTGATGTAGGTCGACATCGTCGGCGTGGGGCCGAAGCGCCAGACCGAGACGCCATCGCGGACCGCCTCCGGCTCCGGCGTTGCCGCCACCGACACGACCTGCCAGTGCGACGGCGCCGTGACGGTGAAGTGGAACACCGACTTGAGGTCTGGCTGCTCGAACGTCGTGAACACGCGCCGCGCGTCCGGGACCTCGAACTGCGAGTAGAGGTAGACGCGGTCGTCGGCCGGGTCGACGAACCGGTGCAGGCCCTCGCCGGTGCGGCTGTAGGCGCAGTCGGCGACGACCTGGACGACGTTGTCGGCCTGCAGGTCGTCGAGCGCGATGCGACCGTCGGAATACGCCACGGCGGGGTCGAGCGAGCGGCCGTTGAGGGTGATCTCGTGGACCGTCGTCGCGACCAGGTCGGCGAACGTCGCGGAGCCCGGCTCGGAGCACTGGAAGCGGATCACCGTCGTGGACGGAAATGTCGGGTCCGGCGCGGTGAGGTCGAGGGCCACGTCGTACGACTCGACGGTGAGCAGGCGGGCGCGCTCGCGCGCCTCGTCACGGGTGAGGTTAGTGCCGGGCATGCGGAAATCCTTGCATGGGCGCCCCGCGCGAGGAGCAGGCCACCGGAGTTGGCAGGATTTGAGCCGGTTCGAAGCGGGAATAAGGCCCCCGGCGGGTCCGTTCTCGTGACCGGACGGACACCCTGAGCAATGAGGAGAGCATCCATGACCGAGGCCACCGAGCAGCGGGGCGGTCGGCACGCAGCGGCCGTCGACGACGCACCCATCGTCGCCGACTTCTGGTTCGACCCGATCTGCCCGTGGGCGTGGATGTCGTCTCGGTGGCTGCGCGAGGTCGAGCGGGTCCGCCCGGTCAAGGCGCAGTGGCACGTGATGAGCCTGGCCTACCTCAACCAGGACAAGGACGTCTCGAAGGATCACGTCTGGGGGCCGGTCCGGGTCTGCGTCGCCGCGGCCGAACAGTTCGGCGCCGAGGTGCTCGGGAACCTCTACACCGCGCTCGGGCGGCGCTTCCACAACGAAAAGCGGGAGCGCGACGGCGCGACGGTCGAGGAGGCGCTGGCGGAGGTCGGGCTGCCGACGTCGCTCGTCGACGTGATGGACTCCACCGAGTACGACGACCTGCTTCGCAAGTCGCATCACGAGGGCATGGACCAGGTCGGCCTGGACGTCGGCACGCCGGTGATCAGCGTGGAGGGGGTCGCGTTCTTCGGCCCGGTCGTCACTCCGACGCCGCGGGGTGAGGCAGCCGGTCTGCTCTGGGACGGCGTGTTGCTCGTCGCCGGCACCGACGGGTTCTTCGAGCTCAAGCGGAGTCGGGACCGCGACCCGATCTTCGAGTGACCGTCGTACGGGCGGCGAGCGGGCCTTTGGCAGACTCTCCGCCATGCGCGTTCACCTGGGTGCCGACCATGCCGGCTTCGATCTCAAGCAGCAGCTGGTGTCCTGGCTCCGCGAGCTCGGGCACGACGTCGTCGACCACGGCCCGCTGGCGTACGATGCCGCCGACGACTACCCGCCGTTCTGTCTCCGTGCCGCCCAGAGCGTGGTGGCCGACGGCGACAGTCTTGGCGTGGTGATCGGCGGTTCCGGCAACGGCGAGCAGATCGCGGCCAACAAGGTCACCGGCGTACGCGCCGTGCTCGCGTGGAGCGTCGAGACCGCGTCGCTGGGCCGCCAGCACAACGACGCGAACGTCGTCGCGGTCGGTGCCCGGATGCACACCTCCGATCAGGCGAAGGCGTTCGTCGAGGCGTTCCTGTCCACCCCGTACAGCGGCGACGAGCGGCACAGCCGGCGGATCGCGATGCTGAGCCGCTACGAGGAGACCGGCGAGCTGCCTGCGCTGCCTGGGTCCTGACGTGCCGACTCGCCGTCCTCGCTCTCCGGTTTCTGCGGCCTCTTCTCGGCCGGCGGTCGCGGACGGGACACGTCTCGGGCGCGGTTGGCCTCACCGTGGGTGGTGTGGCTCCGGTCGCCGCCGGCCTGGTTGCGCATGGGACCAGCATGCCTGAGGGCCACACCCTGCACCGGCTGGCGACCGAGATCGAGGTGACGTTCGGCCGCCGGCGGGTCCGGGTCGAGTCGCCGCAGGGCCGGTTCGCGGAGTCCGCGGCACTGCTCGACGGCGCATTGCTGCGCGGCGCCGAGGCGGTCGGCAAGCATCTGCTGGTGGAGTTCAGCGGGCGGCGCTGGGTGCACGTCCATCTGGGCCTGATCGGCGGGTTCGTGGTGACGCGTGGCCCGGCTCCACCGCCGGTCGGTGTCGTCCGGCTGCGGCTGCGGCACAAGCGGGCGTACGCCGACCTGCGCGGCCCGACCACCTGCCAGCTGATCGGGCCGGGCGAGCGGGAGTCGTTGCTGGCGCGGCTGGGGCCGGACCCGCTGTCCGACGACGCGGACCCCGAGCAGGCGTGGCGTCGGATCACCCGCAGCACGGCGCCGATCGCCGTCCTGCTGATGCGGCAGGACGTGCTTGCCGGTGTGGGCAACGTCTACCGCGCCGAGCTGCTCTTCCGGCACGGCCTCGAGCCGCATACGCCGGGTCGGCTGCTGGGCCACGACCGGTGGCAGGCGATGTGGGGTGACCTCGTCGCGCTGATGCGGGAGGGGGTACGGACAGGGCAGATCGACACGGTGCACACCGCGCACACGCCGGAGGCGATGGCGCGCGCGCCTCGGGTCGACGACCACGGCGGCGAGGTGTACGTCTACCGGCGGTCCGGTCAGCCGTGTCACGTGTGCGAAACGCCGGTCCGTACCGAGATCCTCGCCGGGCGCAACCTCTTCTGGTGCCCGACCTGCCAGCGACCGGAGCCACAATCCGACCGGACCACTGATTGTGCTGACGCTGTTGACCGCTGATCGATAGGGTCACCTCCGTGTCATCCGTCCAGCCGCGAACCGTCGTGCGGCGCAGCTATCCGCGTCGGCGCCTGCGTCGTCGGCTCAACCGGCTCGGACGTCGTGTGCGTACCTCCGAGACGACGTGGTTCCTCGGGTTGTCGGCGCTGACCGTCACGACCGCGGTCGGCATTGTCGAGGCGCCCGCATGGGTCCCGGTGAGTGGCTTCATCGTGCCCACGCTCGTCGGCGGGCTGGTCCTCAGCGTGCGGTGGCTGGTCTGGCTGCTGGTGCTGATCGGCTTCTGCCTGGTCGGCAGCTCCGCGATCAGCGGCGACGTCACGCCCGTTCGCACCGGTGCCGCCCTGGTCGTCGTCCTGGTCGCCGTGGTGATGTTGCTCGGCGCCCGGTCGCGGTCGCCGCTGGGCGTCACCGGCTCGCGGGGTGACTCGATGCTGATCGACCTCCGTGACCGGCTGCTGAACCAGAGCGAGATGCCCGAGCTGCCGCGCTCCTGGTACGCCGAGGCGGCCCTGCGATCGGCCGGTGGAGACCGCTTCGCCGGCGACTTCATGGTGGCGACCAAGACGCACAGCGGCCGGGTCCTCGAAGTGGCCGTCGTCGACGTGTCGGGTAAGGGTGTGGCGGCCGGTGTCCGGGCGCTCCAACTGTCCGGCGCGCTCGCCGGGCTGCTCGGCGCCCTGCCGACGGCCTCGTTCCTCCCGGCGGCCAACGACTACCTGTTGCGGCAGGAGTGGGGGGAGGGCTTCGCCACCGCCGCGCACCTCGCGGTGGACCTCGACACCGGTGAGTTCGAGGTACGCACTGCCGGGCATCCACCGGTCGTGCACTTCCACGCCGGGTCGGGACGCTGGGGCGTACTCGACTCCGAGGGCCCGGTGCTCGGGCTGATGGAGAAGGCGGAGTTCACGCTGTCGTCGGGCCGGCTGCTGACCGGCGATGCCTTGATGCTGTACACCGACGGGCTGGTGGAGACGCCGCAGCGCGACATCACGATGGGCATCGACAAGCTGGTCGGTGAGGCCGAGCGGCTGGTCCGGGGCGGGTTCCACGGCGGCGCCACCCGGCTGATCAACAAGATCGCGTCGTCGAACGACGACCGCGCCCTACTGCTGCTGCATCGCCGCTAGGAACTCCTCGACGTCGTCGCGCTCGCGTCGGTGCTGGGCCAGCACGGCAATGGCGGTCGCGGCGTTGCGCCGGGCGGTGTCGGGGGCTGCCAGCAGGCGCAGCGGCGTGAGCTGGATCAGGCGTCTCATCGGACCTCCTTACGGCGTGATGCGTCCGAACGTACTCCGCGACTGCTGCATCGACGTCACCGCGATGTGACATCCCGGTGAACGATCCGCCTCCGCCCCAATTCTTCGCGCCGAGGTTGCCCTTATGTCGCACCTCCTGCGAAGAAGTGAACCCGGCGATCGCCCCACCGGCTCGGTCAGTCGCGTGTCATGTGGTGGGCCTGACGCCGCGGGGCCGATGACACGCGACTGTGAGGGGCGGTGACCCGGTGCCCCGGCGGGTGGACCGTCGTGCATTCTGCGGACACGTGTCGTCAGACGACGACCTAGACCGATCTCGGCGTGCTTGGGCGACTTCACCCCTCGAACCGTCACTTTCGGCCGCGATTCCGGGCTCAGAATGTCGGTTCGGAGGGTGACGTTGAGGCTGGCGGGCACGGACAAACATTTCCCCGGACACGGTGCGGCGCCAGCCCCCCGAACACTCGCGCCGAGGTTGCACTTATGTCGCGCACCCGAGGACTTCGCACCATGGTCGGGGAGGCGTGACAAATACGTCACGGTTGCCCGACCATTACGCGACGATCGGACACGTTCGCTGAGGAGGGTCCAAGTGGCCGACGCTGATCTGCCGCGCATTCGTCCTGCCAGGACCGCCGACGCCGCGGCTGTTGCTGCGTTGCACACGGATAGCTGGCGACGTCACTATCGGGGGGCCCATTCGGACGCCTTCCTGGACGGAGACGTCGATGCCGACCGGAAGGCCTTCTGGATGGATCGGCTCAGCATCGCCACGAGCCGTGATCAAACTCTGCTGGCGGAGCACCAGGGTGTTCTCGTGGGCTTTGTTCACACGATCCTCGGCGAGGACCCGATCTGGGGTGCGTTGCTCGACAACCTCCATGTCGCCGCCGGCTATGAGCGGCGCGGCATCGGTGCTCGGCTGCTCAGACTGGGCGCCGAGTTCGTCCTCGACCGGGCGCCGGGTTCGGGACTGTACTTGTGGGTTCTCGAGCAGAACCGGTCTGCACAGGCGTTCTATCGGGCACTCGGCGGCGCCTGTGTGGAGCGCGGCGTCGTGCCAGCAATCGGGGGTGTTCCCGGTCGGCTCAACGGTTCACCGCCATGCTTGCGCTACGCGTGGCCTGACGTCCGCAGCTTGCTTGGATCCTGACCTTGCGCCTCGTGGTTGGAGCGGGTGACGAGAATCGAACTCGCGTAGCCAGTTTGGAAGACTGGGGCTCTACCATTGAGCTACACCCGCCGACGACGGCCCCGGATGACCGGGCAGCCGTCGCGCGCCCATGATGCCATGATCGCCTCGGCCCGGCCGAATCGAGACGGCTCAGGCCCGGTTCGGCGTACTCACGTCTCTCCACTAGACTCCCCGAGGCGCCGCGGGGCGTAGCGTAGTGGCTAGCGCGCCTGCTTTGGGAGCAGGAGATCGCAGGTTCGAGTCCTGTCGCCCCGACCACCTGCCGGGTCACCCGCAGCGACCAGGATCCCCCGCAGTCAGAACCAAGGAGAGCCGATCAACGTGCACAGCGCCGTCGAGAAACTGAGCCCTACCAGCGTGCGGCTCACCGTCGAGGTGCCCTTCGATGAGCTGAAGCCGAACCTCGACGCGGCGTACAAGAAGGTCGCCCAGCAGATCACCATCCCGGGGTTCCGCAAGGGCAAGGTTCCGCCGCAGATCGTCGACCAGCGGGTCGGCCGCAGCGTGGTTCTGGACGAGGCCGTCAACGAGGCGATCCCGCAGCTCTACTTCCGGGCGGTCGAGGACAACGAGGTCAGCCCGCTCGGCCAGCCCGAGATCGAGGTCACCGAGTTCGAGGACAACGACAAGCTGACGTTCACCGCCGAGGTCGACGTGAAGCCGGAGATCTCGGTGCCCGAGTACGAAGGGCTCCAGGTCGAGGTCGAGGACGTCACGGTGACCGACGAGGACGTCGAGACCCAGATCCAGGCACTGCGTGAGCGCTTCGGCACCCTGGCCGACGTCGACCGCGAGGTCCGCGACGGCGACTTCGTCACGATCAACCTGTCCGCGAGCAAGGACGGCGAGCTGATCGAGGACGCCCAGGCGACCGACCTGTCGTACCAGGTCGGCTCCGGCAACATGCTCGACGGGCTCGACGAGGCACTCGCCGGGCTCAAGGCCGACGAGACGGCGACCTTCTCGACCCAGCTGGTCGGTGGCGACAAGGTCGGCGAGAACGTCGACGTCGAGGTCAAGGTGATCGGGGTCAAGGAGCAAGAGCTCCCCGAGCTGGACGAGGAGTTCGCACAGACCGCCAGCGAGTTCGACACCGTCGAGGAGCTGACCGCCGACGTACGCACCCGGCTCGAGCGCGGCAAGCGGCTCGAGCAGGCGGCGTCGGCTCGCGACGTCGTCCTCGAGCGGCTGCTCGAGATCACCGAGGTCCCGGTGCCCGAGAAGGTGCTGGCGGAGGAGGTCGAGGGACGCCGCCAGCAGATCCGTGAGCAGCTCGAGTACGCCGGCATGTCCGAGCAGCAGTACCTCGACTCCGAGGAGCAGACCGAGGACGAGTACGCCGCCGACATCGAGAAGCGGGCCCGCGACGCCCTCGCCGCCCAGTTCGTGCTGGACGAGATTGCGAAGAAGGAAGAGCTCGGCGTCGACGAGAGCGAGCTCTCCGGTCACATCATGCGGCGGGCGCAGCAGTCCGGGATGCAGCCGGAGGTGTTCGCCCAGCAGGTCATGCAGGCCGGGCAGGTGCCGATGCTGGTGTCCGAGGTCGTACGCGGCAAGGCGCTGGCGATGGTCGTCGAGTCGGCGGAGGTCAAGGACGCGTCCGGCAACCTCATCGACCTGAAGAACCTGCAGCCCGACGGCACGGTGGGCGAGCCCGCCGCCGACGCTGGGTCTGACGCTGGGTCCGATGCTGGGGAGTCCGACTCAGAGCAGCAGTGAGTACGACCCGGCGGCGCGGCGCCGAGGTGCTCGGTGCCGCCCATCCGCCGTACCCGCCCCGGGTCGTGCCCGCCGGCCGCGTGCAAGATT
>JBOHDE010000076.1:0-15822 GCA_050699035.1 Nocardioidaceae bacterium | reverse complement strand
CCGCCCTGCCAACCGCCCTGTGAGCCCCCCGGCCAGCCGCCCTGCCAACCACGGCCATGGTGGCGCCCGCCGCCATGACCACCCCTCTTCTCGGCAAAGGCCAAGAACGCCTGCACGCCCAGCGGCAGCCTGCCTTCCCATCCCATCGTCGCGCTCATCACAGCTCCCCTCGCTCCACCCGATGTATGTATCGGCGATGGGTCGACGATATATCGCTGAGGTGCCCGACGCAAGGCGTTTCGACGGCCGGTCCGGTAGCGACTGTCGGAACCGCACGCCATAGTGAGCCCGTGAACCGCCTCCCGCCGGACGACGAGCTGGTCGCCCGGATCCGCGGCAGGGACGAGGCCGTGTTCGCGCTGCTGCTCGATGCCTGGTCGGCCGGGATGCGCCGGCTGGCCGGCTCCTACCTCGCGAGCGGTGCCACCGCCGACGAGGTCGTCCAGGACACCTGGCTGGCGGTGATCACGAGCATCGACTCGTTCGAGGGCCGCGCGTCACTGAAGCACTGGGTGTACCGGATCCTGGTCAACACCGCGAAGCGACGCGCGCTGCGCGACAGCCGCGTCGTCCCCGCAGGCAGCATGCGGCCCGACGCCCACCCTGGCGATGACGGACCTACGGTCGACCCGGCCCGGTTCCGCGCCGCCGACCAGACGTACCCGGGGCATTGGGCGGAGCTGCCGGCGCCGTGGCCGTCCCCGGAGCAGGAGGTGCTGGCGGGCGAGGTCCGCCGGCGGGTCGCGGGCGCCGTCGAGCGGCTGCCGGCGCAGCAGCGCGCCGTGATCACCTTGCGCGACATCGAGGGGTACGGCTCGGTCGAGACGTGCGCTTTGCTGGACCTCACGCCCGCCAACCAACGCGTGCTGTTGCACCGGGCCCGGGCCGCCGTGCGAGCCGACCTGGAGACCTACTTGTCTTCCGCGCGTAACGAACCGGCCGGCTCGTGACTCTGGATAGGTATGACAGCTGAACTGACGTACCTGGAGCGGGACGCGAAGCGAGCCCTGCGCAAGCGGCTGCTGCCGTTGATCGTCGCCGTGTCGCTGCTGGGCTTCTTGCTCTGGGTGCCGGTGGAGAAGCTCTTCATGACCGCGATCGGTTTCGACGGCGCCTCGATCGGCGTGATGGCCGCGGCGTATGCCGCACTCGTTCCGATCGTCGAGATCCCGTCGGGCATCCTCGCGGACCGCTGGAGTAGACGAGGCGTCCTCATCATCGCGGCCGGCGCGATGACGCTGGCGTCGCTGGTCGGCGGCCTCAGCTACAACGTCGCGACCTACATCGGCAGCGCGCTCGTGCTCGCCGTCTACTTCGCGATGTACTCCGGCACGATGGACGCCATCGTCTACGACACGGTGCTGGAGGAGATCGGTGCCAGCGACCAGTTCGAGCAGCAGATCGGCCGGGTCCGGTTCGTCGAGAGCATCGCCCTGGTGGCCGGCGCGCTGGCCGGTGGCGTGATCGCCGAGCTTGCCACGCCGCGCCTCACGTACTTCCTGACCGTGCCGTTCGCCGCGGCCGCGGTCGTGGCGCTGTTCCGCTTCGTCGAGCCGCAGCTGCACAAGGCGGAGGAGGGTACGTCGCTGCGCACCCAGCTCTCCCTGACGTTCGGCGCCATCACCCGGCGCGGTCACCTGCTGCCGATCATCGTGCTGGCCGTGCTGTCCGCGTTGCTGCTGCAGTCGCTCTTCGAGTTCGGGCCGCTCTGGCTGATCGACCTGGACGCGGCGGCCGGCCTGTACGGGCCCTACTGGGCCGGTCTGATGGCGACCCTCGGGCTGGGTGGGCTGCTGGCCGGGCGCGTCGCGCTGCACAAGCCCGCGGTCCTCGCGGTGGTCGCCGTGGTGATGGTCGTCGCCAGCCTGGGCCTCGCCGTCCGCGGCGGCCTGGTGGTGGTCATCGCCGCCCAGATCGTGCTCGCGCTGTTCCTGCTGATCGCGAGCATCCGCGCCAGCCAGCTGTTGCACGACTCCGTCCCCTCGACCATCCGCACCGGGGTCGCCTCCGGCGTCAGCGCCATCGGGTGGATGTGCTTCGTGCCGTTCGCGTTCGTGCTGGGACTCCTCAGCCGGAGCCAAGGGGTTCGGGTGGCCGCGTGGATGATCATCGGCGCGACTGTGCTGGCGTGTCTCGCGCTCGCCCTGGCGGCACGACACCAGCCCCCGGCCGCGGTGAGCGCCGCCGAGGCCCTGACCACCCGGCTGCTGCGCGACGTTCGCAGATGCCTGATCGAGCGCCGCAACGAGGTGGACGCCCTGGACTGCAACCAGCTCGTCGAGCTGGTCAGCGAGTTCCTCGACGGCGACCTCGACCCGCACACCGAGCTCCGCTTCACCCACCACGTCAGTGAGTGCATCGGCTGCGCCCGCTACCTCGACCAGGTCCGGCAGACGGTCGAGCGGCTGCGTGAGCTCCCGGCAGCGGACCGCCTGCCCGACACGACCCGCGAGTCCCTGCTCACCACCTTCCGCGAGTCGCTCTCCTGACCGACCGCTGTGACCGATTGGTGACGGCTCGCGAACCAAGAGAAACTGCGTTGACGAGGCTCCGGTGGTGGTGCAGCCTGGCGGACACAAGGGGATGCCGCAGGGGTGGGAGACAGCAGTGAGCTCGAATCTGATCGACGGCGTGGGCAAGCTCGCGTGGGTGCCGTCCGGCCGGGTGACGAAGTGGGTCATTCTGGTCTTCTGGCTGGTGATGCTGGCGCTCGCGTTCAGCCCGGCCGGAAAGCTCACCGGTGCCCAGGAGAACGACGCGGTCGCGTGGCTGCCGGGTGACGCCGAGTCCACCGAGGTGCTGAGAGCTGCCGAGCAGTTCCAGTCCAGCGACGAGCTCCCGACGCTGGTGGTCTACGAGCGTGCCGGCGGCGTGACGCCGGAGGACATGGCCGCGGTGACCGAGCAGGTCAGCGCGTTCGACGGGGTCGACACGGTCGACCGCGACTCGGTCGGCCCGATCCCGTCCGAGGACGGCGAGGCGCTCCAGGTCGTCGTACCGATCAACATGGGCGAGGGCGGCTGGGAGTCGCTCGGCAAGACCGTCGACGACCTGAAGGCGATCTCCGGAGACGGGCCGGCCGGGCTCGACGTCTACTACACCGGTCCAGGCGGCTTCGCGGCCGACTCCAGCGAGGCCTTCGCCGGCATCGACGGCAAGCTGCTCTTCTCCGCGATGGGCGTCGTCATCGTCATCTTGCTGCTCACCTACCGCAGCCCGTTCCTGTGGCTGCTGCCGGTGTTCTCCGCGATCGTCGCCCTGGTCTGCTCGCAGGCCGTCGTCTACTTCATGGCGACCCAGCTCGACCTCACGGTCAACGCGCAGAGTGCTGGCATCTTGACCGTGCTGGTGTTCGGCGCGGGTACGGACTACGCGCTGTTGCTGGTGGCGAGGTACCGCGAGGAGCTGCGCCGGCACCGAGACCGGCACGAGGCGATGGCGTTCGCAATGCACCGGGCCGGCCCGGCGATCTTCGCCAGCGGTGCCACGGTCATCGCCGGCATGCTCTGCCTGTTGTTGGCCAGCATGAACTCCACGCAGGGGCTGGGGCCGGTCGCCGCGATCGGCGTCGGCGTGGCTCTGCTGGTAATGATGACCCTGCTGCCGGCGCTGCTGGTGATCTGCGGGCGCCCGTTCTTCTGGCCGGTGCACCCGACGTACGGCTCGGCGGACCACACCGAGACCGGCCTCTGGGCCAAGGTGGGCAAGCGCATCGCGATCCGCCCACGGCTGACCTGGGTGGTCACGTCGGTGGTGCTGGCGATCGCCGCGATCGGCATCCTGCAGCTCGACGCCGACGGCCTCGAGAACGACGAGGCGTTCTACGACACCCCCGACTCGGTGCTCGGCGAGGAGGTCCTGGCCGCCCACTTCCCGGCCGGCTCGGGCCAGCCGATCGTGGTGATGGCGAAGGCCGACAAGTCGGCCGAGGTGGCCGAGGTGCTGGCCGACACCGAGGGCATCGCCGAGGTGGCCGAGCCGCAGACGTCGGGCGACCTGGCCTACATCGAGGGCACGCTGACCGACGCGCCCGACAGCCAGGCGGCCAAGGACACGGTCGACCGGGTACGCGACGCCGTCCACCAGGTGCCCGACGCGGACGCCCAGGCCGGTGGCGGCACCGCGATCGTGCTCGACACGCTGCGCGCCGCCGCGGACGACAACTGGGCGATCATTCCACTGGTGCTGCTGGTGGTGCTCCTCATCCTGGCCCTGCTGCTGCGGGCGATCGTGGCGCCGCTGATCCTGGTCGGCACGGTCGTGCTGTCGTTCGGCGCCGCGCTGGGTATCAGTGCGCTGTTCTTCAAGTACGTCTTCGGGTTCGCGGGTGCCGATGCGGCGCTGCCGCTGTTCGTCTTCGTGTTCCTCGTCGCGCTGGGCATCGACTACAACATCTTCTTGATGACCCGGGTGCACGAGGAGGCCAAGCAGGTCGGCACGCGTCGCGGCGCGCTGATCGGGCTGGCCGCGACCGGTGGTGTGATCACGTCGGCCGGCCTGGTCCTGGCCGGCACGTTCGCGGTGCTCGCGACGCTGCCGATGGTTGCGTTCGCTGAGATCGGCTTCGCGGTCGCGCTGGGCGTACTGCTCGACACGATCATCGTCCGGTCGGTGCTGGTGACCGCGCTCAACCTCGACATCGGCCGCTGGATGTGGTGGCCGAGCGCGCTGTACAAACGCGACATCGACCGGCACGACGTCGAGGAGCCGGGTGGCACCCAGGAGCAGCCGACCCTGGTGTCGTAGCCGCTCAGCCGGCGGCGACGACCTCGACGTTGGCGGCCCGGTAGGGGTCGAGCACGTCGGGGTCGGCCTCGTTCGTGACCAGCGTCCAGCCTTCGGGCAGGGGCGCCCAGGCGGGTACGGAGGAGCGGGCCAGCTTGGTCGCGTCCGCGAGCACCACGACCCGGCGGGCGCGCTGCGCGACACGCTCCTTCACCTCGGCCTCGGCCAGGGTCGGTTCACCGACGCCGTTCACCGGGTCGACGGCGTCCACGCCGAGGAATGCCACGTCGACGACAACCCGGTCGAAGGTGAGGTCGGTCAATGGCCCGACCAGGCCGTGGCTCTTCGGTGCGACCCGGCCGCCGGTCACCACTACCTCGACGTCGGGCGCCGAGGCCAGCCGGATGGCGATCTCCAGGCCCCGGGTAAGCACGGTCAGGGAGCGGTCACGGAGGTTCTCGGCCAGCTGGCCGCAGGTCGAGCCGGCGTCGACGAAGATCGTGGCCCCGTCGAGGACCAGGTCGGCCGCTGCCCGGCCGATCGCGGACTTCGCCGCCTGCTCGATCCGGAGTCGCTCGCTCAGCTCACGCTCCTGGAACGGGCCGGTCGTGACGGCCCCGCCATAGGTGCGGGTTACTTCGCCCTGGTCGCCAAGCCGGCCGAGGTCGCGACGCACGGTCGATGCGGAGACGCCGAGCGCGGTCGACAGGTCGTCGACGTGGGTCGTGCCCGACCGCAGTAGCGTGAGCAGCTGCTCGTGCCGCAGCCGGGTGCCTTGTCGTGCCTCGGCTCCCACCCGTTTCCCCAATCTGTCAGTGCCGTCAGCCGGTGCCGTACTCCGCCCGGATCGCCGGGACGAACGGGCTGTAGTCGACGCCCGCGAGGTAGGCCGAGCGCATCGTGCCCGGGTCGGCCTTCCCGGTGCCGGCGATGTCGAACGCAGTGCCGTGGTCGACCGACGTACGAAGGATAGGCAATCCGACGGTCACCGAGATCGTGCCGTCGAAGTCGAAGGTCTTCGCCGCGATGTGGCCCTGGTCGTGGTACTGGGACAACACGCCGTCATAGCGCCCGACCAGGCCTTGGTGGAACACCGAGTCGGCCGGGACCGGCCCGGACACGTCGAGCCCGGCGGACCGGGCGTCCTCGCACGCGGGACCGACGTGCACCATCTCCTCGTCACCGAACGCGCCGTTCTCCCCGCCATGCGGGTTGACCGCGGCGACAGCCAGCCGTGGCGCGTCGGTGCCGAAGACCTGCAGTGCGGTCAGCGCCGAGCGGATCGACTCGCCGACCCGGTCGCGGGTGATCTGGTCGAGGGCCCGGCGCAGCGACACGTGCCGCGTCGTGAAGAAGATCTTGAGGTGGTGGCCGGTGACGTGGGTGTTGCGTACGACGAACATGGTGTCCTGGCGGGTGGTTCCGGTCAGCGCTCCGAGCATCTCGGTGTGTCCGAGGTGCTCGCTTCCGGACGCCCAGATGGCCTCCTTGTTGATCGGGCCCGTGACGATGCCGCTGACCTGTCCGTCGAGTGCCGCCTTGGTGGCGACCTCGATCGCGGTCACCGCCGCCAGTCCGGCCCGCTTGTCGACCGCACCCCACTCCGGCGCGTCGGTCCCGAGCACGTCGGTGTCGAAGATGTCGATCACTCCTGCGCCACCTGGTGCCACGTCGAACGCGCTCACCTCGCGGACCTCGACGTCGAGTCGGCAGGCCGCGACCGCGCGACGCAAGGCGGTCGCGTCCCCGACGGCGACACCGTGGTGGGCGTCGTCTCCGGCGTACTCGGCGAGTGTCCTGGCGGTGATCTCCGGGCCGATGCCGACGGGGTCGCCGAGGGTAACGGCGAGGACAGGGCGGGTCATGGATGGCTCCTCATGCTTCACGGGTGCGGGTTGCGGGGGATCGCGGTGTGCGCGCGGCGACGGCGTTGTTCGGCGGCCCGCACCAGGTGGTCGATGCATTCGACAGCAGTGTTGGTATCGCCGATCAGGCCGCCCTTGGTGACGATCGGCAGGTTGTCCCAAGGCCCGTCGACGATCTCGCCGGCGACCGCGAGTGGGACCACTTCGTCCTCGACCTCGAGGCCCCGGGCGCCGACCTCGTCGAGTACGGCGGCGGTGACGTCACCGCCGGTCGTGTAGAGGCCGTCGACGACGCACTCCTCGAGCACCCGCCGGGTGATCCGGCCGAGCGCGCGGGGGAGGGACGCACCCTCGTCCGCCTTCAGGGGTACGACGTCGTGCGCCTCGAGCGCCGTCGTCAGTAGCACGACGTCGCCACGTCGTGCGCCACCGACCACCTTGGCCAGGTCGGCCGCGGTCGCGTCGACGTCCGGGACGGGTGAGCCGGGGAGTACGGCCGGGCGCACGAGGTGCACCGTGCGGGCAGCGACCAGGGCCTGCAGCTGGGTGCGGGTGACGTCGGTCGCCGAACCCGACACGGCGAGGACGGGGCCGGCCTCGTGGTTGCCCCGGATCCCCAACGCATGGGCCAGAAGCGTCGATCCCGGGCCAGGGTCGATGGCTACCCACAACACGTCGTCGAGAGTCGCCGCGGCCTCCGCGACTCGTTCGAGGTGCTCCAGCGTGATGGCGTCACCGATGACGACGTCGGCGTCCACGGCGACCCGCAGCGCGCTGCGCAGCCCCTCGGCGCTCCCGGTGACAGTCGCCAGCGGGACGTGCGCGATCGTCAGGTCGGTCCCGTCGCGCAGGACGTCGCCGACGTCGGAGGTGCGCACCGGCGAGCGTGGGTCGCGGGCCAGTTCGGTGTCCTCGAGCCGCCTGCCGTGCAGTAGCTGGGTACCGTCGACGGTCTGCCGCCCGGCCGCCGGGTGCGCCGGCAGACACAGCCCGACGGTGCGTCGTCCGGACAGCTCGGCGACGGTGCGGAGCACGGTCTGCGCGGCCAGACCGACGTTGCCGCGCAGCGTGGTGTCGATCCGGCAACAGACCAGGCCGACCGGCCAGCCAGCGCGGACCGACTGCCGTACGGCGTCGATCACCTCGTCGGGTGGCGCGTGCCGGCTCTCCGTCGTCACGGCCACGACGTCGAAACGACCGTGGAACTCCGCGACGGCGTCCCAGCGCCCGCCGAGGCCCACCGTGACCGAACGCAGCCCGGTCCGGGCGAACCCGGCCGCGGTGGCGTTGGCGCCGGTGAGGTCGTCGGCGACGACGAGGACCTGTGCCATCTGCTCAGCCGATCACGGCGGAGGCGATCAGCAACAGTGGCAGCGAGCCGAGCCAGACCGCCGTCGTGATGCCAGACCATCCGCGCAGGGCGGCTACCCCGTCGAGGCCGGTGAAGCGGGTGACGACCCAGAAGTACGAGTCGTTGAAGTAGCTGAACACCATCGAGCCGGCGCAGCAGGCGAGCGCCGCGACGAGGGGGTCGAGTCCCATCGCCCCGATCAGCGGCGCGGTCACCGACGCCGCGGTGATCATCGCGACGGTGCCGGACCCCTGTGCCAGGCGCACGAGCGACGCCACCAGGAACGGCACCAAGACGGCGGGCAGGCTGATCGACGCGATCGCCTCGGCCAGGGCGTCTCCCACTCCGGAGTCACGCAGCACCTGGCCGAGGGCGCCGCCCGCGCCGGTGATGAGGATGATCAGCCCGGCCGAGGCCGCTGCGTCGGCGAGCCAGCCGTGCACCTTGGCGCGGGGGGTCCAGCGGGGCAGCAGCAGGTACACGGCGAGGATGATCCCGATGACGAGGGCGACGACGGGGTTGCCGATGAACGCTAATGCCGCAGCCCAGGTCGTCGGCTGGTAGTCGCTCTCGGCCGTCAGCATGCCCTGGTTGTTGCGGTCGATGGCCGTGCCGACCGTGTTGGCGACGATCAGCAGGATGGGTACCAGCAACGGGAGGCTGGCCAGTGCGGCGCCGACCCGGTGCCGCGGCTGCCCCTCCGGTGGCGTGCCGAGGGCGGCTGCGGGGTCGGTCTCGTGCGGGTCGGTCTCGTGCGTGTCCTCTCCCACACTCGACCTGCCCGACGAGCCGGGAACGCTGGCCGTCGCGGTGGCGTACACCGCGTCGCGGACCTCCTGGTTGACCTCGGCCTCGAGCTTGGGTCCGACCCACTTGGCGTACATGACGACGATGGGCAGCAGGATCACGGAGAAGACCAGGCCGGCGAGGATGAGGCCGCCGAGGTCGGCCCCGAGGATGCCGGCGACGCCGAGCGGACCGGGTGTCGGCGGGACAAGGTGATGGGTCAGCGTCATGCCGCAGCCGAGGGCGAGCGCGAGCGTGACGAACCCGGCGCCCTTACGGCGGGCGATGGAACGGGCCAGCGGGTGCATGATCACGTAGCCCGAGTCGCAGAACACCGGGATCGACACCAGGGAGCCGGTGCCGGCCATCGCCCACGGCTCGCGACCCTTGCCCAGCGCCTTGACGAACGCCCGGGCGAGCGCGTCGGCGGCGCCTGACACCTCGAGGATCTTGCCGATGCCGACCCCGAGGCCGATCACGATCCCGATCGACGCGAGGGTCGTGCCGAAGCCGGTCGTGATCGACGTGACGATGTCGGGCGCGGACTGTCCGGCGACCGCTCCGGTGACGAGGGCGGCGAGCAGCAACGCGACGAAGGCATCGAGGCGCGTACGCAAGACGATGACGACGATGGTGGCGATGCCCAGGGCCAGGGCGGCGAGCAGCTGAAGATCCACGGGGGCTCCTGCGATGGAGGGTGGTGGGACAGGGAGGTGCGCACACACTAAGCCGTCAAGTTGCGCGAATCAAGCATGTCTCACCATGTAGATGCGGGAATTGCGCATGTTTGGAGTCGGAGCGCGGGCCGTCCGGGGGAATACATCTGACCGGCTGGTTCTTGCACCTGAGGTGACCCGCGCCCCCGCTGTCGTACCCGCCGCAACGCCCGCACCCGTCAGCCCGACTGGGCGACGCTATGGGCAGCTGGTGCTGGTGCTCGGCGCGCTGATCGCGCTCGGCCCGCTGACCATCGACATGTACCTGCCGGCACTGCCGTCGATGGCCGACGAGCTGGCGGCCAGCGACTCCGCCGTCCAGCTGACCATCACCGGCATGCTGGGCGGGCTCGCGGTCGGCCAGCTGGTGATCGGCCCGCTCTCGGACGCCTTCGGGCGGCGCAGGCCGCTGATCGTCGGGGTGTTGACCCACGGGCTCGCGTCCCTGCTGTGCGCCGTGTCGCCGACCATCGAGATGCTCAGCGTCGTGCGCGTGCTGCAGGGGTTCGCCGGCGCGGCGATCTCGGTCGTCGCGATGGCCATCGTCCGCGACCTGTTCGACGGCGTGGCGATGGCCCAGCTGATGAGCCGGCTGATGCTGGTGATCGGGGTGGCGCCGATCCTCGCACCGTCGTTGGGCGGCTTCGTACTCGAGTGGACGTCGTGGCGCGGGATCTTCGTCGTGCTCGCCGGCGCGGCCGCGCTGCTGATCCTGGTGGCCGTGTTCGCCGTTCGGGAGACGCTGCCGGTCGAGCGCCGCAGATCCGCGCGGCTCGGCGCGACGCTGGGCGCCTACCGAATGCTGGTCAAGGACACGACGTTCGTCGCCCTGGTGCTCATCGCCGGCCTGATGATGGCGGCGCTGATCGCCTACGTCTCCGGTTCGTCGTTCGTGCTGCAGGGCGCGTACGGCCTCGACGCACGGACGTTCGCCCTGGTCTTCGGCGCGAATGCCGGCGGGCTGGTGCTCGCCACGCAGGTCAACCCGCTGCTGCTGCGCCGGTTCGGCCCGGCGGCGGTGCTGTCGGGCGCCCTGCTGGTCGCGATCGCCGCCGCGGCGCTGTTGGTTCTCGCTGCGGTCACCGGCGTCGGCGGGCTGGTCGGCGTGCTCGTCCCGCTCGCTGTGATCATCATGACCTGCGGCCTGTCGCTGCCCAACACCCCCGCGCTGGCGCTGACCAGGCACGGCGAGGCGGCGGGTACGGCGGCGGCGCTGCTGGGCTCGGCGCAGTTCGGCGTCGGCGCCGTCATCGCTCCGCTGGTTGGCGCGTTCGGCGGCCGCAGCGCCATGCCGATGGGTGTCGTGATGCTCGTCGTCACGACGCTCGCCGCCGGGCTGATGTTCTTCGTGGTCCGTCGCGACGCGTCGGTCGGCCTGCGCTGACGTCGGGCTCGACGCCTCCCCGATTCGGTGACGGAGAGTAGTCCTCCTGGGGGGATGAGTCCGGCTGTTCGCCTGATGTGCCCGAGATGCCCGGCGACTTACCGTGAGGGCTACGGGACAGGGGAGGGACGGAGATGGGTTCAACAGACGCGGGCGCCGTGCTCGACGCGATGAGCTTGGCCGGCTGGGTGCATCTCGGTCGCGAGCGCTCGCCCGGCCGGCGGCGACGCACCATCGACCATCTCGTCGTCGGGCCCGGCGGGGTCTTCGTGATCGACAGGGTCGACTGGGCAGACGAGGTCGCCTTCCGCGACGATGTGCTGCGGCCGAGCGGCCGTCGCCAGGAGCGAGCCGTCGCCGGGTGCGCCGACGCGGCGCTAGCGGTCCGCGAGATCGTGCCGGCGTACGCCCACGACCAGGTGACCGCCCTGCTGTGCGTCGATGGCGACGGCCCGCTGACCGGCACGGTCGGCGATGTCCTGGTCACGTCGACGGCGTCGCTCGACCAGGTCTTGCTCGGCACCCCCCGGGTGTTCTCCGACGACCAGGTGCACGACGTCGTACGCCGAATCTTTGCCGGGCTGCCGGCAGCGCTGGCCCGACCGCGCCGGGCAGAGGCTCGGCCTGGTGCCCACCGTCGGGACACCCGCGGACCGAGAAGGCTGGCAGCGATGCCTGGACGACACGTCGCCTGACGGCACAACTCCGCGAGCGGCGAGCATGCAGACACCTTGGGCTGGCCCAGGCCGTCACTGCTGCTGGTCCATCATGTCCAGCACCAGGGCTCCGGCGTGCGCGATGTGACTGTGCATGGCGGCGGCCGCGGCCGGGCCGTCATGGGCGCGCATCGCCGCCAAGATCGCCCGGTGGTCGCTCGCCGACGCCTGCGGCCAGCCCGGCACGGAGTCGAACAGCTGCCACGGGGAGAACCGGGTCGTCTGCGCCAGCAGCCAGGACAGCCGGTGCGAGTCGGCGGCCAGGTTGATGTGCCGGTGCCATGCATGGTTGAGCCGCTGCAGCCGCTGCCGGTCACGCTCGTCCCAGGCCTGCTCGATCTCGGCCTGCAGCTCCTCCAGCTCCTCGATGTCGTCCTCGGTGATGATGGCCACCGCGCGCTCGGCCAGCAGCGCGGCCATCTCCGCCTGCATCCGGTACATGTCGGCGACGTCGCGCGCCGTGATCGGGTTGACCCGGAAGCCGTGCCGGGGGACCAGGGACAAGAAGCCCTCGCCGGTGAGGATCAGCAGCCCTTCGCGCACCGGCGTCGCGCTGACCTGTAGTTGCTTCGACAGGTGCGCGATGCGGACGTAGCTGCCGGGCTCGATGGCGCCGGTGAGGATCTGTTCGCGCACTCGGCCGGCCACGTCCTCGCTCAGCTGGGTGCGCGCGCCGACGAACGTCGGTCGCCGGCCCGTTCTGTCGCTCACCCCGTAATCCTTCCACCGTGAGGGCTTGACGCGGTAGAACGTCGATTATATATGGTCTACGGGTGACTCCGACCGCACCCGAGGAACGCGCGATGGTCGACATCGTGGCGCGGTTCGTCGACGAGCAGGTCCGGCCGACCGCCTCCGACCTCGAGCGCCACGACACGTACCCGGAGCGGCTGATCGAGCAGATGGCCGAGCTCGGGATCTTCGGTCTGGTCATCCCGACGGAGTACGACGGCGCGGGTGCGTCGACCGACTGCTACGCCCGCGTGACGATGGAGCTGGCCCGGGGCTGGATGTCACTCGCCGGTGCGGTCGGCGGTCACAGCGTCGTGGCCAAGCTGCTTACCCTGTTCGGCACCGAGCAGCAGAAGCGGCGCTACCTGCCCAGGATGGCCACCGGCGAGGTGCGCGCCACGATGGCGCTGACCGAGCCCGGCGGCGGGTCGGACCTGCAGGCGATGCGCACGGTCGCGCGCCGAGTCGACGTCGGGGAGGACTCCGGAGCAGACACCGGGTACGTCGTCGACGGCGCGAAGATGTGGATCACCAACGCCGAGCGCTCCCAGCTGGTCGCGCTGCTCTGTAAGACCGACCCGTCCGCCGAGCCACGGCACCGCGGCATCAGCATCCTGCTGTGCGAGAAGGGTCCCGGCTTCACCGTGTCCGGCAGCCTCCCCAAGCTCGGTTACAAGGGCGTCGAGACCTGCGAGCTGTCCTTCGACGGCTACCGCGTGGCCGCCGACCGGCTGCTCGGCGGCGTCGAGGGCCAGGGCTTCGCCCAGATGATGAAGGGCCTCGAGCTAGGCCGGATCCAGGTCGCGGGCCGGGCCGTCGGCGTCGCGATCGCGGCGCTCGACGACTCGCTGGCGTACGCCCAGCAGCGGGAGAGCTTCGGCCAGCCGATCTGGCGGCACCAGTCGATCGGCAACTACCTCGCCGACATGGCCACCGGCATCCAGGCGGCCAAGATACTGACCCTCGACGCGGCCCAGCGCAGCGACGACGGCCAGCGCTGTGATCTCGAAGCGGGCATGGCGAAGTTGTTCGCGTCCGAGGTCTGCATGGACGTGACGCTCAAGGCGATGCGCATCCACGGCGGCTACGGCTACTCGACCGAGTTCGACGTCGAGCGGTACTTCCGGGACGCCCCGCTGATGATCGTCGGCGAGGGCACCAACGAGATCCAGCGCAACGTCATCGTCGGGCAGCTGGTGGCTCGCGGTGGGCTGGAGCGGTGGTGACCTCGATGTCGAACCGACCGATCCTCGACGGGGTGACGGTGGTCGCCGTCGAGCAGGCGGTGGCCGCGCCGTTCGCGACCCGGCAGCTGGCCGACCTCGGCGCCCGGGTGGTCAAGATCGAGCGGCCCGACATCGGCGACTTCGCCCGGTCGTACGACGAGACCGTGCACGGCCAGTCGAGCCACTTCGTCTGGCTCAACCGCGGCAAGGAGTCGGTGGCGCTCGACCTCAAGCAGCCCGAAGGGGTCGCAGTCGTCCAGCGGCTGCTGGCCGGTGCCGACGTGTTCGTCGAGAACCTCGCGCCCGGCGCGGCGGAGCGGCTCGGGCTCGGACCCGACGACCTGGCCGAGCGGCACCCGCACCTGATCACCTGCTCGATCTCGGGCTACGGCTCCGACGGGCCCTACCGTGACAAGAAGGCGTACGACCTGCTGATCCAGTGTGAGGCCGGGCTGGTGTCGATCACCGGCTCGCCGGACGCCCCGGCGAAGGCCGGCATCTCGATCGCCGACATCGCCGGTGGCACCCACGCGTACTCGGGCGTGCTCTCCGCCCTGCTCGACCGCGAGCGCACCGGTGTGGTGCGCCGCGTCGAGGTGTCGCTGTTCGAGGCGCTCGGCGAGTGGATGGGCTTCCCGGCGTACTTCACCGGCTACGGCGGGCGCGAGCTGCCGCGGGCCGGTGCCCGGCATGCGGCGATCCAGCCGTACGGACCGTTCCGCACCGGTGACGGTGGCGTGGTCCAGCTCGGCATCCAGAGCAACCGCGAGTTCGTGACGTTGTGCGAGGAGGTGCTGGCGCGCCCCGACCTCGCCGGCGACCCCAGGTTCGCCACCAACACGCTGCGCTGCGAGCACGTCGACGAGCTCACCAGGCTGATCGAGGACGGCTTCTCCGCCTACACCGCCGACGAGGTGCTCGCCCGGCTCGACTCCGCCCGCATCGCCAACGCCCGCCTCAACACGGTGGCGGAGTTCTGGCGGCACCCCCAGCTCGAGGCCCGCGACCGGTGGCGCGAGGTCGGCACGCCGGGAGGCCCGGTCCGGGCCCTCGTGCCGCCCGCGACCCTCAGCGGAGTCGAGCCGGTGATGGGCGACGTGCCCGCGCTGGGGGAGCACACCGACAGCGTGCTGGCGGGCCTCGGTCTGGACCCGGCGGAGGTCACCGCGCTTCGCGCCGACGGCGTACTCGGGGACCACCCGCAGACCACCCGCTCCACCACAGCCCCGCCCACCGCCGACCCGCCACCCGATGGGGAACCCCAGGAGGAACTGTCGTCATGAGACTGAACAGAAGCCCGAGAAGGAGCACCACGCTGGTGTCCGCCCTACTCATCGCGGGGGTGGCCGTGGCCGGCTGCAGCCGAGGTGGCGGAGCCGGGGGAGGCGGGGGAGACGAGGAGACGGCAACGATCAAGTTCTCCCATGTGGTGACGCCGAACACGCCGAAGGGCAAGGCGGCGGAGAAGTTCAAGGAGATCGTGGAGGAGGAGTCCGGTGGTGATATCACCGTCGAGATCTTCCCGAACTCCGAGCTGTACGGCGACGAGGACGAGCTGCAGGCGTTGCAGAGCGGTGCGGTGCAGATGCTCGCACCGTCAAGCGCGAAGTTCACCACGATCGCACCGCAGCTGCAGGTGCTGGACCTGCCGTTCCTGTTCGACTCGGTGGAGGACATCCCCGAGGTCGTGTCGCCCGACAGCGTCGTGGGCAAGGCGATCTACGAGAACGAGGAACTCGCCGATCGAGACATGCAGGTGCTCGGCCTGTGGGACAACGGGCTCAAGCAGCTGTCGTCGAACGACACCATGAAGAAGCCGGCCGACCTGAAGGGCCTGCGGTTCCGGATCCAGCCATCGGACGTGCTGCGCACGCAGTTCCAGAAGTGGACCGCGCAGACGACGCCGATGGCCTTCGCCGAGGTCTACAGCGCGCTGCAGCAGGGCGTCATCGACGGCCAGGAGAACCCGTACTCGAACATCGAGTCGCAGAACATGCACACGGTGCAGTCCGACATCACCGAGTCGAACCACGGCTATGTGGGCTACATCTTGGTGATCAACAAGAAGTTCCTCGACGGCCTGACCGAGGACCAGCAGAAGATCGTCACCGACGCGGCCGACGAGGCCAGCGCGTACAACCGCGAGGTTGCGGTGCAGACGAACGAGGACGCCAAGCAGGTCATCCTCGACGCCGGCGAGACGACGATCACCGAGTTGAGTGATGCGGAGCGGCAGGCGTTCAAGGATGCGGTGGTTCCGTCGGTGTGGGAGCAGTATGCCGACGTGGTCGGGCAGGACCTGCTGGATGAGTTGTTGGCGA
>JBOHDE010000075.1:0-16425 GCA_050699035.1 Nocardioidaceae bacterium | reverse complement strand
CTCATCGGATCTCCAGCTGGGTGAGACATCTGCGCGCAGCCTAGACGACAGAAATTTCCTCTGGCGCCGGGGGATAAAGATCCCGTACCATCTGTGATGCCTCGATTACCTAGGGTCGTGACAAAATCGGACTGATCGGGTGATCCCGCGCACAACATCGGGCGGCACACCGCCCCGTCATTTGACTTGCGTCCACACAACCGAGCGATGCGGTTTCCCTCGCCGTGATGGATCCGTTATGGTCGGCGTCGCTGTGTCTATTAACCCGGAGGATCCCCTTGTCTCAGCACCGCGCCCCTAGGCGTCGGGCGAGCAGGCGTGAAGCCTCGACCCAGAGCACCCGTTCTAAGACAGCCGTTACCCCACCCGGTACGGCGGGACGACACTCGGCACGGCACCGCTCCACCGCACCCACGGACGCAGCTGCCGAGACTGCTCGAACGAAGCTCCCGGCCGACATCAGCACCCCCACCGACACTCGTATCGACCTCCCCGCCGTCGCTCCCCGTAGCGACGCCCCTGCGGGCCGCCGCGTTGCTGGTCGTACGAACAGCCCCGCTGCCGCCCGTACGGACACCCCCGCCGGCCTCCGCGCTGCCGCCCGTACGGACACCCCCGCTGCCGCCCGTACGGAACTCCCCGCCGGCCGCCGTACTCGCAGCACCCCCAGCAGCCGGACCCCCAGCAACAGCAGTCGGACCCGCAGCACCAGCAGCCGGAGCCGCAGCCGCTCCACCGGGTCCCGCACCCGCACCCGAGCAGCCGCCCCTCGCCGCACCGGCGGCCGTCCCCGCCCCGGGGAGCCACGGATCCCGGCCGGCTTCATCCGACCGTCACCCTCGCTGGTCGCGGGCACGGCGGCCCTGGTGGTCGCCGCGGCCGGTGCCATCAGCGTCGGCTCGGCCCAGGCCACACCGGGCGCCGACGACGGCAAGCAGGTAGCGGCCAGCATCGTCGGGTTCGGCTCCGACGCCAAGCAGGTCACCAAGGACGGCAAGGCGACCAGCACGGTGATCGGCTCCGACGGCCGCGGCATCACGATCAGCCGCAGCTCGGGTCGCCAGCCGATCGATGACCAGAACAGCGCCAGCCAGGCCGAGATCGAGGCGGCGGCCCAGCAGCGCGCCGAGGCCCGCGACGCCGCCCTCGCCCAGCTCGCCGAGCTGGCCAGCGAGCGCGCCGACGAGCTCGAGTCCAACCAGTGGGTCCTCCCGATGGACAGCTACCGGCTGACCGCCCGGTACGGCCAGGGCGGCGGGATGTGGGCCGGCGACCACACCGGGCTCGACTTCGCCGCACCGTACGGCACGCCGATCATGTCGGTCGGCCACGGCATCGTCACCTCGGTCGGGTACGACGGCTCGTACGGCAACAAGACCGTGATCACCCACGACGACGGCACGCAGACGTGGTACTGCCACCAGGCCAGCGCCACCGTCGCCGCTGGCGAAGAGGTCTCGGCCGGCGACGTGATCGGCTACGTCGGCATGACCGGCAACACCACTGGCCCGCACCTCCACCTGGAGGTGCGCCCCGACCCCGAGACGCCGATCGACCCGTACGCCGCCTTGATCGAGCGCGGCGTCAACCCCTGACCCGCACCGCCACCGACGCACACCCGGCCCGGATCAGCAGCGCTGGCCGGGCCTGGTGCTGGGTTACAGCTTCTCGACCGGCGCGAACCTGAGCAGCAGCCGCTTGACGCCGCCCGAGCCGAAGTCGACCTCGGCCTGGGCCTTGTCGCCCTCGCCCCGCACCACGACCACGGTGCCCAGGCCGAACGAGTCGTGCATCACCCGGTCTCCGGCGACCAGCGACGGCACCGGCCGCGTCGTCGTGCTGGCGGTGATCGCGCCGGCGCCGGTCCAGGTGGACTTCTTCCGGGCCGCGGCAGCGCCCTCGTCACGCCGCCCGGACACCGACATCCCGCCCCAGGTCACCCGGTCGGCGTCGGTGCGTCGCCAGTTGATCAGCAGGTCGGGGATCTCCTCGAGGAACCGCGACGCCGGGTTGTGCTGCGGTGCACCCCACGCGCTGCGCACTGCGGCCCGGGAGACGTTCAGCCGGCGGCGGGCCCGGGTCAGGCCGACGTACGCCAGCCGACGCTCCTCCTCCAGCTCCTTGGTGTCCGCGAGTGACCGCGAGTGGGGGAACACGCCGTCCTCCAGGCCGGTCAGGAAGACCACCGGGAACTCGAGCCCCTTCGCGGTGTGCAGCGTCATCAGCGTGACCACGCCGTCGCCGTCCGGGTCGTCGTCGGGGATCTGGTCGGTGTCGGCCACCAGCGCCACCCGCTCGAGGAAGTCGTCGAGCGTCGGCGACTCGGCCTCGGCGCTGAACTCACGCGCCACCGCCACCAGCTCGTTGAGGTTCTCCAGGCGGGTCTCGTCCTGGGGGTCGGTGCTCGCCTCGAGCTCGACGCGGTAGTCGCTGCGGCTCAACGCGGCCTCCAGCACCTCGTCGGCCGCGACACCGTCGGCCACCATCGCCTGCAGACCCTCGATCAGGTCGACGAAGCCGGTCACGGCGTTCAGCGAGCGGGTCGCCAGCGCCGGCGCCTCCGAGGCTCGCTGCAGCGCCTCCCAGAACGTGATGCGCTGCTGCGACGCGAGCGCCTCCACACAGGCCTCGGCGCGGTCGCCGATGCCGCGCTTGGGGACGTTGAGGATGCGGCGCAGCGAGACCGAGTCGGCCGGGTTGTTGAGGACCCGGAGGTACGCCAGCGCGTCGCGCACCTCACGGCGCTCGTAGAACCGCACCCCGCCGACCACCTTGTACGGGAGGCCGACCCGGATGAACACCTCCTCGAACACCCGGCTCTGGGCGTTGGTGCGGTAGAACACGGCGACGTCCCCGGGCTTCACCTCGTCGTCGTCGCTGAGCCGGTCGATCTCCTCGGCCACGAACCGGGCCTCGTCGTGCTCGTCGTCGGCGACGTAGCCCACCACCAGCTCGCCGTCGCCCTCCTCGGACCAGAGGTGCTTCTCCTTGCGACCCTTGTTGCGGCTGATCACCGCGTTGGCGGCCGACAGGATGTTCTGGGTGGACCGGTAGTTCTGCTCGAGCAGGATCGTGGCGGCGTCGGGGAAGTCCTCCTCGAACGCCATGATGTTGCGGATGTTGGCCCCGCGGAATGCATAGATCGACTGGTCGGCGTCACCCACCACCATCAGCTCGGCCGGCTCGGAGGCCGAGTCCGGTGCAGTGTCCGGGGTGGGCTCGGCGGCCGCCAGGTCGGCGCCGACCAGGTCGCCGTCGGCCGTACGCCGAGCGACGAGCGGGGCACACAGCTCGCGGACCAGGGCGTACTGCGCGTGGTTAGTGTCCTGGTACTCGTCGACGAGGACATGCCGGAACCGCCGCCGGTAGGTCTCCCGCACCTCGGGGTACGACTGCAGCAGATGGACCGTCAGCATGATCAGGTCGTCGAAGTCGAGCGCGTTGGCCTGCCGCAACCGGGCCTGGTAGGTGGCGTAGACCTCGGCGTAGACCTCCTGAAGATGGTTGTCGGCCTGCTTGGCGGCGTCATCGTGGTCGCGCAGGTCGTTCTTGCAGTTGGAGATCCAGTTGAGCACCGCGCGCGGTGCGTATCGCTTGGGGTCGAGGTCGAGGTCGCGGCAGACCAGGCTGACCAGCCGGCGCTGGTCGGCGTCGTCGTAGATGCTGAACGACGACTTGTACCCGAGCTTGTCGATGTCGCGGCGCAAGATGCGTACGCATGCAGAGTGGAACGTCGACACCCACATCGCACGCGCCCGCCCGCCCACCAGCTCCTCGACCCGCTCGCGCATCTCGGCCGCTGCCTTGTTGGTGAACGTGATGGCGAGGATCGAGCCCGGGTGGGCGCCACGTTGGGCGAGCAGCCACGCGATCCTGCGGGTCAGCACCCGGGTCTTGCCCGAGCCGGCACCGGCGACGACGAGCAGCGGTGACCCCTCGTGCAGGACGGCCCGCCGCTGGGAGGGGTTGAGGCCGTCGAGCAGCGTGTCAGGGTCAGGGTTGCCGCGGCGGCCGGTGGGGGAAGCCCCGTTGCTGGAGTCGGGAGGGGCGCTGGCCTGCGGGATCGGGAAAAGGGCGCTCATTACAGGTCCAGCCTACGGGTCCGGGCCGACATCGCTCGTTATGGTCTGAGGTCGTGAGCCCGCCCACCCCGCGCCCGCTGCCCGACCGTGACGTCGAGCGGGTCCTCGTGGTCTCGGCGCACCCGGACGACGTCGACTTCGGCGTCGCCGGGACGGTGGCGGGCTGGACCGACGCAGGCATCGAGGTGACGTACTGCGTGGTCACGGACGGCCAGGCCGGCGGGTTCGACCCAGACGTGTCACGGGCCGACCTGGCCGGCATCCGGCGCGTCGAGCAGACCACCGCCGCCGAGATCGTCGGCGTCCGCGACGTGCGGTTCCTCGGGTACGTCGACGGCGAGCTGACGGTGTCCCGGGAGCTGGTCGAGCAGCTGACCCGGGTGATCCGCGAGGTACGGCCCCAACGGGCGGTCGTGCAGAGCCCGGACCGCGACTACTCCCGGATCTTCCGCAGCCATCCCGACCACCTGGCCGCCGGCGAGGCTGCGCTGCAGGCGATCTACCCGGCGGCGCGTAACCCGTTCGCGTTCCCCGACCTGCTCGCGGCCGGGTTGGAACCGTGGACCGTACCCGACACCTGGATCTCCGGGCATCCGGACACCAATCACGTCGTGGACGTGACGGCGGGGTTCGACCGCAAGATGAGGGCGATCCTGGCCCATGTCAGCCAGCACGCGGACCCGGTCTCGCTCGAGTCCCGGGTCCGCACGTCGTTTGGCGCGTGGGCGGTGGAGGCGGGACTGGCCGAGGGCAGCTTCGCGGAGGCGTACCTCGTCGTACCCACCGCCTGAGCAGCCTCACCAGAAGACGGCGACGCCGACCGTGACCGCGGTCAGGCCGAGCAGTCCGGCGTACAGCCCATCGGGGATGGACTCGCCGCGGTTGACCCACACCAACAGGCCGATCACCACCGCGAGCCCGAATTTGACGCCGACCTTCGCGTGGTCGACCGCGACGTCGGGATCGCTCGCGGCCTCACTTTCCAGGATGGCAACGAGCAGCAACCCCGTCACGACCTGGGTGAGCGCGCCGTGCAGCATCGCGTTGTTCACGACCCGCTCGCCGAGGTTGACTTGCACGAACGCCCCACCGAACAGCGCTGCCATGCCGAGCAGGTGGACGAACAGCAGGACGTCGTGCGCGAAATCCATGCCGCGGACTCTATTACCGTGCCGATCGAGGAGTTCCAGCTCGGCGCCGCCCCGCCCATGCACAACGGTGGGCGGGTGGCGGTCAGATCAGCCGGCGGTCGGAGGCCCACCGGGTCAGCTCGTGCCGCGACGACAGCTGCAGCTTGCGCAGCACGCTCGACACGTGCGTCTCGACCGTCTTGATCGAGATGAACAGCTCCTTGGCGACCTCCTTGTACGCGTACCCGCGGGCGATCAGCCGCATCACCTCACGCTCCCGCTCGGTGAGCCGGTCGAGGTCCTCGTCGACCTGGGCCACCGCGATCGAGCCGGCGAACGCGTCCAGCACGAACCCCGCCAGCCGGGGCGAGAAGACCGCGTCACCGTCGGCGACCCGGCCGATCGCCGCCACCAGCTCAGGTCCGGTGATGGTCTTCGTGACGTAGCCCCGGGCACCCGAGCGGATCGTGCCGATCACGTCCTCGGCGGCGTCGGAGACGCTGAGCGCCAGGAACTTCGTCTCCGGGGCGCGGTGCCCGACCCGGCGCAACACCTCGCCACCGCCGCCGCCGGGCAGGTGTACGTCGAGCAGCACGACCTCGGGTCGCAGCTCGAGCACCTTCGCCACCGCCTCGTCGACGTCGGCCGCCTCGGCGACCACCTCGACGGCGTCCGCGATCTCGGCGCGCACGCCGGTCCGGAACATCGCGTGGTCGTCGACCAGCAAGACGGTGCGCCGCGCACTCTGGGTTGCGTTCATCAGCTGCTCTCTTCTGCCGTTCTGTCCTGGCCGTTGGTCGGCCCGTTCCGGTGAGTCATGGACAGCCGTACCTCAGTGCCTTCACCTGGCGCGGTCTTGATCTCGGCGTCGCCGCCATGGCGCTCCATCCGGTCGATGATGCTGCCCCGCAGGCCCAGCCGGTCGTCCGGGATCGTGGTCTGGTCGAAGCCCTTGCCCCGGTCGCGTACGAACACCAGGACGTCACCCTCGCGCATCTCGGCGTATACGTCGACCTGGTCGGCGCCGGAATGCTTCGCGGCGTTGACCATCGCCTCCCGCGACGCCTGCACCAGCGGGGTCAGCGCCTCGGACATCGCCGCGTCGCCCACCGTGACCACCTCGACGGGGACGCCGTGGCCGTCCTCGACCTCGGCGGCCGCCGTACGCAGGGCACCCGAGACGGTCGCCGCGGTCTTCGCCGGGTCGCCGTACAGCCAGGACCGCAGGTCGCGTTCCTGGGCTCGGGCCAGTGTCGCGACCGTCCGGCCGTCCGCGGCGTGCTTCTGGATCAGGGCCAGCGTCTGCAGCACCGAGTCATGCAGGTGCGCGGCCATGTCCGCACGTTCCTGCGTACGCACCCGGGCACTGCGCTCGGCGGTCAGGTCGTTGGCGAGCCGGAACAGCCACGGCCCGACGATCAACGCGAGGCCGAGGACCCCGAGCACCACCGCGACCAGGATCTCGCCGAGCTCTCCGACCCGGCCCGACTGCACGGCGAACACCGCGACCGCCGTCACCAGCAGTGCCCCGCCGACCAGCAGCCGGGCGTACGACGCCCAGCCACCGCCACCGATGATCGCGCGCAGCGGATTCAGCCGTCCCGACGTGTCGGTCCAACGCTCACGCTGGGCCTCGTCGGCCTGCCGCCACAGCACCGCGATGCCGAGGGTGCCGATCAACAGCGGCCAGAACAGCGCCGAGCCCCAGCCGAGCACCGACTGCAGCAAGATCACCACGCCGACGCCGGCGACCGACAGCGCCACCAGCGGTCCGACGTCCTCGAGCTTGCTCGCACGGCGCGGCCGTCTGCCCTGCCGGGTCGCGGCGGCCAGCCCCGGCTCGGACTCGGTGAACTGCGCGTCGATCGGCAGCACCATCCACAGGGCGGCGTACAGGACGATCCCGAACCCGCCGAGCGCCGTCGAGACGAGGAAGCCCGCCCGTACCCACAGCGGCGGGAGCCCGAGGTGCACGGCAAGGCCACCGGCGACACCACCGAGATAGCGGTCGTCTGCGCTCCGAGTGGCGTGCCGGGGGGTGAAGGGTTCGGCGTTCGTGTCCATCTGGGATCAATCGTCACATGCGTACGACCGCGCGACCATGAGACGACACCCTGGCCACACCCTGGCCCACGCAATCCGGACATGCCGGAAGATCAGGGTCGTCACCGATGGTGTCCACACCGGCCTGGAAGCACCATCGAGGTATGACACAGACACCTCCCGACGCCGGCCAAGGCGCAGCCGACGGCCCGCGCGTCAGCGGCGACCAGATGCGTGACCTCGGCCGCCTGCGTCGTAGCCGCGGCGACCGCAAGATCGCCGGCGTCGCCGGCGGGCTCGGCCGACACCTCGACGTCGACCCGACGCTGATCCGAGTGGCCTTCGTCGTCCTCGCCTTCTTCGGCGGTGCCGGGCTGCTGCTGTACGGCGCCGCCTGGCTGCTCGTACCCGAGGACGGTCAGGACGACGGCGTCGTCTCCACCTCGCCCGGCAACCGCAACACCGCGCTGATCGTGGTGGGGGTCGTGGCCGGCCTGCTGTTGATCGGCGGGGGCTGGGGTGACTGGGGCTGGGGTTGGGGCTTCCCGTGGCCGCTGCTCATCCTCGGCCTGATCGCGTACCTCGTGCTGCAGAGCCGCGGCAACCGGGGTACGACGGTGTACGGCCCGAGCGGGGCGACGACCACGGCGTACGCCCCGCACCAGCCGCCGACCGGGCCGCCGACCGGGCCGCCGACCGGGTCGTCTGGACCGGCGACCGGGTACCAGTCGTACCCTCCGCCGTCGTCGAAGCGCGACCGCGGCCGGCTGCTGTTCTGGCCGACGCTGGCCCTGGTCGTGCTGGGAGTGGGTCTGCTCGGGATCTACGAGACCACCGTCGCCGATGTCACCGACGTGGCGTACCCGGCGCTCGCAGTCGGCATCATCGGCGCGATGCTCGTGGTCGGTGCGTGGTTCGGCCGCACCGGCGGGCTGATCTTCCTCGGGCTGGTGGCGTCGTTGGTGTTGGCGGTCGCGACCTTCGTGCCGCGGCTCGCGTTCGATGACCTGCACCGCAGCCCCACCAGCGCCGCCGGTCTGGCCGACAGCTACTCGCTCGCCGCCGGCCGGATGGTCATCGACCTCACCGCGATCGACGACCTGGAGAACCTCGACGGCCGCACCCTCGACCTCGAGATAACGGCGGGCGAGATGACGGTGATCGTGCCCGACGGCCTTGACGTCGACGTCCACGGCGACATCAGCGGCGGCGGCGAGATGATTGTCGACGGCGTGCGTCGCGACGGCAGCGACGTGGCCTTCGAGCGACACATCGACGGTGGGGACGGAGCTCCCGAGCTCGACCTCACCCTCGACATGACCTTCGGCCAGGCAGAGGTGAGGACCCGATGAAGACCCATCCACTCAACGTCACCCCGCTCGTGTTCGGCCTGATCTTCCTCGGGACGGCGTCGCTGGCGCTGATGTACGAAGCCGACTGGATCGACATGGAGCGCGCCCGCTGGGCACTCCCGACGCTGCTCGTCCTCGCCGGGGTGATCGGCCTGGCGGCGACGATCGTGAAGAGGCCGCGCGGTCGCTTCGACGACGTCAGTGACTACTCGGCCGGGCGGACGCACGAGCCCGAGCACACCGCCCGGATCGACACCACTAGTGACACCAACGGCGACATCAATGGCGACACCACTGGAGAGAACCGATGATGACCGAGACCAACCCACCGACCGGCGCCGAGCCGGACCAGCCAGACAACGGGCCTGACGACGGGCCGCAGGAGCCGGCGCGCAAGCGCCTCGTCCGCAGCCGTGACGACCGCTGGATCAGCGGCGTGTGCGGCGGCGTGGCCGAGTACTTCGGCGTCGACGCGAACCTGGTGCGGCTGCTCGTCGTGGTCGGCGCCGTGCTCGGCTTCGGCTCGCTGATCATCGCCTACCTGATCGCCTGGGTGCTGATGCCCGAGGCGTGACCTGGGACCCCAATCGACTTCACCCCTCGAACCGACATCAGCCGCCCGAAATGTCCGGCCAGAATGACGGTTCGAGGGGTGAGGTCGTCAGTGGACGGCGACCTGCTGGCGGAGCCAGACCTTCCGGGCGGCCACCGCGGTGTCCGGGTAGTCGGAGAAGATCCCGTCGACCCCGGCGTCGAGGAACGCCAGGTGCTCGGCGCCGGCGTCTCCCTTGGCGTTCGGGTCGGAGCCGATCCGGAAGTCCGCCGGCAGGAACTGGTTCTCGTCCCGCATCGTCCACACATGCACGTCCAGCCCGGCGTCGTGGGCATCGTCGACGACGTCGGACGGCTCCAGCAGGAAGCCCGCCGAGTCTCGTGGGATCACGACGTTCTTGTGGGAGCCGATGCCGTCGGCATACGTCGCGATGTCGGCCAGCCCCTCCGGCGTCACCAGGTCGGCATACGTCCGCGGGTCCCCGGCCACTACCAGGTCGTACGGCGCGCCGCTGGCGTCGATCAGCTGGGCGATCGGCGTACGCACCAGCTCGTCGAGCTGGCGCAGGTTCGTCGTCTCGAACGACTGCAGGAAGACCGGCGCGTTCGGACGGTCGAGATGGCGCGCCTTCAGGGTGGCCACCAGCGGCTCCTCCAGGCCGAGGCCGATCGACTGGAAGTACGTCGGGTGCTTCGTCTCCGGGTAGACGCCGATGACCTCGCCGCGCCGCTTGCTCTCCCGTTCCACCAGGTCGAGCACCTCGTCGAAGGTCGGCACCTCGAACCGCCCGTCGAAGCGGGTGTTGCGGGGCCGCACCTCCGGCAGCCGCTCGATCGCCCGCAATGTCTTCAGCTCGGCGAGCGTGAAGTCCTCGGTGAACCAGCCGGTCAGGCTGCGGCCGTCGATCACCTTGGTCGTACGCCGGGCGGCGAACTCGGGGTGCTCGGCGACGTCGGTCGTCCCGGAGATCTCGTTCTCGTGCCGGGCGACGAGCACTCCGTCGCTGGTGGAGACCAGGTCGGGCTCGACGAAGTCGGCGCCCATCCGGATCGCCAGCCGGTAGGCCGCGAGCGTGTGCTCCGGCCGGTGGCCGCTGGCCCCCCGGTGCGCGATGACCAGCGGCACATCGACCTGTTTCCCTGGCCGGTCGATGACGCGGGCGCGGTCGGAGTCGGTGGGCGTTGCGGCGGCGAGGGGGGCACCGGCGAGGCCGGTGGCGAGCGCGGCGACGAGGAGGACGGCCCCCCGTTGAGCGGTGCGAATGGCTCTCATGGCGGCCACCCTAATGATCACCGATGGCGCCCGCGAGACCTCGCGGCGAATACGACGTGAACCGCCGCGCCCACCGACGGCGAATATTCGATGGCTCCGGGTGACCGCGGCTCCTACCGTGGGAGGGCTATGCGCAAGCTCCCGCACGCCGATCCAGGCGTCGCCGACTCCCGCTCGCCCGGCCGCTACCTCTGGTGGGTCGCGCGCGGGCAGCTGCTCACGCTCGCTGGCGGGATCGCGTTCGGCACTATCTGGATGGTGGCCCAGGCGCTGATGCCCGCGGTGATCGGCCGTGCCATCGACGCCGGCGTCGCCGCCAAGGACACCTCCGCGCTGCTGGTCTGGACGGGCGCCCTCGCCGGCATCGGCGCGTTGCAGGCGGTCGCGGGTGTGTTCCGGCACCGGTTCGCAGTCACGAACTGGTTGACCGCGGCGTACCGCACGGTGCAGCTGGTCGGCCGCCAGGCGAGCGAGCTCGGCGCGACGCTGCCCAAGCGAGTGGCCACCGGCGAGGTGGTCAGCGTCGGCGCCAACGACCTGGCCCACGTCGGCAACGCGATGGACGTGCTCGGCCGGCTCTCCGGCGCGATCGTGTCGTTCCTCGTGGTCGCGGTGATCTTGCTCCGTACCTCGGTTCCGCTCGGCCTGGTCGTCCTGATCGGGATGCCGCTGCTGTTGCTCGCCATCGGTCCGCTGCTGCGTCCGCTGCAACGGCGCAACCTGCAGCAACGCGACATGATGGGCCGGCTCACCACGTTGGCCAGCGACATCGTCGGCGGGCTACGCGTGCTGCGCGGCATCGGTGGTGAGGAGGTCTTCCACGACCGCTACGCCCGGGAGTCGCAGCGCGTCCGCGCGGTCGGCGTCCAGGTCGGCCGGCTGCAGTCGCTCCTCGACGCCCTGCAGATCCTGCTGCCCGGGATCTTCGTCGTGGTCGTGGTGTGGCTCGGCGCCCGCTACGCCGTGCGGGGAGACATCAGCCCCGGCGAGCTGGTCGCGTTCTACGGCTACGCCGCGTTCCTGATGGTGCCCCTGCGTACGGCGACCGAGTTCGCCAACAAGTACCTCCGCGCGCTGGTGGCCGCCCGCCGGGTCTGCAACATCCTGCAGCTCGCGCCCGAGCTGACCGACCCGGCCGAGCCCGCTGCCGAGCCGGGCCGTGGTGCCCTGGTCGACGCCGGGAGCGGGGTACGGGTCGAGCCCGGTCGGCTGACCGCGATCGTCAGCGACGACTCCGCGATGTCCGGAGTCATCGCCGACCGCCTCGGCCGCTACTCCGAGGGCGACGTCACCTTGGCCGGGGTCCCGCTCGCCGACCTCCCGCGCGCCGTGGTCCGACGCCGGGTGCTGGTCAGCGACACCGGGTCGGCGCTGTTCGCCGGGTCGCTGCGCGAGGCGCTGCAGGCCGGTCGGCCGGTCAACGACGCCGTGCTGTGGGACGCCGTACACACGGCCTCGGCCGAGGACGTCGTCGACGCGCTGCCCGACGGGCTGGCCTCCCAGCTCGAGGAACGCGGGCGGTCACTGTCCGGCGGCCAGCGCCAGCGGGTCGTCCTGGCCCGGGCGCTCGTCGCCGACCCCGACGTACTCCTGCTGGTCGAGCCGACGTCGGCCGTCGACGCGCACACCGAGGCGCGCATCGCCGAGCGGCTCGCCGCGCACCGGGCCGGGCGTACAACCGCCGTCGTCACCGCCAGCCCGCTGCTGCTCGACCGCGTCGACCGGGTGGCGTTCGTGCACGAAGGCAGGGTCGTCGCCGAGGGCCGGCACCGCGACTTGCTGCGCTCCGACCCGCGCTACCGCCGGGTCGTCACCCGAGGTGAGGACGAATGAGGGAGATCCTGCCGGTCGCCGACGCCGGCCAGGTGCGCCGCTACGCGCGGTCGCTGGCCCGCCGGCACCCGCGTGCGCTGACCGTCACCGTCGGCCTGCACTGCCTGGCCGCGATCGCCGGCCTGGCCGCGCCACGGCTGATCGGCGACCTGGTCGAGGCGGTCGACCGGGGCACGACGGTGTCGTATGTCGACCGGACGATCCTGCTGGTCGGCGGCTTCCTGCTGACCCAGACCGTCCTCACCCGGTACGCCCGCTACGCGTCGTTCCGGCTCGGCGAGACGGTGCTGGCCGAGCTGCGCGAGGACTTCGTCAAGGAGACGCTGGCGCTGCCGGTGGGTACGGTCGAGCGGGCCGGCACCGGCGACCTGCTGACCCGTACGTCACGCGATGTCGACGCGCTGGGCTGGTCGGTGCGCTTCGCGGTGCCGGAGACGATCATCGCGCTGGTCACGACGCTGTTCACGGTTGCCGCGTGTCTGCTGGTCGGCGGCTGGGTCGGCGTCGCGCTGGTGCTCGGCGTACCCGCGCTGTGGGTGGCGACCCGCTGGTACCTCAAGCGGGCGAAGGACGGCTACCTGCGGGAGAACGCGTCGTACGCCGAGATCAACGCCACGCTGGCCGAGACGGTCGACGGCGCGCGTACGGTCGAGGCGCTCGGCCTGCGCGACGAGCGGGTCGACCGGATCGATGACGCCGTGCGGGAGTCGTTCGAGGCGGAGAAGTACACGCTGTACCTGCGCACGCGGTGGTTCCCGACCGCGGAGATGGGCTACCTGGTGCCGACCGTGGCGACGCTGCTGATCGGCGGCTGGTTGTACGCCGGCGGCCAGACGTCCCTGGGCGCCGTGACGGCGGCGACGCTGTATGTGCAGCAGCTGATCGACCCCGTCGACCGGCTGCTGATGTGGATGGACGAGCTGCAGGTCGGCGGCGCGTCGCTGGCCCGGCTGCTCGGTGTCGCGCAGGTGCCCGACGACCGCACGCCGAGCGGGCGGGAGCCGGCGCACGAGGCGATCGAGGCCGACGACGTCCGGTTCTCCTACGTCGCGGGCCGCGACGTGCTGCACGGCGTGGACCTGTCGCTGACGGTCGGCGAGCGGATCGCCATGGTCGGGCCGTCGGGTGCTGGCAAGTCGACCCTCGGTCGGCTGCTCGCCGGCATCCACGGGCCACGCACCGGCCGGGTGACCGTCGGTGACGTCGGGCTGACCGAGCTGCCGCTGGACGACCTGCGCGGCCACGTCGCGCTGGTCACCCAGGAGCACCACGTGTTCGTCGGCACGCTGCGCGACAACCTCGCGCTGGCGCTGGACGACGCGGCCGACGACCGGCGGCTGCGGGACGCGCTAGACGCCGTGGACGCGTGGGAGTGGGTGGCCGCGCTGCCGGCCGGCCTCGACACGGTCGTCGGGTCCGGCACGCTGGCGCTGACCCCGCCCCAGGCCCAGCAGCTGGCGCTGGCCCGGCTGGTGCTGGCCGACCCGCACACCCTCGTGCTCGACGAGGCGACCTCGCTGATCGACCCGCGGGCGGCACGGCATCTGGAGCGGTCACTGGCGGCCGTGCTCGAGGGCCGGACCGTGATCGCGATCGCGCACCGGCTGCAGACGGCGCACGACGCCGACCGGGTGGCGGTCGTCGAGGACGGCCTGATCAGCGAGCTCGGGAGCCATGACGAGCTGGTCGCGGCCGGTGGCTCGTACGCCGCGCTGTGGGAGTCGTGGCATGGCGACGGGGTCAGCCAGCCGACGCACTGAGCAAGTCCGATCAAGCCGACGGTGCGGTGATCGATCCAGGATGAGGGCATGAACGCGTCCGCCGACACCTTCGCCGCCTTCGTGGACGTGCTCTCCCAGGCACTCGACGACCACGACGCCTCGGGTGCCGACCTGGCCGAGCGGGTGCACCTGTCCCGCTTCCACCTCGACCGGGTGGTCGCGGCGACGGCCGGCGAGCCGCCCGCCAGGTTTCGCCGCCGCATCCTGCTCGAGCGGGCGGCGTTTCGGCTCGTGACGGGCAGCAGCACGATCCTCGACGTGGCGGTCGAGGCAGGCTACTCGTCGCACGAGGCGTTCACCCGCGCGTTCGCCCGGGCGTACGGCGTCCCGCCGGACCGGTGGCGACGCCGGCCGACTCGCGTACACCTCGCCGCGCCCAGCGACGTCCACTTCCACCCACCCGGGGGCCTGCGGCTCCCCGCACCAGAGAAGGTGAGCTCGATGGACCTGCTGCTGAAGATGGTCGAACACCATGTCTGGCTGGTCGGCGAGATGCTCGACCGTGCAGCGACCCTACCCGACGAGCAGCTCGACGCGCCGATCGAGCTGTCGGTCGAGGGCGTCGACGATGACCCGACGCTGCGGTCACTGCTGTCTCGCCTGGTCGGGCAGATGGACATGTGGAACTCCGCGATCGCGCTGCGTGAGTACGACTTCGCGGTCGAGCGCGGCGAGACCGTCGAGCACCTGCAGGCCCGGCTCGCCTCGGTCGGCCCGGCGTTCCTCGCCCAGGTCGGCGAGGTGTGTGAGCAGGGGCGGCTCGACGATACGTTCGTGGACGCGCTCTGTGACCCGGCCGAGGTGTTCACGTACGGCGGCATGGTGGCGCATGTGCTGACGTTCGCCGCGCACCGGCGCACCCTGGTCGCCGGTGCCCTGCTCGACGCCGGGATCACCGACCTCGGCGCGGGCGACCCGATGCGGTGGGTGGCGGAGACCGCCTGACGTCTGGTGGGCGGCTCCGGTCCAAACCACGTTTGGGACGGGGGCGCCCCGTCCCAATAGGTTTGGAACGGGGCGCCCCCGTCCCAGAAAAACCACCGTCATACGCGCAGTCTCGGCGGGAAAGGGGGCGGTGGGGGCGGCTGGTCGTGTCAGGATGACGGCCATGACCGAGGGATCGGGTCCGCCTGAGAACGACCCGCCTGGCTGGGCCGCGCCAGGAGGGCAGCCGCCGAGCAGCCAACCCGGGTGGCAGCCGCCCCCGTACCCACCGCAGTACCAGGCGCAGCCCTACACCCGGCCGCCGGCACCGAGGCCCGGTGTTATCCCGCTTCGACCGCTGGGGCTCGGCGACATCCTGGACGGCACGTTCACGCTGATCCGGGCCCACCCGAGGACGACGCTCGGGCTGTCCGCGGTCATCGCCGCGATCGCCGCCGTGCCGGTCGCGGTCGGCCAGGCGTTCTCCTTCACGTCACTGGGCGGGGTGCTCGACGACCCGGCCAGCACACCGACGATGTCGACCGGGGGCATCGTCGCCTCGGTCGGGAGTTCAGTGCTCGGGCTGGTGATGACCTTCGTCGGGACGATCATCCTCACCGGCATCTTGACCCGGGTGCTCGGCCGGGCGATCTTCGGCGGCCGGATCACCGCCGGCGAGGCGTGGCGGATGACCCGGCCGCGCCTGCTGGCACTACTCGGGCTCGTCCTGTTGAACGCGCTGATCGTGCTGGCCCCGGCCTTGATCGTCGTCGGCCTGGCGGCGGCCCTCATCACCGCCGACGCCGGCCTCGGAGTGACCATCCCGGTGATCGGCCTCGCCGTCGTTCTTTACGTCGTGTACGCCGTGTTCATGGCCACCCGGCTCGCCCTCGGAGCGCCCGCACTCGTACTGGAGGGCCGCGGCGTACGCTCCGCGCTGGGCCGCTCGTGGAGCCTCGTCAAGGGTGACTCCTGGCGGGTGTTCGGCATCATCTTGCTCACCCAGATCCTGGTCGGGGTGGCCAGCTTCGTGATCGCGGTGCCGTTCACCATCGCCGGGTCGGCGGTCGGCTACCTGGGCGGTGGCTCCGTCGGTGCCGGCGTCGTCGCCGCGATCCTCGCCGCGCTCGGCGGCATCGTCAGCTCGACGATCACGTACCCCTTCAACGCCGGCGTCACCGGGCTGCTCTACACCGACCGCCGGATGCGGGCCGAGGCGTTCGACCTCGTCCTCCAGACGGCCGCGGCGCGGCTCGAGGGCGGGGTGGAGCCCTCGGTCGACGACCTCTGGCCGCCTCAGAACGGGTCTGCTGAGGGGAGCGGCGGCCCACCGTGACGCAGCCCCCGGTCGGGATCGACCGCGACGACGCGCGCCGTGAGGTGACCGACGAGCTGCGCGACCCCGGCTACGAGCGCGAAGGTCTCTGGGACCGCTTCGTCCGGCTCGTCTCCGAC
>JBOHDE010000074.1:0-16659 GCA_050699035.1 Nocardioidaceae bacterium | reverse complement strand
CCGGTGCAGCCGGGGTGCTGCGAGCGCGGCGACGCCCACCAGCGTTGCCAGTGCCGCCGGGATCTCGGGGTAGACCTGCTGGGCGTACACCGCCAGCGGCGGCGAGCCGAACGCCAGCGCCGATCCCACCGACGCGACCCGCCGCGGTACGCCGAACCGCGCGGACGCCGTCCAGGCCAGCAAGGCCGCGCACGCGGCGGCCAGCACGCTCATCGCGACTTTGGCGCCGACCCACCCGCCAACCCCGACCGGCGCCGCCAGCAGCGTGGGCAGCAGCGGGTCGTGCGGCGAGAGCTGTGACCCGTCGGCCAGCACCTCGGTCTGCACCGGCAGGTCGGCCTGGTGGTAGGCACGCCACCGCTCGGCCGCCAGCTCGTCGGAGATGTCGAGGTCCCCGTCCTCCCACAACGACAACGCGGTGAGCAGGTACTGCGGCTCGTCGACGGCGGCCTGTCCTCCATCGGTCGCTCGCACGCCGATGCCGAGTACGCCGGCGGCAAGGGCGACCAGCGCGGGCAGCAGCAGCCAGGCCTGATGCCGCAGCAGGCCGCTCATCCAGCCTCCGCCAGCGCGGGCGCGGTGGCCGCCACGAAGCGACGGACCACGTCGGCGAGGTCGGTCTGCGGCGTGAACCCGGTGATCCGGGCGAACCGCGTCAGATCCGCCCAGGTGTCGGCGACCTCGTAGGGCGCGGCCGGTTCGACCTGCACCTCGACCTCGACGCCGAGCGCGTCGGCGAGGCAGTCCACCATCGCCCCCAGCGTGCGCGGGTGACCCGAGCCGAGGTTGACGACACCGGTCGCGCCCGACAGCGCCAGCGCCTCGAGACCACGGGCGACCTCACGCACGCAGGTGACGTCGCGGGTGCGCTGCAGCGACCCGAAGATGCGCAACGGTCGGCGGACGAGCGCCTGCGCCGCCCAGCGCGACAGCGCCATGTCGGCGCGCTGACCCTCGCCGACGACGGTGAACGGCCGGACCACCAGGACCTGGCCGCCGACGTCGGCCCGCTCGGCGCAGAGCCGTTCGACGCACCACTTGCTGCGGGCGTACCCACCGATCGGCCGAACCGGGTCGCTCTCCCGGCAGGCCCGCCCGTGGCGCACGCCGCCGTACACGCTCGAGGACGACGCCACCACGAGGGGTACGTGAGCGGGAACCAGCCGGGTCAGCCGGGCGGTGGCGGCGACGTTGTCGCGTCGACGGCGGGCCTCGACGCCGGGTCCGGCCTCGCGCACCCCGGGGCAGCCGGCGAGATGGATCACGGCGTCGGCCTCGCGCAGCGCGGTCTCGACGCGGCTGTCGGCATCGAGCAGGTCGGCGGTCAGCACGGTCACCCCGGACGGCGCCGAGTGGGGCCGCCGGTCGACGGCCACGACCCGGTGACCGGCACCCGCCAGCCGGTCGACGAGCACCCGGCCGACGAACCCCGCGGACCCCGTGACGACCACCGACACCGCGTACGCTCCCTCGGGAAGTTAGGTTAGCCTTAGCGACCATGGACCGTATCACCCGTCGTGCCGTGCGCGCGACCGGCCTCGGGCTCGGGGTCGCCGCGACCGTGGTGGCGGTCGTCTATCTCGCCGGCGCCGGCAGCACCGAGCACCTCGGCGACGCCGTCGTTGCGCTGCTCGCCGACCCGGCCGGGCTTGGCGTCGCGCTGCTCGCGTACGCCGCGGCATTCGGGCTGCGCACGTGGTGCTGGCGGCGGGTGCTCCCCGCCCTGACGTTTGGACAGGCCTGGGCAGCGTTGCACGTCTCCCTGCTCGGCAACCACGTCCTGCCGCTGCGGCTCGGCGAGGCGCTGCGGGTGACCAGCGTGCTCCGCCGTACCGACCTGCCGGGCGCTCCGGTGCTGGCCTCGGCGGTGGCGCTGCGGACCGGTGACCTGCTCGCGGTCGTGGCGATGGCCCTGGTGGCCGGCCCGACGTTGGTGCTCGCCGTCGGCGGCCCGTGGCTCTGGCCGCTGCTCGGGCTCGGGGTCGCGGTGCTCGCCGGGGCCGGCGTTGCGTTGGTCCGGCAGCGTCGACGTGGCATGGACCTACGGCTCCCGGGTCCGGGGGTCGCAGCGGCGATCGTGCTGGCCTGGGCGCTGGAGGCCGCCGTCGTGTTCGAGGTCGCCCGCGTCGCCGGTCTGGACCTGTCGCCGTTCGAGGCCGTCGCCGTCACCGCCGTCACCATCGCCGCCCAGGCAGTGGCCGTCACCCCGGGCGGCTTCGGCACCTACGAGGCCGCCGCGGCGGCGGCCATGACCGCGGTCGGAGCCGACCCCGCGCATGCCGTCGCGGTGGCGTTCGTGACCCACGGCGTCAAGACGCTCTACAGCCTGGTGGTCGGCGTGGTCGCGCTCGGCTGGCCGGCCCCGGCGTACTTCGGTCGGTTCCGGCTCCCCCGCGACCTGCCGTCCAGGCCGGCCGACCGAGCGGTTGCCGCCGACGCCCCCGTGGTCGCGGTCATCCCGGTGCACAACGAGGCCGAGACCGTCGCCGAGGTGGTGGCCCGGCTGCCGTCGGAGGTCGACGGCCGGCCGGTCCGCGCGTTGGTCGTCGACGACGGGTCGACCGACGGTTCCGCGGCCTTCGCCGCCGGCGCCGGTGCGCGGGTCGTGGCGCAGCCGAACAACCTCGGGCTCGGCGCCGCCGTACGCCGGGGCCTCGCCGAGGCGAGCGCGCTCGGGCCGGCCGCCGTGGTCTACCTCGACGCCGACCTGGAGTACGACCCGACCGAGCTCGGACTGCTGGCCCGGCCCGTACTCGACGGCACCGCCGACTACGTGATCGGCTCCCGGTTCGCCGGCGACATCCGTGAGATGCGGCTGCACCGCCGGTTCGGCAACCTCAGCCTGACCCGATGGGTGCGCTGGATGACGCGGCGCCCCAACCTCACCGACGGCCAGAGCGGCTACCGGGCGTTCTCGCCGCGGGCCGCCGCCGAGGCGGAGATCGTGCACGACTACAACTACGCGCAGGTCCTGACGCTCGACCTGCTGGGCAAGGGATTCGTGTACGCCGAGGTCCCGATCACGTACTCCTTCCGCGAGACGGGTACGTCGTTCGTGACGCCGGGCCGCTACCTCCGCAACGTGCTGCCCGCGGTCTACCGGGAGCTGAATCCGGTGCGCTGATGGCCCTCTGAGCGCTTAGGCTGGCCCTCTGTGCCATGACCGCGGGTGTCGCAAGGGGGTTTGCTCTGATGGGTCGGGTCCGCGTGCTCGCCATGCTGCTGACGGCGATCCTCGTCACCGTACTCACGGGTTGCGGACAACAGGACGGCGACCGCAGCGGCCAGGCCGTCTCGCCGGCCTCCGACGACGCGAGCCCGTCGGCCGAGCAGTCGGCCGCCGAGGTGCGTGGGACGACCAGCGGCGCGACCGACCCGGCGGCCGGCACGCCGGAGGAGATGCTGCTGACGAGCGCTGATCTCCCCGGGCTCGAGCCCGGGCACCGGTGGCGCTCGCTCGACACCACGAGCCGTGAGTCCGCCAAGCGGCATGCGTGGGTGTGCCAGACGTCGACGTTCACGAAGCTGGGTGCCCAGCAGTTCTGGAAGCGCGCCTTCGCCGGTGGCGACATCAAGCACGCGCGCGCCAGCAGCACCGTCCTCGTCTTCGCCGACGAGGCGCAGGCCACGGAGGCCCTCCGGGTGATGGGCACGTGGCACCGTCAGTGCGCGATCACGCTGGCCAAGGCAAAGCTCCGCGGCGCGCGGGTCCTCACGAAGCCGGCAACCGTCGAGGCGGGAGAGGACACCGCCACCTGGCGGATGGTGGAGTACGGGCCGGTCGAGGGCTTCCCGAAGGCGCGCTACTTCGACGCCACCGGCTACACCCGCAAGGGCTCCCGGATCACCGTGACGACGGTGATCGACGCCGGCCGGGCCGCGCCTACCTACCCGGCCGGCGAGGAGCCGATCGTCGGCGCCATGCGCAACGCGGCCGCCAAGCTTCCCTAACGGGTCCGCCGCTTCGCCCGCTCGACCAGCCGGCGGACGTTGTCGACCTGTCCACAGTCCGCCTCCAGCTGGGCAGTCCGCTCGGCGGCGAACGCGGCGCCGAGCTGCTCGCGGACGGCCTCGGTGATCTCGGTGCGGGCGGGGTTCAGGATGTCCCGCTCCTCCTCGTCGAGATGGTGGTGCAGCGCCTCCGAGAGCTCGTGCACGGCCGTGCTGAACTCCTCGCTGCCGGTGTCGTCCACCTCGAGTACGCCCAGCAGCGCCTGGTGTCCTTCGTCGTGCTCGTGCGTGCCGTGCGCGGCCTCGCCACCGCTGATCGCGTCCTCGCGGCGCAGCGACGGGTAGACCTCCCTCTCCTCGGCCTCGGCATGCGCGACCAGCACCCGCGACAGCAGCATGCGCAGCCCGTCCCGGTCCTGGGTCTCGTCGCGGAGCTGCCGGAGCAGCTCCTCGAACAGCCGGTGGTCGTCGAGGATGAGCTCGACGACGTCACCGTGGGTGGGTCGCGGGACCAGGTCGCTCAACGGGTCCCCTGCGTGGCGTCGAGGAGCGCGACCTCGTCCTCGCTGAGCCGCAGGTCGGCGGCGTCGATCGAGCTGAGGATCGAGGCGGTGCGGGAGGCTCCCGGGATCACGATGACCGACGGCGACTTCGCCAGCATCCAGGCCAGGCACACCTGTTGCGGGCTGGCGTCGTGGACCTCGGCCACCTTCCCGAACTCCGGCACGAGGTTGCCGATCTCCTTGGCGACCCGGCCACCGCCGAACGGGCTCCACGGGATGAACGTCAGGCCCAGGTCCTCGCACACGCCGATCTCCGGCTCGCTGGAGCGGTAGACGGGCGAGAACTGGTTCTGCACACTGGCCAGGCCGTCGCCGATGATGCTGGCCGCCGCCCGGATCTGGTCAGGGTCGGCGTTGGAGATGCCGGCGTAGCGGATCAGCCCCGCGTCGACGAGGTCTCGCAGTCCGCCCATGGTCTCGGCGTACGGCACGTCGGGGTCGGGCCGGTGATGCTGGTACAGCCCGACTGCCTCCACCCCCAGTCGGCGGGCCGACGCCTCGGCGGCCTGCCTGAGGTACTCGGGTCGGCCGTTCAGGCCCCAGTCGGCGCCGTCACGGGTGTGTCCGCCCTTGGTGGCGACCAGCACGTCGGAGGTGTCCCCGCCGTACTCACGCACCGCCTTGGCGACCAGCTCCTCGTTGTGCCCCATACCGTGGTCGCTCGGCGTGTACGCGTCGGCGGTGTCGATCAGCGTCACGCCGCGGTCGAGCGCCGCGTGGATGGTGCCGATCGCGTCGGCCTCGTCAGGCCGCTTGTCGTGGGACAGGGGCATCGCGCCCAGGCCGACCTCACCGACCGGCATGTCCTTGATGCGTCGTTGCTGCATGTCTGGAGGGTAGCCAGAGCGGGCACCGGCCAAACGTCGCCCGCCCGACCGACGGGCCTGGTTAGTCGAGGTAGTCCCGCAACACCTGGGAGCGGCTGGGATGCCGCAGCTTGGACATCGTCTTCGACTCGATCTGACGGATCCGCTCACGGGTCACGCCGTAGACCTTGCCGATCTCGTCCAGCGTCTTGGGCTGTCCGTCGGTGAGGCCGAACCGCATCGACACCACGCCGGCCTCACGCTCGCTCAGCGTGTCGAGTACGGCGTGCAGCTGCTCTTGCAGCAGCGTGAAGCTGACGGCGTCGGCCGGGACGATCGCCTCGGAGTCCTCGATCAGGTCACCGAACTCCGAGTCGCCGTCCTCGCCAAGCGGCGTGTGCAGCGAGATGGGCTCGCGACCGTACTTCTGGACCTCGACGACCTTCTCCGGGGTCATGTCGAGCTCCTTGGCGAGCTCGTCGGCCGTCGGCTCGCGGCCCAGGTCCTGCAGCATCTGCCGCTGCACGCGGGCCAGCTTGTTGATGACCTCGACCATGTGCACCGGGATCCGGATCGTGCGGGCCTGGTCGGCCATCGCGCGGGTGATCGCCTGCCGGATCCACCAGGTGGCGTACGTCGAGAACTTGTAGCCCTTGGTGTAGTCGAACTTCTCGACCGCCCGGATCAGACCGAGGTTGCCCTCTTGGATCAGGTCGAGGAACAGCATGCCTCGACCGGTGTAGCGTTTCGCCAGCGAGACCACGAGCCGCAGGTTGGCCTCGAGCAGGTGGTTCTTGGCCCGGCGGCCGTCCTCGGCGATCCAGTCGAGCTCGTCGAGCAGCTTGGCGGTGATCTTGGTGCCGCCAGCGAGCTTCTCGTCGGAGAACAGGCCGGCCTCGATCCGCTTGGCCAGCTCGACCTCCTGCTCGGCGTTCAGCAGGGGGACCTTGCCGATCTGCTTCAGGTAGTCCTTGACCGGGTCGGCCGTCGCGCCGGCGACCATGACCTGCTGCTCGGGCTCGTCGGTGTCGTCGGCCGTCGAGATGACGAAGCCCTTTTTCTCGTCCTCTTTCAGCGTCGGGTCGTTCTTGAGGTCGGCCTCGAACACCTCGTCGGGGATGTCGGCCAGGACCTTCTTCTTGCCGGTCGCGTCGACAATGGCGTCGACCGCGGCGTCGGTGACGCTGGCACGCTTGGCCGAGGTCTTCTTGGCCGCCGTCTTGGGGGCCGCCGGTGACTTCTTGGCGGGCGGCTTGTGGGCCGGTGCACTCTTGGCCGGTGCCTTCTTCGCGGGGCCCTCCTTGGTGGCAGCCGAGCCCTTCTTCTGGGCGGCAGCCTTCTTGGTCGTGCCCTTCTTCGCGGTGGTGGTGGCGGAGACGGTGGTACGGCGGGCAGCGGCCGCACTCACCCTCTTGCGTCCGGCAGAGTCGGCGGCGGAGACCACCACGGTCACTCCCTCTTGGCTCAGTAGGCGCAGCAGGGACTTGCTCTGTGCAGGTGTCAGGTCGACGGCGTCGACCGCCGATCGCAACTCGTCGGCCGTTACCTGTCCCCCCTCCGAGCCGTGGGTATGCCCACGGGCAAAGAGTGCCTGGATCTGGGGGTGCTCAAGTACACGCGGGGGCAGCTTGCGAGACGTGCTGGACGACACGAACGACCTCTCGACATCGGTATCTGGGCGCGGACGACCGGCCTCCGGTCAACCGCAGCAACGCCAAGTGTGCCACGGAGTGGGCACGGATCCACGCACCGGTGTCGCCAGACGGACCTGGGCCCGCTCAGGTCGACGCTTCGCGAGCCTTGGCCTTCTGCTCCTTCTTGAACGCACGCACGCGATCCAGCGAGTCGCCATCGACGACGTCGGCGACGGAGCGGAACGACCCCGGCTCGGAGTACGCGCCGGCGGCCTCCTCCCAACCGTCCGGCCGGACGTCGAGCTGCTTGGCGAGCAGGGCGACGAAGATCTGTGCCTTCTGCTTGCCGAAACCGGGGATCCGCTGCAGCCTCGCGAGCAGGTCCTTGCCGGACTCGGCTTCGTTCCACAGTCGGCTGGTGTCCCCGTCGTACTCCTTGAGGACGTGCGCGGCGAGGGTCTGGATGCGTCCTGCCATCGACGCCGGGAAGCGGTGCACGACGGGTGTCACCGCACACAATGCCGCGAACTCCTCCGGGTCGGCCGCGGCGATCGCGGCCGGGTCGAGTGTCCCGAACCGCTCCTTGACCTTGGCCGGACCGGCGAAGGCGTGCTCCATCGGGAACTGCTGGTCGAGCAGCATGCCGGTCAGCAGCGCGAACGGGTCGGCGGTGAGCACCTCGTCGGCCGCGGTGTCCTGGGCGATCTTGAGCATCGGAGCCCCCTCAGTCCGCGGCCTTGACGGCGAGCACCGGGCACTGCGCTTCGAGCAGGATGCGCTGGGCGTTGCTGCCGAGGATGAGCTTGCCGACGGGGGTACGGCGGCGCAGGCCGATCACGATCAGCTCCGCGTCGATCTCCTCCGACAACGCCACCAGATCGTCGGCAGGGTCCAGGCCGCGGACCAGCTGACGGACCTCGTGCTCGACTCCGGAGTCGCTGAGCTCCTTACGTACGTCCTCGAGCTGGCCCTCGGACTCGACCGCGTCCCCGCTGTCGAAGTCGCGGCCACCGCGGTGACTGCTGACGACGACCAGCCGGGAGCTCCGCAGCTGGGCCTCCTCGACCGCCCGCCGAAGGGCGGCACGGCCCTCTGGCTTGGGAACGTAACCGACGACGATGACACCCATCGCGTGGTCCTCCTCATCCGTCACCTCGTTGTGGGTGACTCGCACGCTACCGGACTGCGCTGCGGCTCTGCCCTGTGGACGGCCGGCGACATCCGCGCCGAGATCGATGCACTCTGGTGGCATGCCCACCGGTCCCGACCCGGGTCTCGACCTCGCGGCCCGCCGCTGGCTCCGGCTGCGGGTCGGACAGCTGCGGGCGGCGACCCAGAGCCGTACGTTCCCGACCGCAGTGGAGGTGGTCGGTGGGCCGGGCTGGACGGACCTCGGCGCGCCATCTGCCGACCACGGCCTGCGGGTGGACCTGCTGTGCCGGTTGCTGGCCGGTCATGGCGGCGCCGCGACGGTGGCGGTGATCCGACCTGGACCCCATGAGCGGCGCGATGAGGACATGGGGTGGGCGCGCGCTGCCCTGGTGGCGGCCGACGTCGTCGGCGTCTCGCTGACGACCGTGGTCATCGTGAGCCGGTGGGGGTGGCTCGACCTGGCAAGCGGCGAGCAGCGGACCTGGAAACGGCTGCGGGTCCGGGCCTACGGCGCGCGCACCTGAGCACCACCCCACTCCCGCCGAGGTTGCACTTATGCACGTCCGACATACGCGCAACCTCGACGCGAGTATGCAGGGCTGGCGCCGCACCCGTGTCCGGGGAACTGTCGGGGTGCGGATCGGCGACGTCGACATCCCTTGGTGCGGTTAGCCCACCAGTGGGTCGCCTTCGTTCAGCTGAACGAAATCGGGCCCGAGCAGGCGGCGACGACCCCGAGATCGTCCATGTCGCGCACGCGCTCGCCGGCCGCGCTGATGTCGCTGGCGCGAAGTGAACGAAACTGTCGCCACCAGCGACTGCAGACAGCAATTCCGTTCACTTCGTCGCGAGCAGCACGCCCAACCCGACATACGCGCAACCTCGGCGCAAATGTTCGGGGGCCCAACGGCGATCGCCGGGCTCATTTCTTCCCAGGAGGTGGGTCAGTCGGTCGGCCAGGTGTGCACGGGCTCGTTGGTGTGCATGTGCTCGCGGTACCGCTGGACGACGGCCCGCATCGCGTCGAAGCGGTCACGCTGACCGCGGTCGTAGATCGAGTGGAACACTTCGGCCAGCCAGGTCGCGCCGTTGCGCCCGGTGAGGCAGCGCTGCTCGATCACACCGAGCAACCGGTCCCGCTCGAACTGGCTGACGCCCCACGACTGCAGCCCCTCGTCGGCCATCGGCAACAGTCGGCGCAGCACCAGCTCGGCGGCCGGCACCGCGCCGAGGCCGGGCCAGTACACCTGCGCCTCGATCCCGTGCCGAGCACCGGTGTGGAAGTTCTCCTCGGCGGCGCTGAACGACATCTGGCTCCACAGCGGGCGCTGCTGGTCGACCAGATAGCGCACCAGCCCGAAGTACAGGGCGGCGTTTGCCAGCATGTCGACGACCGTGGGCCCGGCCGGGAGCACGCGGTTCTCGACCCGCAGGTGGGGCGTTTCACGCACCACGTCGTAGACCGGCCGGTTCCAGCGGTAGACCGTGCCGTTGTGCAGCCGCAGCTCGCCCAGCTGAGGCGTGTCGCCACGGTCGAGCACCTCGACCGGGTCCTCGTCGTCGACGATCGGAAGCAACGCCGGGAAGTAGCGGACGTTCTCCTCGAACAGGTCGAAGATCGAGTTGATCCAGCGCTCGCCGAACCACACCCGCGGCCGCACGCCCTGGCTCTTCAGCTCCTCGCTGCGGGTGTCGGTCGCCTGCTCGAACAACGCGATCCGGGTCTCCCGCCACAGCTCCTTGCCGAACAAGAACGGTGAGTTGGCGGCGATCGCGATCTGCACGCCGGCAATGGACTGGGAGGCGTTCCAGTACGCCGGGAACTCGTCGGGGCTCACCTGCAGGTGCAGCTGGGTCGACGTGCACGCGGCCTCCGGCACGATGGTGTCGGCTGTCGCTGCCAGCCGCTCCACACCGTCGATCGCGATCCGGATGTCCTCGCCGCGCGCGGCCAGGATCTGCTCGCTCAGCAGCGCGTAGCGCGGGTTGGCAGACAGCGTGTCCGCCGTCATGTGCCCGGTCTGCAGCGTCGGCAGGACACCGATCATCAGCATGTGCGCGCCGACTTCGTTGGCCCTCGCCTCGGCGTTGTTGAGGCTCGCCCGCACATCCCGCTCGAACGCCTCGATCCCGCGGTCGGGCAGCCGTCTCGGCGGCACGTTGATCTCGAGGTTGAACTGGCCGAGCTCGGTCTGGAAGTCGGGGTCGGCGATGCGCTCGAGCGCCTCGACGTTCTTCATCGACGGGTCGCCCGCATCGTCGACGATGTTGAACTCGATCTCGAGGCCCGCCATCGGACGGTCGGAGTCGAACCGTGACTCACGGAGCATCCGGGCGAACACGTCGAGGCAACGGCGCACCTTGGCCCGGTAGCGGGTCCGGTCCGCCCGGCTGAACTCGCGCTGCTCCACCTCTTGGCCCATGGCGCGCCTCCTCGGTCCAGGCGGGTGTCCTGGCAACACACTGCCCGCACTGGGCCGTTCAGGAAACCTCTTCGGCGGAACTGCCTGCCGTGTCCTGCGCCACCCCCTGCCACAGCGCCGGGGGTACGGCCTGCCGCAACAGGCCGTCGACGAGCAGCGCCATCGAATAGTCGGGGTCGGCCGCCAACGCCCGCTCGACGGCACAGATGGCCAGCGCGCCGTTGCCGGACAGCCACGCGGCGAAGGCAGCCAGCGACGCGACCGGTGCGACGTACCGCTGAACCGCGAGCCGCAGCACCTGCTGCCACAGCTCGCCGTGGACGGCGGCGGAGTCCTTGCTCATCGCCGTCCAGGCGGCGTCGCGGACCGTGACCAGGCCGGCCCAGACACAGGCGTTGGCGACGTCGTCGTCGGTGAGCTGCCGCGGCTCCGCAACGTACGCGTCGACGAACTCGCGCATCCGACGCTCCAGCCGACGGACCAGCATCGCCCGACCGGCCGGGTCCGCCAGCGGGTCGGCAAGGTCGAGCTCGACACGCGTGACGGACTGCCGCACCGCCTCCGCGGCGGCGCCACCGGCCGGGGCGACCCGGCGCTCCAGGGTGGCCCGGTCGGGCAGGGCGACCGCACCCTCCGCGACCGCGGTCGCGGTCAACGGATGGCACCCGTTGTCGTATGGCGTGCCCTCGACGGGGCAGCACGACTCCTGGCAGCGGTACGAGAACCAGCGGCGACCGTCGGCCCGCAGCGCCTCCAGCACCTCGATGCCGGCCGCGTCGAGCTGCCCGAGGACCCGGTCGACCAACGGCTGGGCCGCGGCCGGCTCGGCGGAGTACGCGACCAGCACCACGGTGTGGACGTCGTTGCGCTCCAGTGCCTCGACCACCTGCTGCTCCGCGACCGCGACGTACTCGGGAGGTGGCAGGTCGACCCGCAGGGTGAACCCGAGCCGCCGACGGGGTGCACCGACGGCGACCACCACCAAGCTGTCGGCCGGGTGGAAACCGAGCTGGTACGGCACCACCGCCAGCAGGTCGCCTGGGTCACGGGCCTTGAGGACCGGCGGATCGGTCGGGCGGGGACGTCGCTTCTGCTTGCTCATGCCGGCGAGCCTGCTGCCCCCGGCCGGATCGCAACAGCGGCCGGCCACAGGCTGTGGAGAACAGCCTCCGGAGCTGCCCCTGTGGACGAAAACCGGGCCGTCCGGTCTCGACCCGCTGTTAGTCGGTGCCGGGCGCCACAATGGCCGCATGCGCGCCGACGCCTCGATCCTCCACCTCGACCTCGACGCGTTCTTCGCCTCGGTCGAGCAGCGCGACAAGCCGTCGCTGCGCGGCAAGCCGGTCGTGGTCGGCGGTCTCGGCAACCGTGGCGTCGTCTCGACTGCGTCGTATGAGGCGCGGGCCTACGGCGTGCACTCCGCGATGTCGAGTGCGGAAGCGAGGTCCCGGTGCCCGCACGCCGCGTTCCTCGGCGGCCGGTTCCACGCCTACCGCGCCACCAGCCGCGCCGTGATGAAGGTGCTGCACGAGGTCTCACCGCTGGTCGAGCCGCTGTCGCTCGACGAGGCGTTCGTGGACCTCCGCGCGGGCGCGGTCACCGACCTGTCCCCCGTCGCGCTCCGCAAGGCGGTCGCCGAGATCAAGGACCGCGTGCACGAGGTGACCGGCGGGCTGCGTGGCTCGGTCGGTGTCGCGACGTCCAAGCTGGTCGCCAAGATCGCCAGCGACCTGCAGAAGCCGGACGGCCTGGTGATCGTGCCACCCGGCACCGAGCAGGATCTGCTACGCCCGATGCAGGTCACGGTGATCCCCGGCGTCGGGCCGGCGACGGCAGAGCGGCTGCGGCGCGTCGGCGTACACACGGTCGAGGAGCTCGAGCAGATCAGCGAGGACGAGCTGGTCCGCGTGGTCGGCTCGGCCCAGGGCAGGTCGCTGTACCGGCTCTGTCGCGCCGACGACGACCGCCCGGTCGTGGTCGAGCGCGAGTCCAAGTCGATCAGCGTCGAGGACACCTTCGACACCGATCTGGTCGACCCCGCCCTGCTCGGCGTGATCGTCGGGCGACACGCCGAGCAGGTGGCGCAGCGCGCCCGCAAGGCCAAGCTCTCCGGCCGCACGATCACGGTCAAGGTCCGGCTCTACGACTTCACCACCCACACCCGTTCGACCACCCTGCCCGGCCCCACCGACGACCCGCGGGTGATCGCCCGGCTGGCCCGACGGCTGGTGACCGAGGTCGACACGTCGGCAGGGGTACGGCTGCTGGGCGTCGGTGTCTCCGGTCTCGCCGACTGGATCCAGGACGACCTGTTCGGCGACACCGACGACGAGGACGAGCCGCTCCCCGACGCGCCCGCCGTCGCCAGCTTCGACGCCCACCGCGCCCGCGTGCGGTGGGTACCGGGCGCCGACGTCGTGCATACAGCCCATGGCCCGGGCTGGGTCTGGGGTGCCGGCCTCGGCCGCGTCACCGTACGGTTCGAGACCGCCGAGACCGAGCCGGGACCCGTCCGCACGTTCGCCGCCGACGACCCCGATCTCGCCGCGGCGCCGACGCGATCAGAGGACGACCAGCCCGAATAGACTCCGCGGAGACGACGCCACGCGGTGAGGGGACAGGCTTGGACCTCTCGACCGCCGCGTTCTTGCTGCTGGCCGGGCTCGGCGGCGGTCTGATCGGGTCGACCGCCGGACTCGCGTCACTGATCTCCTACCCCGCCCTGCTCGCGGTCGGCCTCCCGCCGGTCGCCGCCAACGTCACCAACACCGTTGCGCTGGTCTCCATTGCCGTCGGTGCGGCGGTCGGCTCGCGACCCGAGCTCACCGGGCAGGGCCGGCGGCTCGCCCAGCTGAGCGCGTTGGCCGCCCTCGGCGGTACGGTGGGCGCCGCCGTGTTGCTGCTCAGCCCGGCCGAGTCGTTCGAGCTGGTCGTTCCCTGGCTGATCGCGCTCGGCTCGCTGCTGCTGCTGTTCAGCAACCAGGTGCAGCGGATCCACCGGCTTCGGCACCACCGCCGACCGGTCCTGCTGGTCTCCCTCCCCCTGGTCGCGGTGTACGGCGGCTACTTCGGCGCGGCCGCAGGCGTCCTCATGCTCGCCGTGCTCTGTGCCACGACGGTCGAGCCGTTGGCCGTCAGCAACGCGGTCAAGAACATCGTCCTCGGGGCGGCCAACAGCATCGCCACGGTGACGTACGCCCTGTTCGCGCCGGTCGACTGGCCGGCGGCGCTCACGGTCGCGGTGGGCGCGCTGGCCGGCAGCCTGCTGGGCCCCGCCGTCCACCGGCGGCTGCCGGCCGAGCCGTTGCGCGTCGTCATCGCGCTGGCCGGTCTCGGGCTGGCCGTGCAGCTGTGGCTGTCGGCCACCTGAGCAGAGTTCGGTTGCCGCCGCGAGATAGCGTCTCCGCATGACTGATGCCCCCGTCGCCACGTCGGCCCGCCTTGCTCCACCGGTCGCCAAAGAGGTGCCGCAGGAGCGCGTCCACCACGGTGACACGTTCGTCGACCCGTACGAGTGGCTGCGGGACAAGGCCGACGCCGAGACGGTCGCCTACCTGGAGGCTGAGAACGCCTTCACCAAGCAACAGACCGGGCATCTCGAACAGCTGCAGGAGCAGATCTTCACCGAGATCAAGACCCGCACCCAGGAGACCGACCTCTCGGTCCCGACGCGGGTCGGCGAGTGGTGGTACTACTCGCGCACGGTCGAGGGCCAGCAGTACTCGCTGCACTGCCGGACGGCTGCCACCGCTGGTGACTGGACCCCGCCGACGCTCGAGGCCGGTGTCGACGTACCCGGCGAGGAGGTGCTGCTCGACGGCAACGCACTCGCCGACGGCAAGGAGTTCTTCTCCCTCGGCGCGTTCTCGGCCAGCATCGACGGCACCCTGCTGGCGTTCTCCACCGACTTCGTCGGCGACGAGCGTTACACCCTTCAGGTCAAGGACCTGCGCACCGGGCAGCTCCTCCCCGACGTGGTCGAGGGCACGCTGGGCAGTGCCACCTGGGACCTCGCGGGCAGCACGCTGTTCTACACGACCGTCGACGACGCGTGGCGCCCGCACCGGGTGTGGCGGCACGCGCTCGGCACCCCCGCGACCGACGACGTGGTGGTCTTCGAGGAGACCGACGAGCGTTACTGGCTCAGCGCCGGCCGCACCCGTTCGGACCGGTTCCTGTTCCTCGTCAGCGGCTCCAAGACGACGACCGAGTACCGCGTGCTCGACGCCGACGACCCGACCGGCGAGCCACGGGTCGTGGCGCCGCGGCGCCAGGGGGTGGAGTACCACCTCGAGCATGCGGTGATCCAGGGCGAGGACCGGTTTCTCGTTCTGCACAACGAGAATGCCCTCGACTTCGAGCTCGCCGAGGCACCCGTGGACGACGCGGCGCCCGTGCGGTGGACGCCGGTCATCCCGCACTCCCCCGGCACCAGGCTGGAAGACGTCGAGGCGTTCCGCACCCATCTCGTGGTGTCGCAACGTCGCAACGGCCGGACCGAGGTGCGCGTCCTGCCGCTGTCCGCCGATGGCTACGGCGAGTCATACCCGATCGAGTTCGACGAGCCGATCTACACCGTCGGCACCGGAGGCAACCCCGACTTCGAGCAGCCGACGATCCGCCTCGGCTACACGTCGATGGTGACCCCGGCGTCCGTCTACGACTTCGACGCACGCACCCGGGAGCGCACGCTGCGCAAGCAGACGCCGGTGCTCGGCGGCTACGACCCGGACGACTACGAGCAGTACCGCGAGTGGGCCACCGCGCCCGACGGCACCGAGGTGCCGATCTCGATCGTCTGCCGCAAGGGCACGCCGCGCGACGGCCGCAACCCCGCACTCATCTACGGATACGGGTCGTACGAGATGTCGATGGACCCGGGGTTCGGGATCCCGCGGCTGTCGCTGCTCGACCGCGGGGTCGTCGTCGCGATCGCCCATGTGCGGGGCGGCGGTGAGATGGGCCGACGGTGGTACGACGAGGGCAAGGTGCTGCAGAAGAAGAACACGTTCACCGACTTCGTCGCGTGCGCCCGGCACCTGACGGAGTCCGGCTGGACGGCACCCGAGCACCTGGTCGCGCACGGCGGCAGCGCCGGCGGTCTGCTGGTGGGCGCGGTCGCCAACCTGGCGCCGGAGGCGTTCACCGGCATCCTCGCCGAGGTGCCGTTCGTGGACGCGCTGACCAGCATCCTCGATCCTTCGCTACCGCTGACCGTGGTCGAGTGGGAGGAGTGGGGCGACCCGCTGCACGACCCCGACGTGTACGCGTACATGAAGAGCTACTCGCCGTACGAGAACGTCGAGGCGAAGGACTACCCGGCGATCCTCGCGATCACCAGCCTGAACGACACCCGGGTGCTGTACGTCGAGCCGGCCAAGTGGGTGGCCCGGCTGCGGGCGACGGCAACCGGGGACGCCCCGGTGCTGCTCAAGACCGAGATGGAGGCCGGCCACGGAGGGCGAAGCGGGCGCTACGACGCGTGGCGGGAGCGCGCCTTCTCGTACGCCTGGGTCGTGGATACCGCCGGGGCGGCGCATGAGACCAGCCCGAAAGGTTCCTGAGAAGTCCCTGAGAGGTGCAACTTTTCTGTGTACCTGCTCGTCTGCCTGGATACAAGGCGAAGGTGGAATTCCCCGACCGGTTCCGACGTTGTTCCGGTGATGGCGGATTCCAGGTTGAAGGGAGTGTCCGTGGCGAATCGTGCGACCCATGGGCTTGACTCGAGTGACGGCCGCGACAGCGTCGGTCTGTATCTCGACGAGATTGCCCGTACGCCGCTGCTCGACGCGGCCACCGAAGTCGAGCTGTCCAAGACGATCGAAGCCGGCCTGTTCGCCGAGCAGCTGCTCGCCGAGGGCCGGATCGGGCGCCGCAAGGGCGGCGCGCCGAAATATGCGACACAGGATGAGCTGGAATGGCTGGCCGAGCAGGGCCGGCAGGCGCAGGAGCGCTTCCTGACCGCCAACCTGCGGCTGGTGGTGTCGATCGCGCGCAAGTACGGCCGGTCTCAGATGCCGCTGCTCGACCTGGTCCAGGAGGGCAACACCGGCCTGATCCGGGCGGTCGAGAAGTTCGACTACGCCAAGGGTTTCAAGTTCTCGACGTACGCCACCTGGTGGGTCCGTCA
>JBOHDE010000073.1:0-16839 GCA_050699035.1 Nocardioidaceae bacterium | reverse complement strand
CAGGTTAGCCGCAGGTGAAGAAGAATCGGTCTACGTTTGACCTGATCTCCCGGGATCCGAATTTCCGTCTCCGTTCAGATCCTGGTAAGTGACATGCGAGATGGCGTGGATCCGGACCTTGCCGGCCACCGGCCCATCAGCTGAGAAAACTGTGCGCGACTCGTTGATCCTCAGGAGTGCGGCGACGGTGAACCCGAGCCCTGCCACGGCGACGACGAGCAGCACGCTCGCCGCCGGTACCGGTGTGCGGGGCGACCAAGCGTGCCTGGTCATCAGGGTGATCGACACGATGCCTCAACCCTGACGGGTCTCTGGCACGTCGCGCAACGATGCCTTCTCGATCATCGGGACGATGTCCCGCCCGGCCGGGAGCCTTTCATGAGTATCGACTCTGTGCGCGGGAACCCAGTCGGCGAAAGATCAGGTCATCGAACGTCTGGCGGACCAACCGCCGGACACCGCCGTCAGGAGCCAACATGAAAACTCTTCCGCGACTTCGCCCTCGTGTCGCTCGCCCTCGTGTCGCTTACCACTGCCTTCATGCCGACGGCCGGAGCGAGTGAGGCCAACTCCCCCGTCCATGGTTCGTACTCCTTCACAGACAGCTTCGTGGATTCGGAGTATTGCGCTTTTCCGCTCGAGGTCTCTCAACTGGAAAGTGCCCAATACACGACGTACTTCAACGCCGACGGTAGTGAGGCGCGCTTGGTCATCCATCGGACTGTCCAGTTCACCATCGAGGCCAACGGTCGTACCTTGATCGAGCGTGACCGCTACCAGTTGTTCATCGCACCAGATGGCTCCATCCATGAAGTCGGACTGCATACCCACGTCCGCGGCCAGCACGGGCTCGTCCTGCGTGACGCCGGACATGTCTTGTTCAACCCGGACGGGTCGGTCGAGTACATCCGAGGGCCTCACCCGCAGTTCTTGGGTGGAACCTTCTGTGCGGCCTTGGCCTAGACGGTATGGATTGACCGTCTAGGCGAGCCGATGTAACGCACTGAGCGCATGTTTCGTTGATCGGCTTTGTCCCAGATTGAGACCAATTGTCAGCCGACTTCCGTGCGAGCCGGGTCTGCGAACCCAGGGTTCGCATTACGGTGCGACGTGTTCCTGCTAGCGATTCGGAGAACGCCATGACGGATGACGAGGTCGTTCAGCTCCTGCGCGAGCACTGGGAGTTGCACGCAAACGCCGAGGACTTCGAGACCGCGCACGCGATCTACCACGAGGACGCAGTCCTTGAGTGGCCGCAATCAGGCGAGCGGTTCGTCGGCAAGGACAAGTTCCGCAACATGCGGGAGAACGCTCCCAGCCTGGAGTTCACGACCTGGCGGATCACCGGCGCCGGCGATCACTGGGTCGCCGAAAACTTCATGACGGTCGAGGGCGGTGAACCCCACATGACGGCCAGCATCCTGGAGTTCCGGGGGGACAAGGTGGCGCGCGAGATCGTGTACATCACGCAGCCGTTCGAGGCTTCGCCGGAGCGGGCCGCCCTGGCCGAGAAGTTCGACCCCGGGACATGCGAGAGTCCTAGTACCTGAGCGCGCCGGCAGTCGTCACCGTCGTCGACAACCGGTACGACGAGGAAACGAACCGCAGAGGGACGAGGTCGATACGGCCGCGTCCCTGCTGCGTCTTACACACCTGCACCGGGACGTTTTGCTCCGCTCGTCGTTCGCCCGCAGTTCCGTCCCGCAGGAGGATCGGCTAATGGGCCGGGAGACTGGAGCGGAGACTCGGTGGCCCTCAGAACTCGGGCCGGTCGGATCGTCCTAGCCCGGCGTCGCGGCCGGCGGCCTTCCGGGCCGGGTAGTAGAGCTTGGACAACGTCGATGGCACGGGAGGGCCGCACAGCTCAGATCCACCTACCGACGACGGGGTCCCACTCGGCCCGGCTAGCAGGCGACGAGGACACGTTCGCGGCCATTCAGTCGAGGCAGAACTCATTGCCCTCGATGTCCTGCATCACGATGCAGGACTCGTTGTCGTCATCGGCCGTCAGCAGTCGCTCGCGAACCGCGCCAAGCGCGACCAGTCGTGCGCATTCAGCCTCGAGTACGGCCAGGCGCTCCTCACCCACGAGCCCGGTGCCGACCCGCACGTCAAGATGCACCCGATTCTTGACGACCTTGCCTTCGGGAACGCGCTGGAAGAACAGTCGCGGGCCCACACCTGAGGGATCGGATGCGAACGCTGAAACCTGATGCCCAGGCCGCGCGCGGTGGAAATCGTCCCAAGTAGCAAACCCCTCCGGTGGCGGCGGTACGACGTACCCCAACACCTCGCACCAGAATCGAGCGACGCGCTCAGGTTCTGCGCAGTCGAAGGTGACTTGGAACTGCTTGATCGACGCCATCGGTCCACCCTAGAGGCAGCCGTGTGCCGGGTACGGGATCGGCGCCCCACCTCATCGACTGGCGCGTTCCGTAGGGACAAATCGGACGCTGGGCCTACGCAACGCGCCAGTCGACGAGACGTCGCAGGTCAGCTCGACACTCCGGACTCACCACCAGTCGAAGAGCCTGTTGGCGCGCCTGGCCGCCCGCTCGTCTCCCCACGTGATGGCGAGCTCCTCGTACCGGTGTATCAGCACCCCGATGTCGTCGCTCTCTGCCCGAGCGTATTCGCCCACGAGCCCGCAGCCTCGCCCGCTACGCTGAGCCAGGTGAGCGGTGTTGAGGCGAAGGGTCTGCTTCGGACGATGACCGCCGGCGACGTCGCGGACGTGCTCGCCATCCAGGAGCCCGGCGCTGTGCGCGCACTGGCAGACGTCTTCCCCCAGGACACGTACCCCTTTCCCCGGGAGGTGCTGGCCGAGCGGTGGCGCGGAGAGATCGAGGGTCCCGCGATCGACTGCTTCGTCGTCGTTGTCGACGACGTCGTGAGCGGGTTCGCGGCGATCCGAGGTGACGAGTTCTTCCACTTCGGGACGGCGGTCCAGCAGTGGGGGACCGGTTTGGCGACGAGGGCACACGACGCGGTGCTCGCGCGGATCGAGGGCAAGGGCTTTCGGCGCGCCTGGGCCAACGTGTACGTCGGCAACCCCCGGGCGCGTCGGTTCTACGAGAAGCTGGGGTGGCACGCGACCGGAGTGCGGTCCCGAGGTCCCGTCCCGCCGCACGCCGCCATGCTGCGGTACGAGCGCGATCTCGGCGGCCCGACCCGTTAGCCAGTGGTCACCTCACGCGCGGGAGGTGGGTTGCCGCTGATATTGGCGCGATCCTCCGCTGGCCCGGCAGATACGATCGCCGGGACCGCAAACCGACGTTATCGAGGAGTACGCGTGTCCAAGGCCTGGGAACTGTTCGCGGATGACCCGTCGGTCATCGCCGCCCGGATCGGCGGCGAGCTGAGCGACCTGTCCCGCGAGGTTACGGACACGGACACGGTCGAGCCGGTCAGCATCGACAGCGCGGACGGGCGGGCGATCCTGCGGCACTCCACCGCCCATGTGATGGCACAGGCCGTGCAGGAGCTGTTCCCCGACGCCAAGCTCGGCATCGGCCCGCCGATCGAGGACGGCTTCTACTACGACTTCGACGTCGCGAAGCCGTTCCACCCCGACGACGTCGACAAGATCGAGTCCCGCATGCGCAAGATCATCAAGGAGGGACAGAAGTTCTCCCGCCGAGTGGTCAGCGTGGACGAGGCCCGCGACGAGCTGGCCGCCGAGCCGTACAAGCTCGAGCTGGTCGGGCTCAAGGGTCCGGACGTCGAGGATGCGGCCGACGGGGCCGACGTGGAGGTCGGCGGCGGCGAGCTGACCATCTACGACAACGTCAAGCGGGACGGCTCGGTGGCCTGGAAGGACCTGTGCCGCGGCCCGCACCTGCCCACGACCAAGCGGATCCCGGCGTTCAAGCTGATGCGCCTCGCCGCCGCGTACTGGCGGGGGAGCGAGCAGAACCCGCAGCTGCAACGCATCTACGGCACCGCGTGGGAGTCGAAGGAGGCGCTCGAGCAGCACTTGCACCGGATCGAGGAGGCCGAGCGCCGCGACCACCGGCGGCTCGGCGCCGAGCTCGACCTGTTCAGCTTCCCCGACGAGATCGGCTCCGGCCTCGCCGTCTTCCATCCCAAGGGCGGCGTGCTGCGCAAGTCGATGGAGGACTACTCCCGGCAGCGACACGTCGAGGCGGGGTACGAGTTCGTCTACACGCCGCACATCACCAAGTCGGCACTCTTCGAGACCTCGGGTCACCTGGAGTGGTTCGCCGACGGGATGTACCCGCCGATCCACCTCGACGAGCAGGACTACTACCTCAAGCCAATGAACTGCCCGTTCCACAACCTGATCTTCCGGTCGCGCGGCAGGTCGTACCGCGAGCTCCCACTGCGGATGTTCGAGTTCGGGACGGTCTACCGGTACGAGAAGTCCGGCGTGGTGCACGGCCTGACCCGGGTGCGCGGGCTGACCATGGACGACGCCCACATCTACTGCAGCCGTGAGCAGATGCGGGACGAGCTGTCGTCCCTGCTCACCTTCGTGCTCGACCTGCTCAAGGACTACGGTCTCGAGGACTTCTACCTCGAGCTGTCGACGAAGGACCCGGACAAGTACGTCGGTGACGACGAGGCCTGGGATGAAGCCACCCAAACCCTGGCCGAGGTGGCCAAGGAGTCCGGGCTGGAGCTGGTGCCCGACCCGGGTGGTGCGGCGTTCTACGGTCCGAAGATCTCGGTCCAGGCGCGCGACGCCATCGGGCGCACGTGGCAGATGTCGACCGTGCAGCTCGACTTCAACCTGCCGGAGCTGTTCGAGCTGGAGTACACCGCCGCCGACGGGTCCCGCCAGCGCCCGGTGATGATCCACCGCGCCCTGTTCGGGTCGGTCGAGCGGTTCATCGGCGTTCTCACCGAGCACTACGCCGGCGCGTTCCCGCCCTGGCTGGCACCCGTGCAGGTGGTAGCCATCCCGATCGCGGAGCGCCATGACGAGTACCTGCGTGGCATCGCCGCCGAGCTGACGGCCCAGGGCATCCGCGTCGAGGTGGACGCCGGCGACGACCGGATGCAGAAGAAGATCCGCAACGCCCAGACGCAGAAGATCCCGTTCATGCTGATCGCGGGCGACCGTGACGTGGAGGACGGCGCGGTGTCGTTCCGCTATCGCAGCGGCGAGCAGGACAACGGCGTACCCGTCGCGGACGCGGTGGCGCGCATCGTCGACGCGGTGCGGCAACGGGCCCAGGTATGACCGACGGCCCCGAGGTCGTCGGCCAGGACGGCATCGCGGTGTCCGACCGGCTGGCCCGGCTGTGGACGCCGCACCGGATGGCGTACATCAAGTCGGCGGCCGAGGCGGAGGGGGCGGAGGACGCCGGCTGCCCGTTCTGCCGGATCCCGACGCTGTCCGACCGCGAGGGTCTTGTCGTCGCCCGCGGCGAGCAGGTGTACGCGGTGCTCAACCTGCATCCGTACAACCCCGGTCACCTGATGACGGTGCCGTACCGCCACGTCGGCGAGCTGGAGGGGCTGACGGAGGCGGAGGCGCTCGAGCTGGCGACGATGACGCGCGACGCCGTACGCGCGGTCAAGACGGCGTCCGACCCGCACGGCTTCAACATCGGGCTCAACCTCGGGGGAGTGGCGGGCGGGTCGTTGTCGGGCCACCTGCACCAGCACGTCGTGCCGCGCTGGGGCGGCGACGCCAACTTCATCACGGTGCTCGCCCAGACCAAGGTCATCCCCCAGCTGCTCAGCGAGACCCGTGACATGGTCGCCGAGGCCTGGCCGAGCTGACCTCAGGTCGGGGGAGTGGGCGGATGGGTGCGGGTCGGCTACTGCGCGACAACCCGGCGTTCCGGACGCTCTGCACCGCCCGGGTCGTCTCGTACGCCGGCGACTCGCTGAGCCTGGTCGCGCTGATGATCCATGTCGCCGACACCGCCGGGCAGGCGGTCGCCGTGTCGCTGCTGCTGCTGGCCGGCGACTTCGTGCCGTCCCTGCTCAGCCCGGTCAGCGGCGCGATCAGCGACCGCTTCGACCTCAAGCGCGTGATGGTCGCCTGCGAGGTCGTGCAGGGTGCGCTGATCGTGGCCATCGCGGTCGCGCTGCCGCCGCTGCCGTTGCTGCTCGCGCTGGTCGCGGTCCGCGCGGTCGCCGGGCAGATCTTCGGGCCGGCGTCGCGGGCGGCCGTGCCGGCGCTGGTGACCGACCGCGACCTCGTGCCGGCGAACTCCGCGCTGGGCTTGGGCACGAACGTCGGCGAGGCGGTGGGCCCGTTCCTCGCGGCCGCGTTGTTCCCGGTCCTCGGCGTCCGCGGCGTCCTGCTCGTCGACGCCGCATCCTTCCTCGTGTCGGCCGTCCTGCTCAGCACGCTGCGGCCGCTCCCGCCGACCGAGCACCCTGCCGACCGGTCCTCGCTGGCGAGCCAGGCCCGGAGCGGGCTGACGTACATCTGGACGACCCGAGCAGTCCGCCTCGTCCTGCTCGGGTTCGGCGGCGTCGTCGCGTTCACGGCGGTCGACGACGTGGCCCTGGTCGTCCTGGCCACGGACACCTTCGAGGCGGGCGACTCCGTGGTCGCCCTGCTGCTCGGGGCGGTCGGGCTCGGCCTGCTGGCGGGCTTCGCCCTGCTGGCGCGGTCCAGCATCCGCCTGGGGATGGCGACGCTGCTGCTGGCCGGGTTCGCGGTGAGCAGTCTCGGCAACCTGCTGACCGGGCTGGCGTGGGCGGTCGCGGTGGCGTTCTCGCTCCAGGCCGTACGCGGGGTGGGGATCGCCGCGATCGAAGTCGCGAGCAACACGTTGCTCCAGCGGCTGGTCCCGCGGGACATGCTCGGCCGGGTGTTCGGCAACCTCTACGGGGTGATCGGCGTCGCGGCGGCCGTGTCGTACGTCTCCGGCGGGCTGCTGCTGGACGCGACGTCGGCGCCGGTGACGTTCCTGGTCGCCGGCGCGGGCGGCACCGTGGTGACGGTCCTGGTGGCGCTCCGGCTGCCCACAGCCGTACGCGCGCACGTCCGGGACGCCGGCCGGCTACCCGACCCCTACCGTCAAGATGACGAGTGAGTCCTCGACGGCCACCAGGTCGTGACGCTGCGCGGGCACGTCGACCAGGGTGCTCTCCGGCACGTCGATGCTGCGCTCGCCGACGTTGATCACGACGTGGCCCCGCAGGCACAGAACGGTGGCGTCGCCCGGGCTCTGGTGCTCGGCCAGCCGGGTGCCGGCGGTGAGTGCCAACAACGTCTGTCGGAGCCGACGGCCGCGGTGCACCGTGGTCGAAGCACGGCCGTTGGAGGACTGCCGGGCGCGCTCGAGCTGCTCGTCACCCAGCCGGTGCAACGTCATCTCGGTCATCACTCATCCTGACACGGCGCGCGCCGGTCGGCGCCTGGTCAATTCGATGTGCACGTCGTTGGTACGCATGAAAGGGTTCGAGGGTGTCAAACTTTGCGATGAGTAAGGCGTATCGATGATCGAAGCTCGGGGGCTCACGAAGAGATACGGCGACACGCTCGCCGTCGACGACCTCACCTTCACCGTTCCACCAGGAGTCGTGACCGGCTTCCTCGGCCCGAACGGCGCCGGCAAGTCCACCACGATGCGGATGATCCTCGGTCTGGACCGACCGACCAAGGGCACCGCGCTGGTCAACGGCCAGCTGTACGGCCAGCTCAAAGGACCGCTGCACTACGTGGGCGCGCTGCTCGACGCCAAGGACGTGCACAAGGGCCGCACCGCCCGCGCCCATCTGCTCGCGCTCGCGCAGAGCAACGGGATCCCGCGCCGGCGCGTGGACGAGGTGCTCGAGCTCACCGGCATGGCCTCCGTGGCGAAGAAGCGGATCAAGGGCTTCTCGCTCGGGATGTCGCAGCGGCTCGGCATCGCCGCCACCTTGCTGGGCGACCCGGGTGTCGTGATGTTCGACGAGCCGGTCAACGGGCTCGACCCCGACGGCATCTTGTGGATCCGTAACTTCATGCGCGCGCTGGCCGCCGAGGGTCGCACGGTCTTCGTGTCCAGCCACCTGATGAGCGAGATGGCGCAGACCGCTGACCACCTGATCGTGATCGGCAAGGGTCGGCTGCTCGCCGACCTGCCAACCAAGCGGCTGATCGAGCAGAGCGAGACCAACCACGTGCGGGTCCGCTCACCGCAAGGCGACCAGCTCGGCACCCTGCTGCGCGACAAGGGTCTGAAAGCCGAGCAGGTCGAGGGCTACCTGGAGGTCCACGGTGGCACCTGCGAGCAGGTCGGCGATCTCGCCGCCGAGCACCGGCTGACGATCCACGAGCTGTTCGAGGAGCGTGCCTCCCTGGAGGCGGCCTTCATGGAGATGACCCGCGACAGCGTGGAGTACCACGCCGACTCGTTCGAGGCGGCCACCGAGGGAGAGCAGCCGTGACCACCGACGACACCGTCGCCCCGAGCGGGATGACCGCCGACCACCACGCCCTGGTGCCGCCGGCCACCGACCGGTTCGACCACATCGTCCGCTCGGAGTGGACGAAGTTCTGGTCGGTCCGCTCGACCATGTGGACGTTCGTCGCCCTGGTCGTGGTGACGGTCGGGATCTCGGCGCTGTTCTGTCTGGGCGTCGCGGTGAGCTGGGAGGACATCCCGGAGGCCGACCGGGCGCAGATCGAGCCGGTCTCTCAGAGTCTGTCCGGCATCTTCTTCGGGCAGCCGGCGATCATCGTGCTCGGCGCGCTGGTGATCAGTGCGGAGTACTCCACCGGCGGGATCCGGACGACGCTGACGGCGGTCCCGCACCGCCTGCACCTGCTCGCCGCGAAGGCCCTGGTGCTCACGGTCGTGGCGTTCGTCGCCGGCATCGTGACCATGTTCCCCGCGTTCTGGATCGGTCAGCTGGTCCTGGCCACCGCCGACGCCGGCCTCGAGGTCTCGCTCGGTGACGAGGGTGTGCTGCGGGCGGTGATCGGCGGTGCCCTGTACGTCACGGCGTGCGGGCTGCTCGGCTTTGCGATGGGTGCGCTGTTGCGGCACACCGCCGGCGCGATCACCGCTGCGATCGGCATCGTCTTCATCCTGCCGATCGCCGGCAACTTCCTCCCGGGCGACTGGGGCGACGACGTCAACAAGGTCCTCAACGCCGGAGGCGCGATCATGCAGGCGCGCCAGATCGAGGGGACGCTCGGCCCGTGGGAGGGGTACGCGATCTTCTCGCTGTGGTGGATCGTGTTGCTCGTGGTGGCCGCCGTACTCATCCGTCGTCGCGACGCCTGAGCGGCGCGTCAGGAGGCGCGGCGAAACGCCCGCCGGTACAGCGTCGGGCTCTGCCCGATCGCGGCCTGCAGATGTGAACGCAGCGACACCGTGCTGCCGAAGCCGGCTCGCCGGGCCACCTCGTCGACCGGCAGGTCGGTGCCTTCGAGCAGGTCCTGCGCCAGCCGGACGCGCTGGGCGAGCAGCCACTGCAGCGGCGTCTGGCCGGTCTCAGCACGCCAGCGCCGGGTCAGCGTGCGGACGCTCACCCGCGCCTCGGCGGCCAGCTCGGTGAGGCCGATCGGGAGATCGGCGAGGTGCTCGACCGCCCATGCCCGCACCGGGGCGAGCGACGTCGTGTCGTCCAGGGGAAGCGGACGCTCGATGAACTGTGCCTGCCCGCCGGACCGGATCGGGGGTACGACGCAGCGCCGCGCCGCCGCGTTGGCGACAGTGGCACCGTGGTCCTGCCGGACGATGTGGAGGCACAGGTCGATGCCGGCCGCAACCCCGGCCGACGTCAGGATGTCGCCGTCGTCCACGAACAGCACGTCGGGGTCGAGCCGGACGGTCGGGAACAGGTCGCGGAACCGGTCGGCGTAGCGCCAGTGCGTGGTGGCCGGCCGGCCATCGAGCAGCCCGGCGGCGGCGAGTACGAAGGCGCCGGTGCAGATGGACACCACCCGCGCGCCGCGCGCCGCCGCTTCCCGTACCGCCTGGAGCACCGCGTCGTCGACCCGGCCGTGTGCTGCCGCGCTGGTGCCCGCCGGTCCGGGCACGACGACGGTGTCTGCGGCCGCGACCGCCTCCAGGCCATGCGCCACGGTCGCCTCGAAGCCGGCCGAGGTGCGCACCGGCCGTCCTTCCGCGGTGCAGACGACGCTGGTGTAGAGCGGCTCGCCGTCAGGACCGGCGGCGGCACCGAATACTTGTGAGGGTGTGCCGAGGTCGAACGCCATCACGTCCTCGACGGCGACGATCGCGACGCGATGAGGGTTCATGGCCTGATCCTAGCGTTGATTGACCTTTTGGCCACTCGTCGCCCGCGCCCGGTACCGGCAGGCTGTGCTGGTGACCGACGCAACCGCTACTGCACCTACCCCTGCTCCCGCGCCTGTCCCGCCCCGGCGGCTGCACCCGGCGTGGGTGGTCGCCGGGGTCGCCTTCGTGGCGCTGGTCGGTGCCGCCGGCTTCCGCGCCGCGCCCGGCGTGCTCATCGTCCCGCTGGAGGACGAGTTCGGCTGGTCTCGTTCGCTGCTGTCGGGGGCGGTCGCCCTCAACCTCGTCCTGTTCGGCCTGACTGCGCCGTTCGCCGCCGCCCTGATGGACCGTTTCGGCATCCGCCGCGTGACCGCGAGCGCACTGGTGCTGGTGGCCGTGGGGAGCGGGGCGACCATTTTCATGACGGCGAGCTGGCAGCTCGTCGTGTGCTGGGGTGTCTTCATCGGGCTCGGCACCGGCTCGATGGCGCTGGTGTTCGCGGCGACCGTGGCGCAGCGATGGTTCGTCGCCCGTCGCGGTCTCGTTGTCGGGGTGCTCACCGCGGGCAGCGCCACCGGCCAGCTGGTGTTCTTGCCGGTCACCGCGTGGCTGGCCGAGACCGCTGGCTGGCGGACGGCGTCCCTGGTGATCGCCGGTTCCGCGCTCGCGGTGGTGCCGCTCGTACTGGTGTTCGTCCGCGACCACCCGGCCGACCTCGGGGTGCGGCCGTACGGCGCGACCGGGCCGGCGCAGCTGGTGCCGCCGGTGGGTCAGGGGCCGGGCCCGGCGCGAGCCGCGGTCGACGCGCTGCGAGACGCCGCGCGGACCCGGCCGTTCTGGGCGCTCGCGGTCGGGTTCGCGATCTGCGGCGCGAGCACCAATGGCATCATCGGCACGCATTTCGTGCCGGCGGCGCACGATCACGGCATGCAGCAGACGACCGCCGCCGGGCTGCTCGCCGTGGTCGGGATCTTCGACATCGTGGGGACGATCGCCTCGGGCTGGCTTACCGACCGACTCGATCCTCGGTTGCTCCTGGTCGCCTACTACCTGCTGCGCGGCGCATCCCTTGCCGTACTCCCGATGCTGCTCGACGACGCGGTGCGGCCCAGCGTCGTGGTCTTCGTGATCTTCTATGGCCTCGACTGGGTCGCCACCGTGCCGCCGACGGTGGCGTTGTGCCGTGACATCTACGGCGAGCGCGGCACGGTCGTGTTCGGGTGGGTGTTCGCGTCGCACCAGCTCGGCGCGGCGGCTGCGGCGGCGGCTGCGGGCGCGATCCGCGACCTCACCGGCACCTACACGCTGGCCTGGGTCAGTGCCGGCTCGTTGTGCGCGGTTGCCGCCCTGCTGAGCGCCCGGGTCGACCGTACCCCGGTCGGCGCTACCCGATCGCCTTGACCAGCTCGCGGGCCAGTGCCAGCTCGCCCTCGGACGGTGGGACGTCCTGCGTGGCGTAGCCCTCGCCAGGGAGTACGTGGAGGTCGATCAGGCGCGTGCCGGCGAACAACAGCAGGTCGCCGGCACGCTGCTTCTGGGAGTACGCCTCGACGCCCGTGCCCTCCACCGGCGCATAGAGGCGCGGGCTGAGGTTGGCCCGAAAGTTCGTCACCTGGGTGGGGTCGGTGCGTACCGTGACCACGACGTTGCCGGGCAGCGCCGTCCACGAGCACATCACCGCACCACCCACGCCCGCGCTGGCGCGCCGCAGCTCCGGGCGCGCGCCGAGAGCGGCGGTGACGGCCCGCTCGCTGACCTGGGCGCAGGGACCGGTCGGCGCCTTGTCGGCGAGCTCCGGGTTAGCCGGCAGCCGGGTGACGGCTCGCTTGGCCAGCGTTTCCAGCGCCGCCGCGGGCAGCTTGTCGCCGGGGTCGTCGACGGCCTCGAAGCTGAGCACGCCCCCGCGGCTGAGGACCTGCAGCGTGCGCGACGTCAGCCCGGTGCGGGCGAAGGCGGCGTCGCCGATGCCCGCGACCCGCATGGGGTCACCGCCGGCGCCGGCGCCGAAGGCTTGGTCGAAGGTCTCGCCGGCCACCGGGCCGGGTGTCACCTGGACCTCCAGCACGGCGACCGAGAACTCCGTACCCCACAGGCAGCTCTCGGTCGGCAATGTCGGCGCCTCGAGTCGGCGGCCGGTGACCTCTACGTCCCGGCCGAGCGCCGCGCTGACCTGGCCGCGGCTGACCAGCGTGCAGGTGTCGACCGGCGTCGCCGGGCCGGTCCGGGTGGGTGGCGGGTCGGCCCCGTCGCCCGTCGCGTCGTCTCCGCTGCACGAGGCCAGAGCGCTCACCAGCAGCAGGCCGACCAGCGCAGCCGTGGACCGAGGCATGCGCGCACCCTACCGACGGCTCACCACCAGCCGCCTACCCCCGGTGAGTGTGACGTTTTCGACAGACACGCCGGCGTGTCGCGTCGGAAACGTCACACTCAACGGGCTCGGTTCGGGCGACCGGGTCAGGCGCTGGACTTCTCGCGGAGCTTGGCGGCCAGGTTGGACGGCATCGGCTCGTAGCGGCGGAACGTGCGGCTGAACGTGCCGGTGCCGTGGCTCATCGACCGCAGGTCGGTCGCGTACTTCACCACCTCGGTCTGCGGCGCCTCGGCCTTGATCATCGTGCGGCCCCGGCCGACCGGCTCGGTGCCCATCACCCGGGCCCGTCGCGACGACAGGTCACCCATCACGGCGCCGACGAAGTCGTCGTCCACCAAGACGCTGAGCTCGTCGAACGGCTCGAGCAGGATCACCTCGCCATTGTCGGCGGCGTCGCGCAGAGCCAGCCCACCTGCGGTCTGGAACGCCATGTCCGACGAGTCGACGCTGTGCGCCTTGCCGTCGACCAGGGTCACCCGGATGTCGACGACGGGATAGCCGGCACCGACGCCCTTCAACAGCTGGGCGCGCAGCCCCTTCTCGACACTGGGGATGAACTGCCGGGGCACCGAGCCGCCGACGACCTTGTCGACGAAAACGAACCCCTCGCCGGTGGCACCGGGCGCCACCTCGATGTCGCACACGGCGTACTGTCCGTGCCCGCCGGACTGCTTGACGTGCCGCCCGTGGCCGCTGGCCGGCCGGGCGAACGTCTCGCGCAACGGCACCCGGAGCTCGACCGGGTCGACCCGCACGCTGAACCGGTTCTCGAGCCGGTCGAGTGCGACGTCGGCGTGCGCCTCGCCCATGCACCACAGCACGATCTGGTGCGTCTCGATGTTGTGCTCGATGCGCAGCGTCGGGTCCTCGGCAGCGAGCCGGGTCAGCCCTTGGGACAGCTTGTCCTCGTCGGCCTTCGCATGGGCCTCGACGGCGACCGGCAACAACGGCTCGGGCATCGCCCACGGCTCCATCAGCAGCGGGTTCTCCTTGTCCGACAGGGTGTCGCCGGTCTCCGCGCGGGTCAGCTTCGCGACGGCGCAGATGTCGCCCGCGACACAGGCCTCCACCGGCCGGATGTGCTTGCCGAGCGGGGACGAGAGCGCGCCCACCCGCTCGTCCTCGTCGTGGTCCTCGTGTCCGCGGTCGGCGCCGAAGAACTCCGAGAAGTGTCCCGACACGTGCACGACGGCGTCCGGGCGCAGGGTGCCGGAGAAGACTCGCACCAGGCTGATCCGGCCGACGTACGGGTCGGACGTGGTCTTGACGATCTCGGCCAGCAGCGGGCCGGACGGGTCGCAGGTGAGACCGTCGACAGCCTTGCCGACCGTGGTGAACACCGCGGGAAACGGGTGCTCGTACGGCGGGGGGAACGCGCTCGTCATGATCTCGATCAGCTCGGCCGTGCCGACCGCGTCGGTCGCGCAGGCCGGGATCACCGGGAAGAACGAGCCGCGGGCGACGGCCGTCTCCAGGTCGTCGACGAGCATCGCCAGGTCGACGTCCTCGCCGCTCATGTAGCGGTCCATCAGCGTCTCGTCCTCGGACTCCTCGATCACACCCTCGATCAGCGTGCCGCGGGCGGCCTCGATCTCGAGCGCCTCGTCCTCGGTGGGCTCGCGGACGGTGCGGGTGCCGTCCTCGGCGTACTCCGAGACCTGCTGGGACAACAGCCCGGCGAGGGCCCGGCCACCGAGCGGAACGTACAGCGGCATCACCTTCTCGCCGAACGACGCCTGCGCCTGGGCGAGCACGCCGTCGTAGTCGGCGCGCTGGTGGTCGAGCTTGGTGATCACGACCGCGCGCGGCATACCGACCGAGGCGCACTCCTGCCAGACGGCTCGCGTCGCGCCGTCCACCCCGTCGTTGGCGGCGATGACGAACAGGGCGCAGTCGGCGGCGCGGAGGCCGGCCCGCAGCTCGCCGATGTAGTCGGCGTACCCAGGGGTGTCGAGGACGTTGACCTTGACGTCGCCATGCTGGAACGGCGCGAGCGTGAGGCCGATGGACCGCTGCTGGCGCTGCTCGGTCTCCTCGTGGTCGGAGACCGTGGTGCCGTCCTCCACCCGGCCGGCCCGGGCCAGGGTGCCGGTGACGGTGAGGAGGCGTTCGAGGAGAGTCGTCTTCCCTGAACCAGCGGGGCCGACCAGCACGACGTTGCGGACGCTGTCGGGGCGGTCGGCCCTCGGTGCATCGCCGGCGGCTCCGGCGGGGTTGTGCTGCTTGTCAGCCATGAGCGGGCTCCCTGGATCGACGCTTTGCCCCACCCTTCACCCGGGCGCACCGGCCTGACAAGAGGGGGCTGGCCGGGCCTGGATAGCATCGCGGTCACCATGCTGGAACGTTTCCGCCACTTCTGGGTCCGCCTGCTGTCGCCGATCGCGAACCTGCTGCTCCGGCTCGGGGTCAGCCCGGACGCCGTCACGATCGTCGGCACGTGCGGGGTGGTGGCGGGGTCGCTGATCTTCTTCCCCCGTGGGGAGTTCCTGGTCGGCGTGCTGGTCGTGACGGCCTTCGTCTTCTCCGACCTGATCGACGGCTACATGGCCCGGATGTCCGGGCGGACGTCGACCTGGGGCGCGTTCCTCGACTCCACGCTCGACCGGGTCGGCGACGCGGCGGTGTTCGCCGGTCTGCTGCTCTGGTACGCCGGTGACGGCGATGACCTGCGGCTCGCCGGGCTCGCGCTGTACTGCCTGGTCATGGGCGGCGTCACGTCGTACGCGCGGGCACGGGCGGAGAGCCTCGGCATGCACGCCCGTGGCGGGATCGCCGAACGGGCCGACCGGCTGGTGCTGATCCTGGTCGCCACCGGGCTGGCCGGCATCTTCGACTTCGAGCCGTTGATCGTGGTCGCGCTGGCGCTGCTCGCCGTGGCCAGCAGTGTGACGGTGGTGCAGCGGATGCTGATCGTGCACAAGCAGGCGGTCGCGGGCACCGACGCCTCGCATGAATGACTGGCTGTTCGGAGCCGGCTGGGCACTGACCAAGCGGGTGCCCGAACCGGTCGCCAGGGCGGCCTTCGCGACGGTCGGCGACCAAGTCTGGCGGCGCCGCGGCACCGGCGTCCAGCGGCTCGAGGCCAACTTGCGGCGGGCCTGCCCCGCGCACGACGATGCGCAGCTGCGCGCCCTGTCCCGGCGCGCGCTGCGGTCGTACCTGCGTTACTGGTGCGAGACGTTCCGCCTGCCCACCTGGTCGGCCGACCGGGTTGTGTCGAGCGTGGTGACCGACGACGAGCACTACCTCCGGGACGCGTACGCCGCCGGCGACGGTGTCGTGATCGCGCTCCCACACACCGCCAACTGGGACCACGCCGGGGCCTGGGTCGCGCTGTCCGGGATGCCGTTCACGACCGTTGCCGAACGGCTGCGGCCGGAGCGGCTGTACGAGCGGTTCGTGGCCTACCGGGAGAGCCTCGGCATGGAGGTGCTGCCGTTGACCGGGGGCGACGGCGCGACGTTCCACACGCTGGCCGAGCGGGCCCGCGCCGGCCGGCTGATCTGCCTGGTCGCCGACCGGGACCTGTCGTCGAGCGGGGTCGAGGTCGACCTGCTCGGCGAGGCCGCCCGACTGCCGGCCGGCCCGGCGGTGCTCGCCCGCGCGACCCGGGCGGTCCTGCTGCCGGCCACGCTGTCGTACGAGGGATCCCTGCTGCTGCGGATCCGGTTTCACGAGCCGGTGCCGCGGGTCGCCGGCGCCGACGGCGCGCGGATCATGATGCAGCAGGTCGCGGACGCGTTCTCGGCCGGCATCCGGGCGCACCCGGAGGACTGGCACATGCTGCAGCGGGTGTTCGCCGCCGACCTGTAAGGATCAGGTCGTGAGGATCGGCATGGTTTGTCCGTACTCCCTGGATGTACCGGGCGGCGTGCAGAACCATGTCCGCGACCTGACCGAGCAGCTCACCTCGCTCGGCCACCAGGTGTCCGTGCTCGCGCCGGGGGAGGAGGGCCACGGCCTTCCCGGGTACGTCGTGCCGGCCGGGCGAGCGGTCCCGGTGCCGTACAACGGCTCGGTCGCCCGGCTCACCTTCGGCCCGCTGGCGGCGAAGCGGACCCGGCGCTGGCTGCGAGAAGGGCGGTTCGACCTGCTGCACATCCACGAGCCGTCGGTGCCGTCGGTGTCCGTGCTGGCGTTGTGGGCGGCGCGCGGCCCGATCGTCGGGACGTTCCACACGTCCAACACGCGCAGCCGGGCGATGTCGTCGGCGGCGGCGATGCTGCGGCCGTCGATGGAGAAGATCGGCGGCCGGATCGCGGTGTCGGAGCATGCGCGGCGCACGCTGGTGCAGCACTTCGGCGG
>JBOHDE010000072.1:0-17053 GCA_050699035.1 Nocardioidaceae bacterium | reverse complement strand
CGGTCCTCGACGGGTACCCGCTGGCCAAGCAGGGCAAGGCGCGCAAGGCCCTCGAGATCTCGCTCTACGGATCCGTGATCGGCGACATCCTGTCCAACATCGTGGCGATCTTCCTCGCCTCGCTGGTGGCCACGGTGGCGCTGAAGCTCGGTCCGCCGGAGCTCGTCGTCATCATGGTGTTCGGCCTGCTGCTCATCGCATTCCTGAGCGGGCGGTCGTTCACCAAGGGTTTCGTCGCGGCCGGTCTCGGACTCCTCATCGCAACAGTTGGGATCGACCCGATCTACGGGGCGACGCGTCTCACGTTCGGCTCGATCGACCTGAGCGCCGGCATCGGGTTCATCCCGATGGTCCTCGGCCTCTATGCCGTGGCCGAGCTGCTGAAGATGGGGCGTCCGACCGGCTTGCAGGCGGTGTCCGTGGTCGGTGGGCTCGGTGAGCGGCTGACCAGGCAGGAGTTCAGGTCCACCATCCCGGCCATCGGGAGGTCGACCGTGATCGGCTGCGTGGTGGGGATTCTCCCGGCCCTGAACCAGGTGGTCGCGTCGTTCCTGGCCTGGAGCAACGAGCGTCGTCGATCGAAGAATCCTGAGGAGTTCGGCAAGGGGTCATTGACCGGGGTCGCCTCGGTGGAGACCGCGAACAACGCGGTGAACGGCCCGGCGATGATCCCGTTGCTCAACTTCGGCATCCCCGGCGACACCATCACTGCGGTCCTGCTGGCGGCCTTCTTGGTGCAGGGAATCTCCCCCGGTCCGCAGATCTTCGAGGAACACGGGCCGATCATCTACGCGATCTTCCTGGTCTTCATCTTGAGCAACATCATCTTGCTGCTGGTCGGGATCGCGACGCTGAAGTACGTCGCACTGCTCTCGAAGCTGCCCGCGTCCCGGCTGCTGGCCGCGGCCATTCTCTTCTCGTTCGTCGGGGCGTACGCCATCAACTACTCCCTGTTCGACGTGCTCGTGATGATGGTCTTCGGGCTCGTCGGCTACGTCTGCATCGCCCTCGACGTCCCTCGCGAGCCGCTGCTGATCACGTTCCTACTGGCGCCCCAGATCGAAGCCAGTCTGGGGCAGTCGCTCGGCATGGACGGCTGGGCCGTCTTCGTCCAACGTCCGATCTCGCTGGGCCTTGTCTGCGCGCTCGTCGTGACCACGGCGTTCTTGCTGTCGCGCGTCTCCAAGATCCACCGGCTACAACAGGCCGAGGCCGACCTGGCCTCGTCCGTGCGCGAGTCGATGTGACCTCGCGCCGGCCGTCGACAGCTCCTCCCTCGGGTTGACCGCCGATGCAGCGGGCGGCCCTTGCGCTGGCGTTGGCCTCGGTCGGAGGACTGCTGGTGGGTGCCGCGGTCCCGTCGGCCGAGCACCTGCGGCAGTTCGCCCTGGTGTCGTTGTTCGTCCAGACCATGATCGCCGTTGGCGGGTTGGCGGAGGCCCACTCCGACGTCGCCGCCGGCTGGCCGCTGCGGATGTTCCTGACCCACCATGCGGTCAGCAGCATCCCGCTGATGGCCCTCGGTGTGGTGCTCGGCCTCGGCACCCCGCTCGGTGCGGGGACTTTCCTCCTCGGCGCGGTGCCGCCTGCGGTCGCCCTGCCGAGCTATGCGGCGGCATGCGCAGGGCGGGTGCGGCCGGTCGTCCAGTTCTGCATCCTGTCGTACGCGGTCGGCATCGTGCTGACCCCGCTGCTGGTCCTGGTGGCGCTCGGCACGACCGGTCGGATTGGCTCGATGGTCCTCACCCTGCTGTTCGGACTCATGCTGCCGGCGACGCTCGGCACCCTCACCGGTCGCTGGCTGCGCCGCGTGCCCCAAGGGGCCAGCTTCGCGATCATCGCGGCCAGCGTGTCGGTCCTGATGCTAGGCATGGGATCCGAGCTGCGGCTGGCGTACGAAGTCGCCCTCGAGCAGCCCTCCCAGCTCTGGATCGCGGCGCTGATCGGCGTCGGCCGATGTCTGTGGGGTGCATCGCTGGGGTGGGTTGTGGGCCGGGGTGGCTCCTTGCAGGTGGAGTCGGCGCTCGCGGGCGGATGCAAGAACGCGGTGCTGGCCGCCGTCATCGCCCACGCCGCGGTCGGCAGCCTGGCGGCGCTGCCAGCGCTCCTGGGGCTGTTCGCCGAGGCCGGTGTGCTGTTCGCCGCCAGCGTCCTGAGTGTGCGCAGCCGGTCTCGGCCATTACCGCCACCCAGCGATATATGGTAAGACCATGAGTATCCGGCTGGTGCCACTTGAGCGGGCCAAGACGTACGAGCTTGTCGTCCGCCGGCTCAAGGCCGAGATCTTCGCAGGCCGGCTCCGACCGGGAGACCGGCTCCCGGGTGAGCGTCAGCTCAGCGAGCAGCTCCAGGTCAGTCGGCCGTCCGTCCGCGAGGCGATGCGGATCCTGCAAGCCATGGAGATCGTGCGCAGCGGCCCCGGTTCGACGTCGGAGCTGGTCGTCTCCGCACAGCCCAGCCGTGCACTCGCCGACCTGCTCGGCATCCATGTCGCCCTCTCCAGCTACACCGTGGCCGAGGTCATGAGCGTGCGGATGGCGCTCGAGGAGCAGTCTGTTCGGCGCCTCGCCGAGCGGGTCGATGACGCCGACCTCGCCACCGTGGCTGACACCCTGAAGCGGATGTCCGAGCCTGGCCTCGACCGTGGGACATTCCACGACCTCGACACGGAGTTCCATGTCGCGCTCGCCCGAGGCTCGGACAACAGCCTGCTCGCGGACCTGATGGCGGCGCTTCGTGAGTCGGTACGCCGTCCGATGGACGAGGCCTTCGCCGATGACCGCGAGTGGCCGAACCGGCAGGAAGCGTTGGTCACCGAGCACGTCGAGATCTTCGAGGCCGTGCGCGCCGGGGACGTAGACCTGGCGGCTGCGCTGATGCGCCGCCACATCGAAGGGTTCTACGACTCCCTCGGGATCGACCAGCCCGCGACCGGAGAGGCGCCGCACTCGTCGTGAGCCGGCGGCTCCTCAGCGGCTCACCGGCCGGCCGAGGATCTCGTCCACCCGAGCGGCCATGGCGAGGAACTCGCGGTCGGATTGCATCCGGCCAACGAGCTGGACGCTGATCGGCAGACCGGCCGGCGACAGCGAGGTCGGCAGGTTGATCGCCGGCGTGTGGAGGAAGGTCCAGATCCGGATGAACTCCGAGGTGCCGGTCGTGGTGATGGGTGGCGCCTCGGTGAGGGTGGACGGAAGCACCAGGATGTCGATGTCGCCCAGGGCGCCGTCGAGCATGCCGCGGCACATCTCGGCGTGGTCGAGGGCTGCCTGGTACTGCGACTCGGTGACCTTGGAGCCCTTGTCGCAGTAGGCGATGAGCTCCGGGTCCAGCAGGTCGAAGTGGTCTCGACGGTGTTCGGCGAACACCTTGTCGAGGTCGTAGGACATGATCACGTCCTGCAGCTCACTGAGGTCGTCGAACTCTGTCGGCATCTCCGCCTCGGTGACCGTCACCCCGGCGGCGGTCAACGCGTCCACCGACTCCTCGTAGTGCGCTTGTACGTACGTCTCCGCCTGTCCGTAGTACGGCGTGCGGTAGAGCCCCACCCGAAGGTCGCCCTGGTGCTGCGTGAGCTGCCCGAAGCTGTCGTCTCCGGTCATGCCGGCGATCAGCAGCGCCGCGTCAGGCACCGACCGCCCCATGCTTCCGATCGTGTCGAGATGGGGGGAGTAGGTGCGCGTGCCGTCGTACACGACGGTGTCTTTCGTCGGCTTGAAGCCGACGACGCCGCAGTAGGTCGCCGGCCGCAAGATGGAGCCGGCGGTCTGGGAGCAGACGGTCAGCGGGACCATCAGGTCGGCCACCGCCGCGGCTGACCCGCTCGACGATGCGCCGGGCGTCTTGGTCGGGTCGTGCGGGTTGCGGGTCTTGCCGGGCAGCATGATGGTGTGCTTCGACGGCGCGGTCTTGCCGACGATCACCGCGCCGGCGGCGCGCAGGTTGCGGACGAGGGTGGCGTCGGTGTCAGGCCGTCGACCGGCGTAGATCTCCGGCTCCCCGAGCAACGTCGGCATGTCGGCGGTGTCGACGATGTCCTTGATGCCCACCGGGATGCCGTGGAGTGGACCCGCGCCGGGCGTGCGGTCGCGCTCGCGGGCCTGCGCGAGGGCGCCTTCTCGGTCGACGTACGACCACGCTTGGACGGTCTCCTCGTCGTTCTCGATCCGCTCGAGGCAGGACTCGACCCACTCCTCGGAGGTCAGCGATCCCGCGGCCATCAGCTCCTTGCCGGCGATGGCCGTGAGCGTGAACGGTTCGACGGGTCGAGTCGCCTGGGCTTCGGTTGAGCGATCCACGGTGGTCATGCGACCCTCCAACGATGACGAGACAAAAGCATGGTCATAGAGTAGATTGGTCAGGCCATACGGTCAATGAGCAGCGGGACAGGGCGGGCAAGCGGCTGCCAGGTTCCGCGGACCAGCGAAGGAGACAGGGTGCAGTCCAGTGTGCAGACTTCTGACCGACCAGGTCCACGTGAGGTGAGGCCCGCGTTCAGGAAGCGCTTCGTGCCCGCTGCGCTGTTGCCGGCCATGCTCGTCCTCGCCTCCTGCGGGGGTTCGGCCGGGGCGGGCGGCGACACCTATGAGCTGAAGTTCGCGTCCTACAACGTGCCGGCCGCCGCCGAGGCCGTCGCCTCGAAGCAGTGGGCGAAGGACGTGGAGGAGGCGACCGACGGCCGGGTCAAGATCAAGTTCTTCTACCAGGAGGGGTTGCTCAGCGGCGCCGAGACCCTCACCGGCGTGGCCGACGGGCGCGCTGACATGGGTTACATCGCCGGGGCGTACTACCCCGCCGAGCTGCCGCTGTCCAACGTCGCCGGCGTGCCCTTCGTGACCGAGAACGCCGAGGCTCAGGGCCGGGCGTTCGTCGACCTCTACGAGAACAACGAGGCGCTCCGCCAGGAGTGGGAGGCGCAAGGCGTCCATGTGGTGACCTGGGCGCCAGTGCCACCTAACATCGTCGCGATGAAGGAGCCGGCGGAGAGCCTCGACGACCTTGATGGCAAGAAGATCCGGGGCTACGGGTACGTGTCGGAGGCCCTCGAGATCGCCGGTTCGAGCGCGGTCGGCCTCGCCCAAGGTGAGGTGTACGAGGCACTGCAACGCGGCGTGCTCGACGGCACGTCGGGGGCGTCCCTCGACATCGCGGCGGACCGGGACTACCAGGAGGTGTCCCCCCACTTCGTCGACATCAACTTCGGCAACTACGCCGTGACGGCCAACGTGATCAGCCTCCAGACCTGGGAGAGCATGCCCGAAGACATCAAGCAGGCGATCACCGAGGTGAGTGAGAAGTATCTCGACCAGTACCTCGAGTCGCTCGCGAAGCTCGAGGTCAAGGCGTGTGACGAGCTGCTGGACGCCGGGGGAGATGTGACCGTTCTCGACGAGTCGGCGACGGAGGACTGGCGTGCCGAGGCGGGTCCAGCGGTCAAGAAGATCTGGGCGAAGGACGTCAGCGCGGCCAACCCGGACGCCGACCCGGAAGCGTTCTACGAGGCGTACACGAGTGCGCTCGAGAAGTACGAGGCCGACTCGAGCTACGAGTCCGCGATGAAGCGCTGCGCGGCGCGCCAGTAACGTCGAGCACGAGGCGGAGGCGACGATGAGCGGTCAGGTCGTGCAGGGCGGAAGTGCCCTGCGACGGGCGATCCATGCCACGACCCAGGTGCTGGCGTTCCTCGCCGTCCTCAGCATCGCCGTCATGCTGGTCGCGATCGTCGCCGACGTCACGCGGCGCACGCTGGCCGGACAGTCCGTCAAAGGCGTCGTCGAGCTCGGCGAGGTGATGATGGTGGTGATCGTCTTTCTCGGGCTGGGCTTCGCGGAGCGGCGCGGCGCCCACGTGACGATGACGCTGCTGGTGCGCCGGTTGCCGACCCGGGTGGCCGCCGTGGTCAACGGCCTCGGCCTGCTTCTCGTGGTGGTCGTCGTCGGCTGGATGGTGTTGGTCACCGCCGACCGCGCCCTGGCCTCGTTCGAGGTCCGGGAGTTCCGCTTCGGGCTGGTGCGGGTCCCGGTGTGGCCGGCTCGGATCGCGATCGCGGTCGGGCTCGCCGCCTACCTGCTCGAGCTGGTCATCCGGCTGATCGACGACACCCGCGCGGCGTTGGGGAAGGGCCCCGGTCCAGCCGTGGAAGACCCGGGCGCCGATGTCGCGCCACTGATCTGACCCGACCCCACCACTCCAGGAGAACCACAGATGGAAACCGCCCCGGTTGTGGCTGTCGCGCTCGTCGTCCTGCTCGGGCTCCTGCTGGTCGGCGTCTCGGTGGCGATCTCGCTGGCCACCAGTGGCATCCTCGGCCTGATCCTGCTGGACGGCGCCAGCGTCACCAGCAGCGTGATCGCGGGGACGTCCTACTCGGCGGTCGCGAAAGGATCCCTGATCGTCGTCCCCATGTTCGTCCTGATGGGGATGCTGACGCTCTACAGCGGGATCGCCGAGCAGCTTTTCGCGATCGCGAGCAAGCTGCTGCGAAGGGTGCCGGGCAGCCTCGGGATGGCGACGGTGTTCGCGTCCGCCGGGTTCGGTGCGATCAGTGGTTCGAGCCTCGCCACGGTGGCCACGCTCGGCCGGACCTGCATCACCGAGATGATGCGACACGGGTACCTTCGCTCGTTCGCCTCGGCCACCGTCGCCGCATCCGGGACCCTCGCCGTGCTGATCCCGCCGAGCATCATCCTCGTCCTCTATGGAGTCATCACCGGCGAGTCGATCGGCGCCCTGCTGATCGCCGGCATCGTGCCGGGGATCGTCTCCGCGATGATCCTGGCGGGGGCGATCGGGTACCGCTCCTGGCGCAATCCGGCCCTCGTCTCCCACGACAACGAGGAACACCTCAGGCTCGCACTCCGCAGCGGGCCCGACCCGTCGCAGGGTGCCGCTGCCACCTCCGTTGACACACCTGCCCCCGCCAGCGGCGAGGTCGGTGTGTCGCTGACCTTCGGCTCCGTCACCCGCGCCCTGCTCGGGGTCACCGTCCTCTTCGCCGTCGTCATCGGGGGCATCTACTCGGGCGTGTTCACGCCGACCGAGTCGGCGGCGGTCGGAGCTTTCGCCGCGTTCGTCTTGATCTGCTCTCAGTACGCCACCCGACCGAAGACACTGCGTACGAACCTCCTGACGGCGTTGAAGGAGACGGCGTCATTGAACTCGATGATCTTCCTGATCCTGGTCGGCGCAGGAATCTTCTCGTTCTTCCTGGTGTCAGCAGGGGTGCCGTCCGCACTCTCCGAGCTCGTCGTCGGACTGTCGATCCCGCCGAGCCTCACGGTGATCCTGCTGCTGATCGTGCTGGTGCCGGGCGGCATGTTCCTGGACTCGATCTCGCTCCTCGTCATCACGGTTCCCCTGGTGTACCAACCGATCGTCGACCTCGGCTTCGACGGCATCTGGTTGGGGATCTTGGTCGTCAAGCTGATCGAGCTCGGCATGATCACCCCGCCGGTCGGCATGAACGCCTACGTCGCTGCCGGAACCGTCCCGGGGCTCGAGGTCGAGGAAGTGTTCCGTGGCCTCATCCCGTTCTACCTCGCCGACGTGGCCATCGTCGCCGTGATCTTCCTCGTTCCCGACATCGCCACCTGGCTGCCGAACCTGTCGGCCGCATAGGCCGCCGCCAAGAGGCAGGCTCAACGGCGACGCCGCTTCTGACGAGTCAGCGCGCAGCTGCTGCTTCGGGAAGTGCGGTGGCGAGGATGGCGAGTGCGGTGTCGGCCTCGGCGGAGGTCAGCGTGGTCGGCGGCATGAGGCGCAACACGTTCTTCTCGACGCCACAGGAGAGAACCAGGAGACCAGCTTCGAGCGCGATCCGTCGGGCGTCGGCGACCACGTCAGCAGCCGGACTGTGGTCGGGGTGGCGCAGCTCGATCCCGATCATCATGCCGGCGCCGCGGACCTCGCTGCGCAGCGGCAGTCCTCGGGCGATTTGCTCGAGGCCTGCCGACAGCTCAGCCCCGACCCGACGCGCGTTGTCCAGCGCACCCTGCTCGAGGACGTCCAGCACCGCCAGCGCGGCCGCGCACGCCACCGCGTTGCCGCCGAACGTGCCGCCGTGCGCGCCGGCCGGCCAACGGTCCATCAGGTCCGACCTCGCCAGCAGTACCGACAGCGGGAAGCCGTTGGCGATGCCCTTGGCCAAGACGAGGATGTCGGGGGCCACCCTGCTGTGTTCGTACGCGAACATCGTGCCGGTCCGGCCACAACCGGACTGGATCTCGTCGTAGACCAACGCGATCCCGTGCTCGTCGGCGCGTTCGCGCAGCCCCTCGAGGAAGGCGGGCGGCGCGGGACGGTAGCCACCCTCCCCCTGGAACGGCTCGATCACGATCGCGGCGACCTCGTCGGCCGGGACCACGAGCTTGAACAGCTCGTCGAGCTCGGCGAGGCAGCGCCGTACCTCCTCCTCCTCGGTCCGGTCGTTGGCGAACGGAGCGGGGAAGTCGACGTGGTGAACGGTCGGCAGCACCCCCAGATACCCGGCGCGGTAGGCCGACGACGATGCGGACAGGGCGGTGGTCGCGAGAGTCCGGCCGTGGAAGCCCTGTTTGAAGGCGACCAGGCCGGTGCGCCCGCTGACCCGGAGCGCCAGCTTGATGCCGGCCTCCAGGGCCTCGGCGCCGCTGTTCGCGTAGAACACCTTGTGGCCGGGACCGACGATGCCGACGAGACGTTCGGCGAGCTCGACGTACGGCGGGTACAGGGCGATGTTGTGACCGGCGTGCACGAGGACGTCGAGCTGTGCGCGCACGGCCGCGATCACCTCCGGGTGGCCGTGACCCACGTTGGTCACTGCGACTCCGCTGGCGAAGTCGAGGATCTCCTCACCTGTCTCGGTCCACAGCGTCGCGCCCTTGGCGGCTACCACGGCAAGGTCGGTGTGGCGGGCCGCCGCCGGGGGGAAGAGCTCGACGGCGCGCTGTTGCAGGGTGCGACCGGGACCGTTCCACTCCGGTGCCGCCGGAGTGGTGCTGGAGGTGGCGCTGGTACGAACGCTCACGGATGCTCCGATCGTCGTTTGGTAAGACCATATTGTGGTCGACCCTCACCGGTCAAACGGTCCGCGGCGCCGTGGCCGACTTTGTCGGGGTGCGTTACCTTGCTATGGTCTTACCAAATACAGGAGGTGGCACGTGCCAGCACTGTCAGGACTGCGGGTGCTCGACGTCAGCCAGGTGCTCGCCGGACCGTACGCCGCGATGCTGCTCGGCGACATGGGGGCCGACGTGATCAAGGTCGAGGCGCCGGGGCACGGAGACCTCAGTCGGCAGATGGCACCCCGGATCTCCGACGACCTGAGCGGTGCGTTCCTCGCCGTGAACCGGAACAAGCGGGGGGTCTCGATCGATCTCAAGCACGCCGACGGGCAGGCCCTGCTGCACCGGCTGGCCGCGAGCGCCGACGTGCTCATCGAGAATTTCCGGCCGGGCGTCGCCACCCGGCTCGGCATCGACTACGAGACCCTCGGCAAGCTCAACCCGCGGCTCGTGCACTGCTCCATCTCCGGCTTCGGCCAGACCGGGCCGTATGCGTTGCGAGGCGGCTTCGACCTGGTCGCGCAGGGCATGTCGGGCCTGATGTCGGTCACCGGCACCGCGTCGGGTGAGCCGGTGAAGTGTGGCGTGCCCATCACCGACCTCGGCGCCGGGATGTTCGCGACGTACGGCATCTTGGCCGCACTCGCCGCCCGCGAGCGAACCGGCCGTGGGCAGCAGGTCGACACGTCGTTGTTCGAGACTGGGATCGGCCTCGAGGTGTGGGAGGCGGTCGAGTACTTCCACACCGGCGACACCCCCCAACCGACCGGCTCCGCCCACCGCCTGGGTGCTCCGTACCAAGCCTTCCGTTGCGCGGACGGCCACATCAACGTCGGTGCGGACGGGGTCCGTCACTGGCCCGTCTTCTGCAAGACCGTCGGGCTGCCCGAGCTCGCCGACGATCCCAGGTTCGCGACCAACGCCGATCGGCTGGCCCACCTCGCGGAGCTGGTCGCGCAGATCGAGGCGCGCACGAGCGTCGAGAGCAGGGCGCACTGGCTGAGTCTGCTCGAGGAGGCGGGTGTGCCGGCCGGGCCGATCAACACGGTGCCGGAGGCGCTGGCCGATCCGCAGGCGCGGGCACGGGACATGGTCGTCGAGGTCGAGCACCCGACGCTGGGGACCCTGCGGGCGTTGGGACCGGTGGTCAAGCTGTCCGACACTCCCGCCGAGATCACGAAGGCGGCTCCGGACCTCGGCCAGCACACCGACGAGGTGCTCCGGGAGCTCGGTCTCGACGCCGGCGAGGTCGACACGCTGCGAAGCGAAGGAGTTCTCGGGTGACCGGCCAGGTCCAGCTGGATCGGGACGGACAGGTCGCGGTGCTGACCTTGGACAACCCGCCGCTGAACATCATCACCGCACCGATGCGGCCACGCATCCTGGCCGCGCTGCAGGACATCGCCGCCGACGACACGGTCCGCTGCGTCGTGCTGACGGGCGCCGGAGACCGAGCCTTCTGCGCCGGCGCGGACCTGGGTGAGGAGGCGGAACTCACTCCCGAGACCGTTCGGCAGTTCCTCGACGACGACTGCGCGATCTTCGACGGCCTGGAGGACCTCGCTGTCCCTGTCATCGCCGCGGTCAACGGCCACTGCATGGGTGGCGGGCTCGAGGTCGCCCTGTCCTGCGACCTGCGGATCGTCGCCGATGACGCCAAGCTCTGTGGCGCGGGGGTCAAGGTCGGTCTCGTGGTGAGCACGACTCGGATCACCCGCCTGGCCGGGCCGGCGGTGGCGAAGGACGTGCTGCTCACCGGGCGGACGTTCCTGGGGTCGGACGCATACCGCCTCGGGCTGGCCACGGCCGCCGTCTCGCGGTCCGCTGTCAAGCAGCACGCTGTCGAGTGGGCACACGAGATCGCCAGTCGCGCGCCACTTGCCGTACGACGGACGAAGACGGCCATTCGCGAAGCCGCCGAGCTGCCGTTCAAGGAAGCCATGAGCCGGGAGCTCGACCACTTCGCGGAGCTGTCGGCCACCGCGGACCACAAGCATGCGATCGCCGCGTTCTTCGCGCGGGAAGAACCTCAGTTCCACGGCAGCTGACCACCGATGCAGGCAGAGGAGACCAGGACGTGAACCGCTCGTCGCACGAACCCTTGGTGGTCGCGATAGACGACCGAGCGCCCACCATCGACCCGACGGCGTGGGTGGCACCGACGGCGTCGGTTGTGGGTGCCGTCACCCTGGGTCCCGGCGCGAGCGTCTGGTACGGCGCGGTTGTCCGGGCCGACGACGAGGACGTGTCTGTGGGTCGCGACAGCAACGTGCAAGACGGTGCCGTCCTGCATGCCGATGCCGGCTTCCCCTGCCGGATCGGCGACGCGGTCACGGTCGGGCACGGTGCGATCGTGCACGGTGCCACGATCGGTGCCGGCAGCCTCGTGGGCATGGGGTCGCGGGTGCTGAACGGCGCCCGGATCGGCGACCGCTGCATGATCGCCGCCGGCGCGCTGGTGCCGGCGGGCTTCACGGCTCCGGACGGTGTGCTGGTGATCGGATCGCCGGCCCAGGTGCGCCGTGAACTCGGAGACGCCGATCTCGCGCTGCTGGTAGAGACCGCGGCGGAGTACGCGGCGAACGCGCGTCGCCACCGGCGGTGCCTCGAGGACGAACTGTCGAGCGGCGGCGAGGGGTGAGGGCCGGGGAGGGCTGCGCGCGGCTCGGCTGCGGCGGGCACCCGCGCAGATACGGTACGACCATCGACAATCGGGCTTGGAGTACACGGTGGACATGCATCTAGAACCGCTTGAGCGCGCCAAGACTTACGAGCTCGTCGTCCGCCAGATCAAGGACGAGATCTTCGCCGGTCGGCTGCGTCCCGGTGACCGGCTGCCCGGTGAGCGACAGCTGAGCGAGCAGTTGCAGGTGAGCCGACCGTCGGTGCGCGAGGCCGTCCGGATCCTCGAGGCGATGGAGATCGTCCGCAGCCGACCCGGCACGGGCGCGGGGTCGGGCTTGGTCGTGTCGACCCAGCCGAGCCGGGCGCTGTCCGACCTGCTTCGGCTGCACGTGGCGCTTTCGAGCTACTCGATGTCCGACGTGATGCAGGTGCGGTTGGCCCTCGAGCAGCAGTCGGTGCGTCGCCTGGCTGACCAGATCGACGAGAAGGACGCCTCGAAGGTGCGCGAAGCGCTGGACCGGATGTCCAAGCCGGGGCTCGACCGGAGCACGTTCCACGACCTCGACACCGAGTTCCACATCGCCCTTGCCCGGGGCTCGGACAACGCGCTGCTGGCCGACCTGATGACGGCACTGCGTGACGCGGTCCGACGCCCGATGACCGAGGCCTTCGACAACGAGGCCAACTGGGCGGAGCGGGTCGACGACCTCATCCGCGAGCACGCGGAGATCTTCGCGGCGGTCGAGTCCGGAGACGCCGATCTCGCCGCGGCCCTCACGCAGCAGCACATCGAAGGGTTCTACAGCTCGCTCGACCTGTGAGCCCAGATCAACAGTCCATGCCTGGAGGGAGTTCCGTGATTGCAGCAGGTGCCGACGTCGGCGGAAGCCGGCTCGTGGAGAGCCGGAGTCCACAGGCTCCGGGCGACCTGCTGGTCGCGGTGCCCGCGGCCGACCGGGGCGATGTGCACGCGGCGGCCGAACGGGGACGCCGGGCGCAGCGCGGGTGGTGGGATGCGAGCGCGGGTCAGCGTGCCGGGGCACTCAAGCAACTGTCTGGCGCGCTCTCGGACCGCGCTGCGGAGGCGGCCGACCTGGTCGTGCGCGAGGTCGGCAAGCCGGTCGTAGAGGCCCGGGCGGAGGTGGCCCGCGCGATCAGCATCCTCGACTACTACGCCCAGCAGTCCTTCGCCCCGGTGGGCGCCGTGATGCCGGCGAGCATGCCGGGCCGGCTATGGACCGAGCGGCGTCCGCACGGCCTGGCCGGCCTGATCACGCCGTGGAACTTCCCGCTCGCCATCCCGCTGTGGAAGAGCGCTCCGGCGCTGGCGGCGGGGAACGGCGTACTCCTCAAGCCATCGCCCGAGTCGGCGGCCTGTGCGCTGTGGCTGGGCGAACTGGTCGCCGACGCACTTCCCGACGGTCTCGTCCAGGTGCTCCCGGGTGGCGCCGACGCCGGCGCGGCCGTGGTCGAGGTCGCGGACGTGGTCTCGTTCACCGGGTCGGCGGCGGTGGGGCGGCAGGTCGCGATCACGGCGACCCAGGGCGGGACCTCGGTGCAGGCCGAGATGGGTGGCCAGAATGCCGCCATCGTGCTGCCGGACGCCGACGCCGCCCACGCCGCGAGCCTCGTTGCCCAGGCCAGCATGGGGTTTGCCGGGCAGAAATGTACGGCCACCAGGCGGGTGGTCGTGGTCGGCCCGGAGGCACGTCAGCGCGAGGTGCGGGCGGCCCTGGTCGCGGCGGTCGAAGCGGTGGCCGTCGGCGACCCGGCCGCCGAGGGGACCGCGATGGGCCCCGTCATCACCGAGGACGCGCGCAGGCGGGTGGCCGCCGCAGCAACGATGGTGCGTGAGTCTGGCGGACAGGTGCTCGCCGGCGGAGACGCGACCGACGACGACGGCTGGTTCCTCACCCCTGGTCTCGCCGACGGCCTCGGACCGGACCACATCCTCGCGCAGGAGGAGCTGTTCGGACCGTTCGTCCTGGTGCAGTCGGCCACCGACGTCGCCGAGGCGGTGGCCCTGGCCGAGGGAGTCCGGTACGGGTTGGTGACCAGCGTGCACGGCCGAGACGCGGGACAGTTGCTCGACGTCGTGGCCAGCGTCGGCACGGGTATGGTGAAGGTCAATGCCCCCACCACCGGCGTGGACTTCTACGCGCCCTTCGGCGGCGAGCGGGACTCGAGCTATGGACAACGCGAGCAGGGCGCCGTCGCGCTGGACTTCTACTCGTCCAGCCGAACCGTCACCTTCGCACCGCACGCGTAGTGCGTGAGCTCGGTTCGTGACCTCCCTGCTCGGCCAGCTCCGCACCGTCATCGGCGGCGAGGTCCTCGACGACGTGGGTACGCGCGGGATCTACGCGACCGACGCCTCGAACCATCGGGTGGTGCCGCTCGGCGTCGCGTACCCGCGTGACACCGCCGACGTGGTGGCGATCGTCAAGGCCTGTGCGGGCGCAGGCGTCGCCGTCACCAGTCGAGGCGCAGGCACCAACTGCGCGGGCAACGCGATCGGTCCGGGGATCGTCATCGACCACAGCAGGCACCTCGCGTCCGTACTGACGCTGGACGCCGAGGCGCGAACGGCGACGGTGCAGCCCGGTCTCGTACTCGACCGGCTGCAGGCATCAGCGGCTCCACACGGCCTGCTGTTCGGAGTCGACCCCTCCAGCCACAGCCGATGCACGATCGGCGGCATGGTCGGGACCAACGCGTGCGGCTCCCACTCGGTCGCCTGGGGGACGACGGCCGCGAACGTGGTCTCGCTCGACGTCGTGCTCGCGGACGGCTCGACGGTGACGCTCGGGCCCGACGCACCGTCGTCGGACCGACTCACTGTCCTCGGTGCACGACTCGAACGGGTTCGGGACGCCTACCTGGGCGACATCCGCACCGACCTCGGCCGGTTCAACCGCCAGATCTCCGGCTACGGCCTGCAGTACCTGCTGGCCGAACAGCAGACGGACCTGGCCAAGGCCTTCGTCGGCAGCGAAGGCACCTGCGGAGTCGTCTCCTCCGCCACCGTCCGGCTGGTCGAGAAACCGTCGCTGCGCAGCCTGGTCGTGGCCGGGTTCCCGGATGAGGTCGCCGCCGCTGGGGCCGCGCCGAGTATCGCTGCCTTGCAGGTGCTCACCGTCGAGGGCCTCGACGACGAGGTGGTGCGAACGTCGGACCTGCGCCTGGGAGCGACCCGACGGCCGAGGTTGCCACGCGGGAGGGCCTGGCTGCTGGTCGAGGTCGGCGGTCCGGACGTCGACTCCGTGCGGGCGCGGTCCGCCGACGTGATGCGGGCCGCGACGGACGCGGGCGCGCTCGCGACGACGACGCTCGACGACGTCGTGGAGCAGCGAGCCTGCTGGGCGATCAGGGAACGCGGCGCCGGCCTGGCCAGCAGGTCGGTCGACGGCGCGGAGTTCTTACCGGGCTGGGAGGACGCAGCTGTTCCGCCCGAGCGGCTGGGTGACTACCTGCGCGAGTTCCGTGCGCTGATGGCTGGGCACGGCCGTCAGGGAATGGTGTACGGGCATTTCGGCGAGGGCTGCGTGCACGTCCGGATCGACCATCAGCTGTCGTCCGAACGCGGCCGCGCCGACTACCGCTCGTTCCAGGAGGACGCGGCCGACCTCGTCGTCGCCCATGGTGGCTCGCTGTCCGGCGAGCACGGCGACGGGCGGGCGCGGTCTGAGCTACTCGGCCGGATGTACGGCGATCGGGTGATCGAGGCGTTCCGGGCCTTCAAGCACGCCTTCGACCCGAACGGCCTACTGAACCCCGGCGTCCTGGTCGACCCCGACCCGTTGGACGAGAACCTGCGGGCGACCCATTCCGTGCCGTACCAGAAGAATCTCGGCTTCCTCTACCCGCATGACGACGGCGATCTGAGCAAGGCGCTGCGGCGCTGTACGGGTGTCGGCGCCTGCCGCAAGACGACTGGCGGCGGGATGTGTCCGTCCTTCCGGGCCACCTCGGACGAGACTCACAGCACCCGCGGCCGGGCCCGCGTCCTCGCGGAGCTGCTCGACGGCGAGGTGGTGCCCGACGGCTGGCAGTCCGACGTCGTCAACGACGCACTCGACCTCTGCCTGTCCTGCAAGGCGTGCTCCTCGGAGTGTCCGGTCGGCGTGGACATGGCGACGTACAAGGCGGAGTTCCTGCACCAGCGCTACCGCCGTCGAGTGCGCCCGAAGTCGCACTACAGCATGGGAATGCTGCCGGTGCTCCTCGCCCTCGGCCGCCGGGCGCCGACGCTGGGCAACCGGTTGCTCGGCGTACGAGCAGTCCAGGACGCCGCCAAGCGACTCGGTGGCATCGACCAGAGACGCGAGCTGCCGCGGCTGGCCGAGCGATCGTTCATGCAGTGGTACCGCGCCCACGTCGGACCGCCGTCGGGTGACCCCGTCGTCCTCTGGGTCGACACGTTCACCAAGTCATTCGCGCCGGAGATCGCCCGAGCCGCCGTGCTCGTGCTCGAACGTGCGGGGTACCGCGTGGAGCTGGCTGCGCCGACGGTCTGCTGCGGGCTGACCTGGGTCTCGACCGGACAGCTCGACATCGCCCGCAAGGTGATGGGTCGCTCGCTGCGGCTGCTCGATCGCGCTGCTGCCGAGTCCCCGATCGTCGCGCTCGAGCCGAGCTGCGCGACCGCGCTGCGGCATGACGCGGCGAATCTCGTCGGCGGCAGTCAGGCGGCTCGAGTCTCCGGCCGGATCCGCTCCCTCGCCGAGGTGGTCGTCGACCGCGACCTGCCGATGGCGGGACGGTCGACGGAGGCGGTGGCACAGTTCCACTGCCACCAGCGGGCCACCTTCGGGACGGCGGCGGACCGCGCGGTGCTCGAGTCCGCGGGCGTCGCGGTGTCGAGTGTCGACGACGGCTGCTGCGGACTCGCCGGCAACTTCGGTTTCGAGGACGGCCACTACGACATCTCCGTCGCGTGCGCGGAGGAGGCGCTGCTGCCCGCCCTCCGTACCCACCCCGAAGACCAGCCGGTGCTGGCCGACGGCTACTCCTGCCGGTTGCAGATCCAGCAGCTGGGCGGGCGGCGCGCCTTGCACCTGGCCGAGCTGCTCCAGCAGCTGGCCGAGCCCACCAACGGCCGGCGCTGAGCAGTCCCGGCCGACCTCGCGATCACCCGAACCGACTCACGCAGGTCGCTTCAGGGCTGAAGGGTCGTGCCTTGGGGTCGAACGAGCAGGTCTTCGTGGTGCACGGTGGCGAACAGCTGCCCGGCGGCGGCTAGGTCGAGGCGTCGTCTGGCGTACGCGGGTGCGGCAGCCGCCAGCTCGGGTGCTTGCTCGCAGGCCGCGGCCAGCCAGCCGGTGAACCACTCCGCCGCGAGCTCGCGCTGATGGGGCCCGAGCTGCCAGGCGCTTGGTCGGACGACG
>JBOHDE010000071.1:0-17155 GCA_050699035.1 Nocardioidaceae bacterium | reverse complement strand
CACGGAGTCGACGACGAGGGCCTCCAGCCGGGCGTCCCAGGCACCGCGCATCTCGGCCGCCCGGGCGTACACCTCGGCGGTGCCGAACGCGACCTCGCGGCCGAACAGCAGCACCGCCTCGTGGACCACGGGTGCGTCGTCCGGTCCGACCAGGTCGTCGATCATGCCCTCGATGACGTCGATGCTCATCCGCACCATCTCGACGGTCTGCTGCAAGGTGATCACGCGGGTCAGCTTCTGCGGGGCGGTGCCGAAGATGTCGGCGGTGATGGAGCCGCGCTTCGGGTCGCCCGCCCACGAGACGAACGACCGGATGCCGGCCTGCACGATCAGGCCGATCCAGGACCGGTCCTCGGCGCTGAGCTGGCGGAACCACGGCAGGTCGCGCTCCATCTGCGCGGTCGCGGCCGAGGCGATCTGGCCGACCGACTTCTCCAGTCGTTGCAGGGCCGTCCTCGGACGCTGTGCCACGCCTTCGAGGCTATCCCGTACCCGTGGACCGACCCCCTTCGCGCCGAGGTTGCGCGAATGTCGTCACCGGTCCGACATACGCGCAAGCTCGACGCGAGGGATCGGGGGACTGGCGCCGCCGGCGGCCGCGACCGACGTCGAAAATTGCCCAATTGGGCAAAGTTCGACCTCGAACCCGCGTGAACCGGGTCGAATTTTGCCCAATTGGGCAATCTTCTACGCACCGCAGGCTGGCACCGTGGAGCGCACCGGCACCATCCGGCCCGGCGAGGGACCGAACGCCGGAGCTCATTTCTTCCCAGGGGGTGGGCGCGCGCCCTGGCCGCACCCCTCTCCCCGCCGAGGTTGCGCTGATGCACGCCCAACATGTGCGCAACCTCGACCCCAGCATTCGGCGGCCGCCGCCGCACACGTGTTTCCAGATGGACGAAGTCAGGCTCGATCAGGCGGCGAGGACCCGAGATCGTCCATGTCGCGCACGCGCTCACCGGCCGCGCTGATGCCGCTGGCTCGAAGTGAACGAAACTGTCGCCACCAGCCACTGCAAACAGCAATTCCGTTCACTTCGTCGCGAGCCAAGGCACCGAACCCGACATTGGCGCAACGTCGGGGGGAAGATTCCGTACTCCAAGGGCACGCGCGCTCTTGACCTCGGCGGCCGTTGGTAGAAAACTTCCGAATGTTGTCGGTGGTCGGTTGCTCATTTACATTCGCTCCTGTCACCGGCACCCTCGGGCCCGACCACCCCGCCGCACCCCGGCCAGGAGGAAACGATGAGTGACCCGACCCAGGCTCGCCGGTCCGTACGCCTCTGGGCGCTGCTCTGCGCCGCCATCCTCGCCCTCACCCTCGGCCCGACAGCATCGGCCGACCCACCTCGTACCGCCGAGCCCAGCGCCGCCGCGGCACAGGGCACCGACGAGTGGGTCGAGAGCACGCTCGCCGGCATGTCGGTGCGGGAGAAGGTCGGCCACCTGTTCATGGCCGAGGTGTACGGCGAGACGGCCGACACCCAGAACCCGGCCGACGTCGCGCGCAACCAGGGTTTGTACGGCGTGGACAACGCCGAGCAGCTGATCGACAAGTACCAGCCCGGCGGCATCGTCTACTTCTCGCGGACCAACAACACCAACAACCCGGGTCAGATCGCCGGACTGTCGAACGGCATTCAGGACGCCGCGCTCGCCCAGCCGGCCGGCGCGCCGTCGCTGATCGCCATCGACCAGGAGGGCGGCATCGTCGCCAGGGTCGGCCCGCCGGCGACGCAGTTCCCGGGCAACATGGCGCTCGGCGCCGGCGGACGGTCCCAGGACGCGCGTACCGCCGCGGATATCACCGGCCGAGAGCTTGCCGCGATGGGGGTCAACTGGAACTTCGCCCCGGTCGCCGACGTCAACATGAACTCGGCCAACCCGGTGATCGGCGTCCGCTCGTTCAGCGAGGACCCCGATTTGGCCGCTGACATGACGTCGGCCCAGGTGCGCGGCTACCAGGGCGCCGGGCTGGCTGCCGCCGCCAAGCACTTCCCCGGCCACGGTGACACCAACCAGGACAGCCACCTCGACATCCCGACCATCTTCCACACCCGCGAGGAGTGGGAGCAGTTCGACCAGCCGCCGTTCCAGGCCGCGGTCGACGGCGGCGTCCGCGCGATCATGACCGCGCACATCGAGGTCCCGTCCCTCGACCCTGCCTTCGACCCCGCCACCCTGTCGCGGCCGATCCTGACCGGCATCCTGCGCGAGGAGATGGGCTACGAGGGCATCATCATCACCGACGCGCTCAACATGGAGGGCGTCCGGATCAAGTACGGCGACGACCGCGTCCCCGTGCTCGCGCTCCAGGCCGGCGCCGACATCTTGCTGATGCCCCCGGAGTACGACGTCGCGTACAACGCCGTGCTGGACGCGGTCGAGAACGGCGAGATCACCGAGGAGCGCGTCGACACCTCGGTGCGCCGCATCCTCGCGCTCAAGCAGGAGCTCGGCCTGGTGGACGACCCGTACGTCGACGTCGACGCCGTGGACGGCGTGGTCGGCACCAAGCGGAGCCTCAAGCAGGCCCAGAAGATCACCGACCGCACCACCACCCTGGTCAAGAACGACGGCGACCTGCTGCCCCTCGACCCCGGCGGGACCGCTCTGGTGACCGGCTGGGGCGTCAGCACGACGCAGACGCTGGCCGACAAGATGACCGAGCGCGGCGTCGCGACGGATGTCCTGGAGACCGGCATCAACCCGTCGGACGCGAAGATCGACGCCGCGGTCGCGGCCGCGGAAGCCCATGACGTCACGGTGGTTCTGACCAACCGCGCGTCGATCGCGACCCAGGCCCAGCAGCAGGTCCTGGTGCAGCGGCTCGTCGCGACCGGCAAGCCGGTGGTGGCGGTCGCGGTGCGCGATCCGTACGACGTCCGGCACTACCCCGACGTACCCGCGTTCGTGGCGACGTACAGCTACTTCCCGGTGGCGCTCGACTCGCTGGCCCGGGTGCTGTTCGGGGAGCTGGCGCCGAAGGGCACGCTGCCGGTCACCATCCCGGTGGAGGACGATCCGGACACCGTGCTCTATCCGTTCGGCCACGGCCTGAGCTACTGAGGGGCCGGGCCATGCGATCTCGGGTACGACTCGGGGCGCTGGCGCTGCTGACCGCGCTCGCCACGGCGGTAGGCACGGCGGTCGGCACTACTGGGGCGGCCGGCGGCGAGCTCGGTCCGGCCGATCACGCCGTCCCGCTTCGGGTCGTCAGCTACAACATCCACACCGGCATCGGCTCCGACGGTCGGCTCGACCTGGCCCGCACCGCCCGCACCCTCGAGGTGATGGACGCGGACGTGATCGGCCTGCAGGAGGTCGACGTGCACTGGGCCGCCCGCAGCGAGTGGCGTGACCAGGCGCGCGACCTGGCCGAGGCGATGGACATGCGGGTCTTCTTCGCGCCGATCTACAGCCTCGACCCGCCGCAGGCCGGGCAGTCGCGCCGTGAGTACGGCCTGGCGGTGCTCACCGACCTGCGGATCCTGCACACCGAGAACCACGACATCACCCGGCTGTCGACGCAGGGGCCCGACCCGGTCCCTGAGCCGGCGCCGGGCTTCCCCGAGGTCGTGGTGCAGAAGGGGAACATCCCGGTGCACGTGTACGCGACGCATCTGGACTTCCGGGCCGACCCGACCGTGCGCGCGATGCAGGTCGACGACATGCTCGCGATCCTCGACGACGACCCCGAGGGCGCCCGCCAGGTGCTGGTGGGGGACCTCAACGCACCGCCGGACGCCGCCGAGCTGGCGCCGCTCTGGGACTCGCTGACCGACAGCTTCGCCGTTGCCGGGTCGGGCGACGGGCTGACGTACCCAGCGGTCGGACCCACCAAGCGCATCGACTACGTGACCGTCTCACCCGAGATTCGCACCCGCCATGCCCGTGTCGTCGACACCGCGGCGTCCGACCATCGTCCGGTCGTCGCCGACCTCGCCGTACCACGCGGACACTGAACACACCACGAGGAGATCCCATGGACCGGCGCAACTTCCTGAAGGCCGCGGCGACCGTCACCGGCAGCGCCGCGCTGTCGACCGGGCTCACGGTCCCACGGGCGTCCGCGGCCAGCGGCGGGCGCGGCGTTCTTAGCGGCATTGAGAACCTGGCCCGCGACGGCTACCGGCTGGTCGGTGGCCAGCGGGTCGGCCTGATCTCGAACCCCACCGGCATCATCCCGGACCTGCGGCACGACATCGACCTGATCGTGGACTCCGGACAGGTCGACCTGGTCGCGGCGTTTGGCCCGGAGCACGGGTTCCGCGGCAGTGCCCAGGCCGGCGGGTCCGAGGGCGACTACGAGGACCCGCGGACCGGTGTCCCCGTCTACGACACCTACCAGAAGTCGCCGGCGCAGATCGCCGACTTCTTCCGCGCCGCCGACGTCGAGACGGTGATGTTCGACATCCAGGACGTCGGCGCCCGGTTCTACACGTTCATCTGGACGATGTACGACTGCATGGTTGCGGCGTCGCTGGCCGGCGTGCGGTTCGTCGTCCTCGACCGGCCCAACCCGATCACCGGCCTGACCGCGTACGGCCCGGTGCTGCATCCCGAGCAGGCGACGTTCGTGGGCCGTAAGCCGATCTCCCAGCAGCACGGCATGACGGTTGGCGAGCTCGCGGGGCTGTTCAACGGGGAGTTCCTCCCGGTCGACGCGAACGCCAACGGCCCGGTCGAGCTCGCCGTGTCGGAGCTGACCGGTTGGCACCGTGACACCTTCTACGAGGACACCGGTCAGCCGTGGGTGATGCCGTCGCCGAACATGCCGCGGGTGGACACCGCCGTCGTCTATCCGGGCACCTGCCTGTTCGAGGCGACCAACCTGTCCGAGGGTCGGGGGACGACCCGGCCGTTCGAGCTGATCGGGGCGCCGTACATCGACTTCCCGTGGGCCGACGCCCTGCAGGACCAGGGTCTCGCCGGGGTGGAGTTCCGCGAGGCGTACTTCGTGCCGACCGGGTCGAAGCACGTCGGCAAGACCTGCGGCGGCGTGCAGCTGCATGTGACCGACCGGGAGGAGTACGACGCGATCCGCACGGCGCTGGCGATGATCATCGCGGCGAAGCAGCTGTTCCCCGACTTCACGTGGCGGGAGCAGTCGCCGCCGTTCTGGATCGACCGGCTGTCCGGCTCCGAATGGGTGCGCACCGCGATCGACGGCGGTGCCAACGTCGACGACGTGGTCGCCGGCTGGCAGGACGAGCTCGGCGACTTCCGGGCCACCCGTCGTCAGTACCTGCTGTACAGCGGCCGCCGGAACGAGGACGGGTGAGTGCGATGCGCAGGTACGGGATGGCCGCGGCCGCCGTCGCCCTGCTGGTGGGCTCAGCGCAGGGGGCGGCAGCGATGGAGCCGGTGACCGACCAGGCCACGCCTTCGGCCGCGCCGGTCGACGTCTCCGCGGACGAGATCGACTTCTCTTCGCCGCATCAGACGCTGCGCTACGGCTCGGCCCAGCAGGCGCACCTGCTCGAGGAGCCGTTGGTGACGATGTCGGAGGACCTTCGCTCCTTCCTCGAGCCGTCACCCACGAACCCGATGTACGCCGGCGGCGTCGTGCTGGCCGCCCGCCACGGCGTGGTTCCGGTGCACGACGCCGCGGGCAAGGCGGTGCGGTACGGCAACGACGAGGCCGAGCTGCCGGCCGACGAGCAGGTGCCGGCCGAGCTCGACACGATCTACGACCTGGCCTCGGTCACCAAGACGTTCACGACGATCGCGGTGATGCAGCAGGTCGAGGCCGGCCTGGTCGAGCTCGACGAGCCGGTCATGACGTACCTGCCCGACTTCGCGCAGAACGGCAAGGAGGACGTGACGATCCGGCACCTGCTGACGCACACGGCCGGCCTGCCAGCCTGGATCCCCCTGTACAGCCGGTACGACACGGTCGAGGAGCGGCTGGCCGCCGTGCTCACCGTCGTACCGCGGGCGGCTCCCGGCGAGACGTACCTCTACTCCGACCTCAGCCTGATCACGCTGGGCCTGGTGGTCGAGGAGGTCACCGGGGACACCATCGACGACGTGATCGCGGACCGCGTCACCGAGCCGCTCGGCATGCACGACACGATGTTCAACCCGCCGGCCGCGCTGTGGGACCGGGTCGCGGCGACGGAGGAGCAGCCGTGGGCGGGTCGGCCGATGATCCGCGGCGAGGTGCACGACGAGAACGCCTGGTCGCTCGGCGGCGTCGCCGGACATGCCGGCCTGTTCTCGACGGCGCACGACATGGCGATCCTGGCGCAGACGCTGCTGAACGGCGGTGGGTACGGGAAGGCCCGGATCCTCGAGCCCGACACGGTCCGGGCGATCCTTCACAACGAGAACACCGAGTTCCCGGGCGACTCGCACGGGCTCGGGTTCGAGCTCGACCAGATGTGGTACATGGACGGCCTGTCGTCGCCGGTGACTTTCGGGCACACGGGATTCACTGGCACCTCGATGGTGGTCGACCCGATGTCGCACTCGTTCGTCATCTTGCTGACCAACCGCGTACACCCGTCACGCAACTGGGGCAGCAACAACCCGTCGCGACGGGCCGTCGCACGTGATCTGGCCCGAGCGGTGGCGGTGCAGCCGGCCAACGGTAGTCATGCGTGGTTCTCCGGAGTCGGCGACGCCCGGACGACGTCGTTGACGCTGCCGGTGACGGCCGGCTCGGGGGAGGTGGAGTTCGACCTCTGGTACGACACCGAGGCCAACTCGGACATCCTGCACCTCGAAGCGTCAGCCGACGACGGTGCATCGTGGTCGCCGGTGCCGTTCTCGCTGCAGAGCAAGGGAGAAACCGTCCAGACCGACGGGCAGGTGTCGGGCTTCGGCGGACGCCGCTGGCATGAGGCCGAGGCTGAGGTGCCGGCCGGCGCCGACCTGCTGCTGCGCTGGCGCTACGCCAACGACACCCTCTACCAGGGCCGTGGCGTTTACGTCGACGGCGTCCGGGTCGATGGGCATCGGGTGCCCGACGCGCAGTTCAGCGCCGACGGATGGGAGCTGTCGAAGAACTAACCCTTCGCGCCGAGGTTGCGCGTATGTCCGGCGTCTTCGCGACATACGCGCAACCTCGGCGGGAGGATCTGGGACATACGCGCAACCTCGGCGGGAGGATCTGGGACATACGCGCAACCTCGGCGGGAGGATCTGGGACATACGCGCAACCTCGGCGGGAGGAAGACAGATCGTCAGGGGCGGAGGGCGAGGCGGACGGCACCGGTGGCGGCGTCGACGGCCGTGCGCACGTCGCGCACGTCCCGCTCGGCGAGGCCGTGCTGCACACCGGACCGCACCGGGCCGTCGGTCGTCAGCAACGCCCCACCGAGCACCGTCGGCCCCGCCGGCGCCGCCACGGCGTCGAACGACGCGAGTAGGCCGGCCACGCCTCGGCGCACGATGCCGGCCGCGGTCGCGTCGCCCGTGGCCCCGGTGACCACCGGCGCCAGCCGACCGAGTGCGGCGGGCTCGCTCGAGTACACCGCCGCCACCACGTCCTGGGCCGTCGTGGCGCCCAGCGCGGCGAGCAGTGGCCGAGTCAGGTCGGTCGGTGCCGCCCGGCCGTCCAGCGCGGCGAGTGCCGCCGTCAGCCCCTCCCGCGCCAGCCAGACCGCCGACCCGATGTCGCCGACCAGCCAGCCGTACCCGTCCGCACGGCGCGTGACCTGGTCGTCCTCGACCACGGCCGCGATCGCGCCGGTGCCGGCCACGAGTACGCTGCCGGCCGACTCGCCGGCACCCGACGCGAACGTCGCGACGACGTCGGGGACGACCGTCGGCCGCCCGCCGAGCCCGAGCGCGAGCCACACCTCGTCGGCCTGCCGCTGCGCCCGCACCAGCCCGGCCGACCCGGCCCCGGCGATGGCGAGCACCCCGCCGCCGACGGCACTGGAGTCGCGGTCCCCGAGCGCCCCCTCGATCGCGACCCGCAGCTGGGCGACGGGATCCCCACCGCTGGAGTTCTGGTTGATGCCGGCTGCCCGCCCCGTCCCGATGGACCGGCCGGTCTCGTCGCCGAGGATGCAGCGGGTCGTCGTCGCTCCCGCATCGACACCGATCACGAACGTCACTCGGGTGACGCTAGCCGAGTCGCCAGCACAGGCCACTCCGCTGAAGGTCATTGACCGCTCGGCATTGACGTCGGTAACTTTCCTACATGGCGAGAGGCAGCAAGGGCCGCGCAGCCGACCCGGAGCGTGACGCGGTACCGACCACGGTGCGGCTGCGCGCGCTGATGCCGTCCCTCGCGCCGGCCGAGCAGCGGGTCGCGCAGCGCGTCCTCGACGACCCGAAGTCGGTCGCCGCCTCGACCATCAGCGAGCTCGCCACCGCCTGCGGCACATCGGAGACCACGGTGATCCGGTTCTGCCGGGCGGTCGGGTTCACCGGCTACCCGGCGCTGCGGCTCACCCTCGCCACCGAGCTCGGCCGGGCGCAGGGCGGGTCCGCGGCCGCGCGCAGCGTGAGCAGTGACATCGGACCCGGCGACGACCTCGACCAGGTGGTCGAGAAGATCGCGTTCGCCGACGCGCGGGCCGTCGAGGAGACCGCCGAGCAGCTCGACGTCCAGGCGCTGCACCGCGTCATCGACGCCCTGGTGGCGGCCCGCCGCATCGACATCTACGGAGTCGGCGCGAGCGCGTTCGTGGCGCTGGACTTCCAGCAGAAGCTGCACCGGATCGGCCAGGTCACGTTCGCCTGGGCCGACCCGCACATCGCGCTGACCAGTGCCGCGCTGCTCGGCGCCGAGGACGTGGCCGTCGGCATCTCGCACAGCGGCGCGACGCAGGACACCATCGACGCGATCGCGCACGCCCGGGAGCACGGCGCGACCACCGTGGCGCTCACCAACTTCCCGCGCTCGCCGCTGGCCACCCTCGCCGACCACGTGCTCACGACCGCGGCCCGCGAGACGACGTTCCGCTCCGGCGCGACCGCCAGCCGGCTGGCCCAGCTCACCGTCGTCGACTGCATCTTCGTCGGCGTCGCGCAGCGTACGTACGACGAGACGCAGGCCGCGCTGCAGGCCACCCACGACGCCGTGCAAGGTCGCCGGGTCGGCAACCACCGTCGGCAGGACCGCCCATGACGACCGCCGACCGGCCGAGTCGGCTGCGCGTCGAGGCGCCCACCGAGATGCGCAACCCGGCCACCGTCGACCTCGACCTGATGCCGACCGACGAGCTGCTGCGGGCGATCAACGACGAGGACCAGCGCGTACCACTCGCCGTGCAGGCTGCCCTGCCGGAGCTCGTCCGTGCCGTGGACACGGCCGTCGAGGTGCTGCGGACTGGCGGGTCCGTGCACTACTTCGGTGCTGGGACGTCCGGCCGGATCGCCACCATGGACGCCGCGGAGCTCGGCCCCACGTTCGCGCTCGAGCCCGGCTGGGTCGTCGCCCATCACGCCGGGGGCGCGGGCGCCCTGGATGCCGCCCTCGAGGACGTCGAGGACGATGCCGACTCGGGCCGCGCCGCGGCGTCGGTCCTTGGTGCCGGCGACCTCGCGGTCGGCCTCACCGCGAGCGGCCGTACGCCGTACGTCGCCGGTGCCCTCGGCCAGGCCCGTGACGTGGGCGCCGCGACCGTACTCGTGAGCGCCAACCCGCGCGCCCGGATCGCGGCCCTCGCCGACGTGCACGTGTGCGCCGACACCGGCCCCGAGGTGCTCGCCGGCTCGACCAGGATGAAGGCCGGCACCGCCCAGAAGCTGGTGCTGAACGCCTTCTCCACCGCGGTGATGGTGCGGCTCGGTCGCACCTACTCCAACCTGATGACCAGCGTGGTGGCGAAGAACGCCAAGCTCAATGGGCGGATGGTCACGATCCTGGTCGAGGCGACCGGCCGCGACTTCGAGACCTGCGCCCGTACTCTCGCCGACTCCGACGACGACCTGCGGGTGGCCCTGGTGCGGCTGCTCGCCGAGGTCGACGGCGACCGCGCCCGCCGTGCCCTGGATGCGGCCGACGGGGTCGTACGTGCTGCTCTGCACCTGCTCGAAGGCTCCACCGACGGGAACCCCCGAAAGGACTCATGATGCGTTCCTGGAAAGCCCTCGCCGCCGCCGCCCTGCTCCCCGCTGGGCTGGTCGCCTGCGCCCCATCGACCTCGGACTCCGACGACAGCGGGGGAGGTGAGAGCACCACGTTGCAGGTGTGGTCGTGGCGGACCGAGGACGTCGACGAGTACAACAAGATCTTCGACGCGTTCGAGAAGGAGAACGACGGCATCACGGTGGAGTTCAAGGCCTTCACCAACACCGAGTACAACACCATCTTGGCGACCGGTCTGACCGAGGAGAAGGGACCGGACGTCGCCGCGTTGCGTGCGTACGGCGGGCTCCAGCCGCTCTGCGAGGCCGACCGGCTGCTGGCGCTCGATGACGTCGACGTCTCGGCGATCGGCGACGAGGTGCTGGCCGGTGCGCGCTGTCAGAGCGACGACAAGCTCTACGGTGTGCCGTTCGCCACGCAGGTGATGGCCGTTTATTACAACAAGACGATCTTCGATGACAACGGCATCGAGGAGCCGACGTCGTGGCAGGAGCTGGTCGACGCCGCCAAGACGCTCAAGAGCGCGGGTGTCACGCCGTTCGCGACGACCGGCAAGGACACCTGGATGCTGCCGATCGTGCACGACCTGTTCGCGGCGCCACGCTACGGCGGACCCGAGTTCGAGGAGGCTGTGCTGGCGGGGGACAAAGACTTCACCGACCCCGACTACGTCGCCTCGCTCGACGTGGTGAAGGAGCTGGAGCCGTACTTCCCCAAGGACGTCGCGGGCGTCGACTACACCACGTCGCAGACGCTGTTCACCAGCGGCAAGGCGGCGATGTTCCCTGGCGGGTCGTTCGAGCTGGCCTTCTTCCAGCAGCAGAACCCCGACCTGGAGATGGGCGTCTTCCCCGTACCCCCGCCGCCGGACTCACTCGTCGACCACTCCCTCACACCGGGCTGGGTCGACGCGTCGTACGGCGTCAACGCCAAGTCCGACAACAAGGAGGCGGCCACCAAGCTGGTCGAGTGGATCGCCACCAAGGACTTCGGTCAACTGCTGTCCGACGAGCTCAAGCAGATCAACCCGGTGGAGGGTGTCGCGCCGAGCGACCCGCTGCTGAACGAGATGGTCGAGCTGTACGGAGAGAACCCGGCGGCGTACCTGCTGCTCGTCAACTTCCGGTACGGCGAGCCCGGCGGCACCGACCTCCTCGGCGCCGGTCTGCAGTCGATGCTGCTCGGTGACAAGGATGCGAAGGCCGCGGCAGCCGACCTGCAGAAGGGCGTCGCGCAGTGGTTCGAGCCCGCGGGGTGAGAGGCCGCCCGGCGGGGGGTAACGGGGGGCCCTCCGCCCGGGTGCTGGCGGTGTTCCTGCTGCCGGCGCTCGCGCTGTACACGGTGTTCATCGTGTACCCGTTGTTCTCGGCCCTGCAGTACAGCCTGTTCGAGTGGACGGGGACGGCCCGCCAGGGCTTCCTCGGGCTGGACAACTTCACCGCGCTGTTCACGGTGTTCCCGTACGACGAGCAGCTGATTGTGGCGTTCTGGCACAACTGCCTGTTCTTCATCGGAACGATGGCGGTGCAGAACACGCTGGGGCTGCTGTTCGCGATGCTGTTGCACCGCCGGCGGTTCGGCAAGCGGCTGTTCCAGACGCTGTACACGCTGCCGTACATGGTCAGCCCGATCGTGGTGGGGTACCTGTGGCTGCTGCTGCTGCGTCCGCAGTTCGGCGCGCTGAACGTGCTGTTCGAGAACATCGGCCTCGACTTCTTGGTCCGGCCTTGGCTCGGTGACCCGGACACCGCGCTGCCGGTGGTGATCTTGATCAACGCCTGGCAGTGGGTTGGCTTCCCGATGCTCCTGTTCGGTGCCGCGCTGGCCGGCATCCCCGACGAGTACGACGACGCGGCGCGGGTCGACGGGGCCACTGGCTGGCGGGCGTTCCGGTTTGTCACGCTGCCGCTGCTGACGCCGGCCATCGGGACGGTGACCGTGCTGACGTTCATCGGCAACTTCAACGAGTTCTCGCTGGTGTACGCGGTCGGCGGTTCGCAGGGCAACCCGGCGTTCTCGACCGACGTACTCGGCCTGCTGTTCTACCGCACCGCCTTCGAGGGCGGGCTCAACGCGATCGGCCGGTCGTCGGCGCTGGCCGTCCTCATGTTCGTGTTCATCTTCGGCATCGCCGTCGTCGCCAACCGCTACCTGCGCAAGCGTGAGCGGGAGCTGACGTGAGCCTCGACGTCCTCGACAAGCCGCCGGTCACCTCGCACCCGGTGACGCGCCGCGGGCCGGCCGGCTCGCAGCAGAGCAAGGTCGTCCTGGTCCACCTGCTGCTCTGGGGCTACGCGCTGGTGGCGGTCGGTCCGCTGATCTTCATGGTGGTCAACTCGTTCCGCCCTGGCGCGGAGATCTTCAACGACCCGTTGGGCCTGCCGACAGGCGCGTACTTCGGCAACTACGTCGAGGCGTGGCAGGAGGCGCAGTTCGGCACCTACTTCGCGAACTCCGTGCTGGTCGTGGTGTCGGCGGTGTTCGTCGGCACCGCGGTGTCCGCGATGGCGGCGTACCCGTTGGGGCGCTACACGTTCCGTGGCCACGGCGTATTCACGGCGTACTTCATCGCCGGGCTGACGCTGCCGATCCGGCTGGCCGCGGTGCCGATCTTCTACCTGCTCGGGTCGATGGGGCTGATCGACTCCCGCATCGGCGTCGCCCTCGTGTACGCCGCCAGCGGCGTGCCGTTCAGCATCTTCATCCTCACGGCGTTCTTCCGTGGTCTTCCGCGCGAGCTGGAGGACGCCGCCCGGATCGACGGTGCGGGGGAGTTCCGGATCTTCGCGCTGGTGATGCTGCCGTTGGTGAAGCCGGCGTTGGCAACCGTGGCGCTGTTCCAGTTCGTGCAGCTGTGGAACGACTTCTTCTTCCCGTTGATCCTGTTGCGGACCACGGAGAAGTACACCCTGCCGGTCGGTCTGACGTTCTTCTTCGGGCAGTACCAGACCGACTGGGGTGCGGTGTTCGCCGGCCTGGTCATCACCACCCTGCCGCTGGTGGTCGTGTTCCTGCTGCTGACCCGGCACGTGGTCAACGGCCTGGTCGCCGGAATGTCGAAGTGAAGGCGTAGCGTCGGGCAGATGGACTCGGTCAGTGCGCTGAAGCGCGTCGCCTACCTGCTCGAGCGAGAGCTCGCCGAAACACATCGGGTGCGAGCTTTTCGCAAGGCGGCATGGCGGTTGGCCGACCTGGACCCGGCCGAGGTGATGTCACGCGCCGAGGCCGGTACGCTCACCGAGCTGCCCGACGTCGGTCCGAAGACCGCGGCCGTGGCGTCCGAGGCGGCGGCGGGGCGCACACCCCTCTACCTGGCCGAGCTCGAGGAGCGCGCCGTCGTACCTCTCGTCGAGGGCGGCGAGCAGCTGAGGTCGACGTTGCGCGGTGACCTGCACATGCACTCGGACTGGTCCGACGGCGGGAGCCCGATCGACGAGATGGCCGAGGCCGCCATCGGTGTGGGCCACGACTACATGGTGCTGACCGACCACTCGCCGCGGCTCACGGTGGCGAACGGCCTGACCGCGGCGCGGCTGCGGTCGCAGCTCGAGGTGGTGAAGCGGCTCAACGCCGAGCTGGCGCCGTTTCGCATCCTCACCGGCATCGAGGTCGACATCAACGAGGACGGGTCGCTCGACCAGGACAAGGAGCTGCTCGACCAGCTCGACGTCGTGGTCGCGAGCGTGCACTCCAAGCTGCGGGCCGACAGCGAGACGATGACTCGGCGGATGGTCACCGCGATCGCCAACCCCCACGTCGACGTCCTCGGGCACTGCACCGGACGCCTGGTGATGGGCGGGCGGGGGACCCGGCCGGCGTCGCAGTTCGACGCCGAGGTGGTGTTCGAGGCGTGTCGCCAGTTCGACGTCGCGGTCGAGATCAACTCGCGGCCGGAGCGCCGTGACCCACCGACCCGGCTGCTGACGCTGGCGTACGAGACCGGCTGCCGGTTCTCGATCGACACCGACGCGCACGCGCCGGGGCAGCTGGACTTCCTCGACCACGGCTGCGCACGCGCGCAGGCGCTGGGGATCGAGCCGGCGCGGATCGTGAACACGCTCGGCGCCGACGACCTGGTGGCCTGGGCCGCCGAGTAACGATCGTCCATGCGGCGTCGCTGGTCAGCCGGTGCGACCGAGGTGCATCACCTCGACGGTCACCGTCGTGTCCGTGACCTCGTACATGACGCGATATCGGCCGATGTGGATCCGGAACCGGTCGACGCCCCACGCGAACGCTCCCGCCGGCCTCGGCTCATCGGCCAGCAGGTCCACGGCATCGAAGACCTGCGCAAGACCATCAGGGTCGTCGGTCATGTAGGTCTGGGCCGCGCCGAACGCCTCGTCGACCCACACGACCGTGTAGGTCACCGCTGGTCGAGTCCGAGCGCCGCGCGAGCCTCGGCGTGGGAGATGTACTTGACCTCGCCGAGCTGCTTGCGGAGCTCATACCGGGCGATGGCCATCGCGTCCTCGAGGTCTTCGATCCGGCGGGCATCGTCGGTGAGGTAGGTGTGGATGGCTTCGCGAGCGATCTCCTGCTTGCTCCGCTTCTCACTACGAGCTCGGTCGCTCAACAAACGGTCGTCGGTCTCGTCAAGTCTGAGCGTCATCGCCATGACGTGATGGTATCAAGCGGTATCACTCGCCAGCCGGATATGTCGGGTCGCATGTCCCGAGGACGTGTCGGGTCAGGCGTCGCCGCCCTCCTGCGCGACGTCGGCGACGGCCGTCGGGTCGTCGATCCGGTAGCGCTCGAACGCCTCCTTGACCGACTCCGGCTTCATCTCGCCCCGGGCCGCCAGCGCCTGCAGCGCCCCGACCACGGTCGACTCCGCGTCGACATGGAAGAAGCGTCGGGCCGCCGGCCGCGTGTCGGCGAAGCCGAAGCCGTCGGTGCCGAGCGAGTGCCAGTCACCGGGCACCCACTGAGCGATCTGGTCGGGCACGGCGCGCATGTAGTCCGTGACCGCGAGCACCGGGCCGGCGACGTCGGTCAGCGTGTCGGTGACGTACGGGGTGCGCGGCGTCTCGCCCGGGTGCAGCAGGTTCCACCGGTCGACCTCGACGGCGTCGCGAGCCAGCTCGTTCCACGACGTCACCGACCACACGTCGGCGGCGACGGCCCACTCGTCGGCCAGGATCTGCTGTGCCTTCAGCGCCCACGGGAGGGCGACACCGGACGCCAGCAGCTGGATCCGCGGGGCTCCGTCGCCCTCGGCATGCGGCTGCTGCCGGAACCGGTACATCCCCTTCAGCAGGCCCTCCACGTCGAGCGCCTCTGGCTCCACCGGCTGGACCAGCGGCTCGTTGTAGACGGTCAGGTAGTAGATGACCTTCTCGCCGTCCGGGTGCTCCGCGGTGCTGCCGTACATGCGGCGCAGACCGTCCTGGACGATGTGGCTCAGCTCGAACGCCCAGGCCGGGTCGTAGTGCACGATCGCCGGGTTGGTGGCGGCGAGCAGCGGCGAGTGTCCGTCGGCATGCTGGAGTCCCTCGCCGGTCAGCGTCGTACGCCCTGCCGTGGCACCGACCAGGAAGCCCTGCGCGAGCTGGTCGGCCATCGCCCAGATCGAGTCACCGGTGCGCTGGAAGCCGAACATCGAGTAGAAGATGTAGAACGGGATCATCGGCTCGTCGTGGGTGGCGTACGACGTGCCGGCCGCGATCGCCGACCCCATCGCACCCGCTTCGCTGATGCCCTCGTGCAGCATCTGGCCCTGCGCGGACTCCTTGTAGGCGAGCAGCAGCTTGCGGTCGACCGAGTCGTACGTCTGACCGTGCGGTGAGTAGACCTTCGCCGTCGGGAACATCGAGTCCATCCCGAACGTGCGGTACTCGTCGGGCGCGATCGGCACGATCCGATGACCAATCTCGGGGTCCTTCATCAGGTCGCGCATCAGCCGTACCAGCGCCATCGTGGTGGCGACCGCCTGCTTGCCGGAGCCCTTCTTCAGCTCGGCGTAGACCGGGTCGCCGGGAAGCTTCAGCGGTGTCGCCTTGACCTCGCGCTTCGGGATCGAGCCGCCGAGCTGGCGGCGTCGCTCCATCATGTACTGGATCTCGTGGTCGCCCTTGCCGGGGTGGTAGAACGGCGCGACGTCGGACTCGTCGATCTGCTCGTCGCTGATCGGCAGCAGCAGCCGGTCGCGGAACGTCTTGAGGTCGTCCTTGGTGAGCTTCTTCATCTGGTGGGTGGCGTTGCGACCCTCCAGCGCGTCGATGGTCCAGCCCTTGATCGTCTTGGCCAAGATCACCGTCGGCTGCCCGACTTGCTCGGTGGCGGCCTTGAACGCGGCGTAGACCTTGCGGTAGTCGTGGCCGCCGCGCGGCAGCTTCTCCAGTGCCTCGTCGCTGAGCCCCTCGACCATCGCACGCAGCCGGGCGTCGCTGCCGAAGAAGTTCTCGCGGATGTAGTCGCCGCTCTCGACCGTGTACGTCTGGAACTGGCCGTCGGGCGTGGCGTTCATCTTGTTGACCAGCACACCGTCGTGGTCCTGCGCCAGCAGGCCGTCCCACTCGCGGCCCCAGACGACCTTGATGACGTTCCAACCGGCACCGCGGAAGAACGACTCGAGCTCCTGGATGACCTTGCCGTTGCCGCGGACCGGTCCGTCGAGCTGCTGCAGGTTGCAGTTGATCACGAAGGTCAGGTTGTCGAGCTCCTCACGTGCCGCCAGGCCGATCGCGCCGAGCGACTCGGGCTCACCCATCTCGCCGTCACCGAGGAACGCCCACACCCGCTGCTGGCTGGTGTCCTTGATGCCGCGGTTCTGCAGGTAGCGGTTGAACCGGGCCTGGTAGATCGAGTTGATGCCGGTGAGCCCCATCGACACGGTCGGGAACTCCCAGAAGTTCGGCATCAGCCGCGGGTGTGGGTACGACGAGAGGCCGGCGCCGACCCCGCGCGAGACCTCCTGGCGGAACGCGCCGAGCTGGTCCTCGGTCAGCCGGCCCTCGAGGAACGCCCGGGCGTAGATGCCCGGCGAGGCGTGTCCCTGGATGAAGACCTGGTCGCCGCCGCCGAGGTGCTCCTTGCCGCGGAAGAAGTGGTTGAACCCGACCTCGTACAGGCTCGCCGCGCTCTGGTACGTCGCGATGTGGCC
>JBOHDE010000070.1:0-17351 GCA_050699035.1 Nocardioidaceae bacterium | reverse complement strand
GGTAGTCGTCGAGGTTGGTCAACGCGCGACCGCGGAGGACGTTGTCGACCTCCTCCTTCCAGTAGCTGTACGGCGCGGTCACCGACATCGACTCGCGTTGCTCCCACCGGGCGAAGGCGAGACTGAAAGCGTTGGCGCAGCGCTGCGTCTCGACCTGGTGCGGCAGGCCACGACCACGCAACAGCCGGGCGGCCCAGGCGTGCAGGCTCGCGAACTCCACTCGGTCGGCTGTGTGCGGCGACATCCGGCGGTACGCGTGGCTCAGTACGAGCGGAATGGTCCGAACGAACGTGACGTACAGCAGTCGCTGCGACCCGGTCTCCGCCAGCTGGGCGAGCCGGTGCAAGGCGACGACGGTCTTCCCGGTGCCGGCCGGTCCGGTGATCCGGCCGGCGCCGTTGAGGTCGCGGCGGGCATAGCGCGCCTGAGACGGATGCAGGAAGACCATCCAGTCGGCGAGCGGCTTCTTCAGGGCGGCGGCGAGCGCGTCCTGGTCGAGGTCGTCGACGGAGAACAAGGTGTCCTCCGGCACGGCGCGGTGCTTCGCCTCCACCTCCGACGGGTGCGTCGGCTGGGGCTCCGCTGCCGCGGACAGACCGCGCTCCAACGCGGCAACGACCTGGTCGACCTGGGCCGGCGTCAGCGCACGCTTGTCCCGCAAGATCTCCCGCGGGAGCAGCTCGGTGCCGACCACCCAGGTGCCGTCCAGCAGGACCTTCGGAGTCGGCTTGCCATGGAGCCCGATGACCGGCACGACCATGGTCGGCGACAGGCCGGTCTCGACCAGCACGTCGCGGACGGCGCCAGCCTGGTCGCGGACCTTGGCGACCTCGTCGTCGCACTCGACCTGGCCGCGGATCAGCCGGCCCTGGCTGACCGTGACGTCGGCGGCCCAGTGCTTGGTGTCGACGACGAACACGCCGCTCGGCCCGGCGACGACGTGGTCGATGTTGGCGCGCTGCGTGCCCGGCCAGTGGCGGTCGTGGAGGACCCGGAAGCCGTACTCGGTGAGCTCGGCCAACAACGCCGCCGTCCGCTCCTCGGCCGCATCACCGCGCTCGTACCGCCGCGCACTGCGCGCCTCCTCGATCGCGGCCGACAGCAGCACACGCGAGTGCCGTTGCTTGCCTTCGGCAGTCTGCCGAGCGGACTCTCCGGCTTCCATCGGGCGCTCCCCCGCGCGTGGTCGTCGCGGACTCCTCGAGCATAAGAGCAGGTGCAGACAACTGCTCGGCAGTGCCGTGGTGAGCGCCGGATTGGCCTGTGGATAACCGCTTCGGGCCGGCCTTCGGCGTGCAGGCTGGGGTGATGTCGCGACATGTCCTGGTCCTGCTCGTTGGGCTCGCCCTCTGCTACGGCTGAGCGCCGATGACGTAGGCCGCCGCCGCGTGGTCTGGCGATCTCGACGGCTGGCCTTCACCAGCCAGCTCGACCGGTGCGAGCACACTCGCAGGCTCTGGTGTGTCACGGGTGCGACCGATGACGGGCGTAGTGCGTTGTGGCAGCTGAACCCGCGCACCGGCCGACTCTTGGTACGTGCCCACGACGTGGGCCGGCCGCTTGGCCCTGGGCTGTACGAGCACGGGTCCCAGCTGGTCGGGGTGGTGAAGGGCAGGGTGCACGCCGACCAGGATTGGGTCACCTTGCCCGACGGAAGAACTGCCGGCCGTCGCCCTACTCCGATTCGGCACCTCGCCATCGACTTCGACGACGGATCACTGACGGCGGTGCCTGGCGACGCTGTCGGCTGGTGCGAGGAGTCGTACGGCTTCCGGGAGATCAGCAGCTTCACCGGTCGACGTTGGACTACGGTGCACCGGCCCTGCCGCGTCGACGGTCGTCTCGTACGCCTGCCGTCGTACCCGTCGAGGAGTTCGGTGTGCAGATCGGTGACCTGTTCGCGTGGACCGATCGGTGCGGCCTGCACGCCGTCCGCGTGAAGGTGGACCCGTGAGCCTCACCATCAAGAACGAGCGCGTTCTCCGGCTTGCCCGCGAAGCGGCGCGACAGCTGGGCACGTCCCGGACCGCCGCGATCGAGCACGCCCTGACTCGGCTGCTGGCCAACCTCGATGCCCGGGAGCGTGCACTCGCCATCGCCGATGACTTCGAGCGGCGGCTTTCCCCCAAGGACCGCGCCCGGATGGTGACCGGCCACCTGTATGACGATCGCGGCCTGCCGACCCGATTGACGACACCTCTGCGCTGCTGGCAGCGGTCATCGCCGCGAAGCTGAGCTTGGGACTGCATCTCCTACGCGCCCGCGAGCAGTGCCGGCGAGGCGCTGCTGTTCAAGGGTGACGACTTCGTGCACATCGACATCCGTGCCGCCAGCTGATCGAGTTCGTGCCGGATCGTGTATACGCAACTCCACGGTCCTTCGTTCGTGACAAGCTCGTAGCGTGTCAACCGACTCGGCGGTCGAGCTCGCGCTCCGCCAGGTGATCATGGATCACCTCGCTGCGCGCACCGCCGTCAGTGGCGGTTTCGTCACCCGAGCCGAGCTCAGCGACTTCGACCTCGGCACCGGACGACGCCGGCTCATCGACACCACCAAAGGGATCTGGAATCCCAGCGACCTCGCGGCGACGCTGTCGATCGTGAGCTCGCCGGATGGTCCCTACGATGATCACGAGGTTGAGGGCGGTCTCTTCCGTTACCACTACCGGGCTGGGTCTACGGCCGGTGACAACATCAAGCTCCGACGTGCCGGGGAACTGCAGTTGCCCCTCATCTTGCTGCGCAAGTTCGAGCCGGGCTTCTACGTGCCGATCTTCCCGGTCTACGTCGTCGCCGACGACGGACCGGCGCGCCAGTTCGTCATCGCGGTCCACGAGGCGCTGCGATTCCTGGCGAACCCGCTGCAGCCTTCGGAGGCGGAGAAGCGGTACGCGGAACGACTGACCAAGCAGCGGCTGCACCAGCCGATGTTCCGCGGTCAGGTCATCAGAGCCTACGAGACCCAATGTGCAGTCTGCTCACTCCGACACGGGGAGCTGCTCGACGCCGCTCACATCATCAGTGACGCGGACGATGACGGCGCTCCGGTCGTCAGCAACGGCTTGAGCCTCTGCAAGATCCACCACGCGGCGTACGACCGCAACTTCCTTGGCGTCCGACCCGACTACGTCGTCCAGATCAACCAACGCCTGCTCGACGAGGTTGACGGGCCGATGCTGAAGCACGGCCTTCAGGACATGCACGGCCGCACGATCGTCTTGCCGAGACGAAAGCAGGAGCGGCCGGACCCGACACGACTGGAGACTCGCTTCGACCTCTTCAGGGCGAGCTGACCCGAGCGACACGTCGAAGGCACACCCTCCGCCCTCACCACGCGATCGCTGGCCCGCTCCCCAGCGGGAAGCGGGCCAGCGATCGACCGGGCTAGGTCAGCTGCAGCCGCTGGTGGAGCCGCAGCCTTCGCAGACGAAGCAGCTGCCGGCGGGCCGCATCTTGGTGCCGCAGGTGAAGCAGAGCGGCGCGTCGACACCGGATCCGGTGATCACCTCGAGCAGCTCCGCGGAGGTGTGGGCCTCGCGCGGAGCCGGCTTCGCGGCGGCAGCGTCGACCGACGGGTCGTCGGCAGCCGGTGACGTCGACTTCAGCGACTCGGCCTCCGAGATCTCGTCCGACTCGAGCGTCTCGTACGAGCCGGTCTCGAGCTGGCGCTGGCGCTCCTCGGCGGAGTAGATGCCGAGCCCGGCCCGGGTCTCGAACGGCAGGTGGTCCAGCGCCAAGCGGCGGAAGATGTAGTCCATGATCGACTGGCTCATCCGCACGTCCGGGTCGTCGGTCAGCCCGGCCGGCTCGAACTTCATGTTGGTGAACTTCTGCACGTACGTCTCGAGCGGCACGCCGTACTGCAGCGAGATCGAGATGGCCATCGAGAACGCGTCCATCACGCCGGCCAGCGTCGAGCCCTGCTTGCCCAGCTTGAGGAACACCTCGCCCAGACCGTCGTCCGGGTAGGACCCGGCGGTCATGTAGCCCTCGGCCCCGCCGACGGTGAACGAAGTCGTCCGCGACGGACGCGACTTCGGCAGCCGCTTGCGCACCGGCCGCTCGATCACCACCGGTTCGGGCTCGGCAGCAACCGCCTTCTTCGCCTTGGCGTCGGCCAGCGGCTGGCCCACCTTGCAGTTGTCGCGGTAGACGGCCAGCGCCTTCAGGCCGAGCTTCCAGCCCTGCAGGTAGACGTCCTCAATCTCCTCCACCGTCGCCGACTCCGGCAGGTTGACAGTCTTCGAGATTGCGCCGGACAGGAACGGCTGGGCCGCGGCCATCATCCGCACGTGGCCCATCGGCTTGATCGCCCGCTCTCCCATCGCGCAGTCGAACACGTCGTAGTGCTCGGTACGCAGCCCGGGTGCGTCGACGACGTGACCGTGCTCGGCGATGTACTCGACGATCGCCTCGATCTGCTCGCCCTGGTAGCCCAGCTTGGTCAGCGCCGCCGGCACCGTCTGGTTGACGATCTGCATCGACCCGCCGCCGACCAGCTTCTTGAATTTCACCAGCGAGAAGTCGGGCTCGATCCCGGTGGTGTCGCAGTCCATCATGAAGCCGATGGTGCCGGTCGGCGCGAGAACACTGGCCTGCGCGTTGCGCCAGCCGTGCTTGGCGCCGATCTTGACCACGGCGTCCCACGCGGCGGTCGCTTCCTTCTGGACCGCACGGTCGATCGGGTGCAAGGTGCGGATCGTGTCGTTGGCGGCCTGGTGCTTGCGCATCACCCGTGCGTGCGCTTCTGCATTGCGGGCGAAGCCGTCGTACGGGCCGACGACGCCGGCCAGCTCGGCGGAGCGTTTGTACGACGTGCCGGTCATCAGCGACGTGATCGACGCGGCGAGGGCACGGCCGCCGTCGGAGTCGTACCCGAGGCCGCAAGCCATCAGCAGCGCGCCGAGGTTGGCGTAGCCGATGCCGAGCTGACGGTACGCCCGCGTCGTGTCACCGATCGCCTCGGTCGGGAAGTCGGCGAAGCAGATCGAGATGTCCATCGCGGTGATGACCAGCTCGACCGACTGGGCGAACTTCTTGGTGTCGAACGAGCCGTCGTCCGACAGGTACTTCAGCAGGTTGAGCGATGCCAGGTTGCAGCTCGAGTTGTCGAGGTGAAGGTACTCACTGCACGGGTTGGACGCCGTGATCCGGCCGGACTCCGGAGTCGTGTGCCAGTCGTTGATGGTGTCGTCGTACTGGATGCCCGGGTCGGCGCATTCCCAAGCAGCCTTGGCGATCTTGTCGAACAACCCCTTGGCGTCGACCTCCTCGATCACCTCACCGGTCGTACGGGCGCGCAGGCCGAACGACGTGCCTTCCTCGATCGACCGCATGAACTCGTCGGTGACACGCACCGAGTTGTTGGCGTTCTGGTACTGCACCGATGTGATGTCGACGCCACCCAGGTCCATGTCGAACCCGGCGTCGCGCAGCACCCGGATCTTGTCCTCCTCGCGCGCCTTGGTCTGCACGAACTCCTCGATGTCGGGGTGGTCGACGTCGAGCACGACCATCTTCGCCGCCCGCCGCGTCGCGCCGCCCGACTTGATGGTGCCAGCGCTCGCGTCCGCACCGCGCATGAACGACACCGGTCCGCTCGCCGTACCCCCGCTCGACTTGAGCAGCTCCTTGCTCGAGCGGATGCGGGACAGGTTGAGGCCGGCGCCCGAACCGCCCTTGAAGATCAGGCCCTCTTCCTTGTACCAGTTGAGGATCGAGTCCATCGAGTCGTCGACCGCCAGGATGAAGCAGTTGTGCACCCGGAGGTTGCCGGAGAGGTACTCACCGCTCTCGGTCTGAATGTCATAGACCTCCATAGCACCGATGTGCTCGATGCGTGCGATCTCCAGTCGCTTGACCGGAAGCGCGCCACGCCCAGGCATGTCGAAGCTCGCCTCGAGCTTGTCCGCCTTGCGCGGGTCGATGAAGCCGATTGCGTCAGCGAACGCACGTCGGTCGCCTGCGTTCTGGATCCGAAGGGTCCAGCAGCCCTTACGGTCATCGCGCGTGTCGTTCTTGAATCCCACGCGCGCAAAGATGCCGAACCGAAGCAAGAGCGACTGCATACCGCGGATGTGCTGCTCGCCTACCATGTCGACCTCGACGACGGTCGAACGCTCTCGCGTCGACACGAAGCCCTCGGCCTGGAAGATGCTGCGGAGGTACGCGGCGACGACCGGCAGTGGTGCCGTGAAGAGCTGCACGGGCACCTCCATGTCGACGCCTCGCGGACGAAGGTTCCACTTCGTCACGAACTCGTCGAGAACGTTGCCGTACAGGCGGGTACGGCGGCAGTCCAGATCGGTGTCCTGTGTGACCACGGTGCGCTCGTGACTGTGAACGCCGGGTAACACTGTGCCGATGGCATTGTTGACCCACGTAAGCTCCGCAGGAGTCACCGTCATGGCTTCGATGGTCAGCGACTTGTTGGTGCCTTCGTACTGGCCTACGAAACCGTCGGACTGCAGCCAGCCAGCGAGCGCAGCCTCCGCAACCTCTCGGGAACTAATCTCGCCTTCGCCGTGTGCATCACGGCGGTGCCATTCGAGCTGGTCATCGACACGCAGACTGCCAGCCGCAACAAAAGCGCCAGTACCCTGCCCGGTGCTCTTCCACACAAGATGGTCGGCCGTGACGTCCAGGGCGTAACCCGCCTTCGTGTGGATGCGGAGAACATCCTTAACGCCGTTGGCCTTGGTCGCGACGACGCGAGTCAGCCCGTGGGCGTCATACACCTTGGTGCCCACGGCGTTGTCCTCAACCAGCTTGCCGATCGGGATCAGGCCGTCCGGTGTGCTGACCAAGGCGTCATAGGGCTGGCACGCGCTGACTTGCTGCGGCGAGCTGGTGCCGACGTTGAACCAGACCGGCGAGTTGAAGCTGAAGTGCTGGTGCAGCAGCATCCAGGTCAGCTCGTGCTCGAACACCTCGGCGTCGGCCGGGCTGGCGAAGTAGCCGTTGTCCTCACCGGACTTGCGGTAGGTCTTGACGACCCGGTCGAGGAGCTGCTTGAGGCTCCACTCACGGCTGTCGGAGCCGACCGCGCCGCGGAAGTACTTCGTGGTGACGATGGTGGAGGCGTTGACACTCCAGAAGTCGGGGAACTCGACCCCCCGCTGCTCGAAGACCGTCTCGCCGGTCTTCCAGTTCTGCTGGACGACGTCGCGACGATCCCACGTCACCTCGTCGTACGGGTGGACTCCATCGGAGGTGTAGATCCGCTGGATTTTGAGTCCCTTGGCGGACCCCCGCTTGGTGGAGCGCGTGGGTCCGCTCACCGTCTCCGTCATACGACCGTCTCCCTGATTTGTCTCGTCGTCGGCTGATCTGCGTGGTGCTGCTCTGCTGGTCCTGCTGTGTCTTACGTGATGTCCGTCCAGGTGGTACGCCCGCCCGGCGCGAGGCTTCCCCTCCACGCGCCGGGCGGGCGGCTCAGGTGGCGCGTTGTCCTTCCCGCGCATCGGGTACGACGCCGCGCTCGGCGCGCAGCATGGCGATCTCGGTCTCGAAGTCGTCGGCGGAGCTGAAGCTGCGGTAGACGCTGGCGAACCGGAGGTATGCCACCTCGTCGAGCTCACGAAGGGGGCCCAAGATCGCCAGACCCACCTCGTGGGCGGGCACTTCGGCCCACCCGCTGCAACGCAGCGAGTCCTCGACCCGCTGACCGAGCCGGGCCAGGTCGTCGTCACCCACCGGTCGGCCCTTGCATGCCTTGCGGACCCCGCCGATCGCCTTGCCCCGCTCGAACGGCTCGGTCGCGCCGGACCGCTTCAGCACGACCAGCTGCATCTGCTCGACCGTGGAGAACCGCTTGTCGCAGTCGTTGCACAGGCGACGCCGGCGGATCGCTCCCCCGTCGTCGGCCACGCGGCTGTCGATCACCCGGGTGTCGGTGTGGCGGCAGAACGGACAATGCATGGCGCTCACCCCTTCATCCGGGTCGATCGGCTACGTCTCTTGTCTAGCGGCCGCCACCGACAGTTCTGGACCCCGGATCTGGGGACGAACCTGTGGACTTCCTGGGGAGAACTCGGCCTACGCTGTGCGTAGTGAGCCCCCAGATGTGGAAAACCACAGCGGTGTAACTACTAGATCTAGGGGTTACGCTACGTCGGCCGCCCGTTGGGCGCAAGCGACCTCGGCGACAATTTGGTCCGATCTGCGTTTCCGCAGGTCAGCGGCCATATCGGACATCCTGACCGGGCGTGTCGGATCCCAGTTGTCACACCTGTCTCATCCGTTTCGCAGGCTGTTCCGCCGTTTCGGCCCGCGCGCAGCGAGTTCGATCTACCGTCGAAACACTCCGCGCCCTGTGGCGGGGTACCCAAGGACCGGCCCCGCATGCCGCCGGCGAGCGCGACTCCCCCGTGTCGACTCGCTCCGCGCCGCAGCGGGGTCGGTCCGCCCTCGGACAGGTGCGGTGCCGCTAGGCCGGATAACGGCCGGGGAGGCATGACAAATGCGTCATGCTTTGCCTGCCGTTGTACGAGTTCGGCCGCGCAAGGGGGCGAGCGGGTGCGCGACATGGACGATCTCGGGGTCCTCGCCGCCTGATCGGGCCCGACTTCGTCCATCTCGAAAACGCGACCCCACCCAACTTCTTCGGCGACCCGAGGCAACTGAGGGTTACCGACGCCCTGGCGTGCGTACGTCTCAGTCGCTCCGCGACGGTCACCGGCCCGGCTGACCCGTCCAACGGCTCCCGCTCGCCGACCTGACTCCGGCCGGACGACTCACCAGTCGGTGGGGACCGCCAGCTCGTCGCCGGAGCGGATGCCACCCTCGATCGTGTTGAGGTCCTGGATCTCCGCGATCACCTCGCGCGGGTCCTCTCCCGGTGCGACGTCCTGAGCGATCTCCCACAGCGTGTCACCGGAGTGCACGACGACCGTCCTCGTCGGGACGGGTCGCCCGGCCTCGCCGCTGCCGATCGCGGTGCCCGCAACTGTCACCAGCGCCGCGCACACCGCCGCGAGCAGCGTCGCGAAGACGACCAGTCGACCACGACGGGTCAGCCGCAGGTCGCCGCTCGCCGGCCGCGCCTCGCTGCGGGTAGTCGACCGCGTGATCGCCATGCTGCTCATCGTCGCTACCTCCGGATGGAAGGGGTCGAGCTCGGGTGCACGAGTAGTTCTAGCCGGGACCACCGACAGTCCCGAGCCGCCGCGGGACAGCGGAGCCTCGAATGACTGTTCGATCGAACGCATGTTTGAGTTGTACCCCATCGCGCCGACAAAGTCACGCCTCCGCGCGAAAGTTTGTTCGAGCCCGAGGAGCGCGACACGCTCATCCACAGAACTCGAACAGGTGTTTGAAACTGTCCGAGATCTGGACTACCGTCAACCCATCGAGCGACTCCTCCGACCTGCGGCGACCGCCCCGGGTCAGACCCGCGAACGAAGGGTGACTGCGATGCCGCGCAAGAAGGCAGCCGATGCCAAGGCGACCGTGCGAGAGCTGCCCGACGGCCCGCCCGACAGCTCCGGCCTGACCCCCCGTCAGCGGCGTGTGCTCGACGTCATCCGGCACTCGGTCGAGACCCGTGGCTATCCCCCGAGCATGCGCGAGATCGGCGACGCGGTCGGACTCACCAGCTCCTCCAGCGTGTCGCACCAGCTGCACATGCTCGAGGCCAAAGGGTTCATCCGGCGCGACGCCAACCGGCCCCGTGCCCTCGAGGTCCTGCACCCCGATGCTGTCGCTGGCCGCACCGCCGGCCCGGTGAGCCTGGCCGACGGTGACGAGACCGGCATCGGCGACGCCCGGCCCGAGGCGACCTACGTCCCGGTGGTCGGCCGCATCGCCGCCGGTGGCCCGATCCTCGCTGACGAGCGGGTCGAGGAGGTCATGCCGCTGCCGAGGTCGCTGGTCGGCGAGGGCACCCTGTTCCTGCTCGAGGTCAAGGGCGACTCGATGATCGACGCGGCGATCTGCGACGGCGACTTCGTCACGATCCGGCAGCAGCCGACCGCCGAGAACGGCGAGATCGTGGCCGCCATGATCGACGGCGAGGCGACCGTCAAGACGTTGCAGAAGAAGCGGGGCCAGGTCTGGCTGCTCCCGCACAACGACTCCTACGAGCCGATCGACGGCACCGACGCCACCATCCTCGGCAAAGTGGTCGCGGTCCTGCGCCGGGTGTGACGAGCGGCGCGCCACCGCCATACGACGTAGACCTACAGCAGGCTGGCCCCGTCGTAGCCGCCGCTCGGCACCGGCAGGCCGAGCACCGCTCCCACGGTCGGTGCCACATCGACGGTCTGAGCGAGCCGGCTCGACGTGGCCGCCCGCGGCACCCGGGGAGAGCCACCCGAGATGAAGAACGGGATCGGCCGGGTCGCCGGGTGACCGTGGTTGCCCGGGATGGGGTTCGACACCACCGCCGGCTCGCTGAACCGCCAGCCGGCCGCGCAGTACGCCACCAGGTCACCGGCCCGTGAGCCGAGCCGCAGATCGGCTGGCGCACGCACCGACAGCACACCCGGGGTCGCCGCAGCCAGGGCGCGCATCCGTGCCACCGCAGCCGTTCGCCCGGCCGGTGGCCCGGTCCAGTAGAGCAGGTCGGCACCGCCGTTCTGCGCCGCGACGAACCGTCCGGCCAGCGTCCGGTCAGCCTCCAGCACCGGCGTCAGGCTGACCACCCGGTGCGGCAGCGACCAGTCCATCGAATGGTCGGCGAGCACCAGCACGACCGCGCTGTCCCAGCGACCGCTGGTGGTCAGCTCGCCGACGAACCTCCCCACCTGCAGGTCGGCCGACATCAGTGCGGTGCGCCGGGCCACCGCCAGCGTCGTACCCGTGAGGTCGACGTGGCCTACCCGGTCGCAGTCGCCAAGGTTGACGAACATCAGGTCCGGGTCGGCGGTGCGCAGCATCGCCAGCGCCGCCTCCATGGTGAACACGTCCGGTGCGTGCCCGCTGACCGGCACGATCGGGGACGGCTCCCAGCGGTACGTCGCCCGAGTGCCGAAGATCCCGTACAGGTACTCCTTGGACAGCACGGTCCCGGTCCGCAGCCCACGCGCGTGCAGTCGCTCCAGCACAGTCGGGAAGCCCAGGTCGGTGGGCCGGTCCAGGTCACGCACCACCTGCTCGGCAGGGTCGTAGACGGAGTTCGCGGGTACGCCGGACCGGTCCGGCCGGACGCCGGTCATCATCATCACGTGGTTCGGGATCGTGTCGGTCACCGGCAGCGCGCGGCCGCGCGGGAAGTCCAGACCGCCGGTCCGCAGCGCAGCCAGCCGGGGCGTCAGCAACGGCGCGATCTCGTCCGGCCGGCAGCCGTCGACCACCAGCACGTACACCCGGGTGCGCGGAGCGGCCGACGCCCACCCCGCTCCGGCCGCGCCGGACAGCACCACGGCGCCCCCAGCCGCGGCCACCCGCAGGAACGAGCGACGGTCCATCAGGCCAACGGCGCCGAGACCGGCCGAACCCGCTGGGACCCCGCCGACGTCGCCCACGACGTCGACCAGTGCGCGCCTGCGCCGGCCGACGCCCGGTCGCCGACCACGTAGTAGTCCATCTGCACGCGCGCCGGTGTGACGTCGAGGACGGAGTAGCCGTGCGAGTCGAAGTCGACGTAGCGCACGTGCCGGTTGGTCGCCGTGATCGCCGCCTCGACCGCGAGCGACGAGGTCCTCGGTGGCGCGCCCACGATGTCGTCGAGGTTGTTGCTGGTCACCGACGTACACACGAACTCCGTGCCGACGCTGCGACTCAGCGGGTACGTCCCCGCGTCGAGCGGCAGGTCGCTGGCCCACGCCGAGTGGATGTCGCCGGTGAGGAACACCGAGTCGGTGATGCCCTGGTCGGCGAGGTGCCGCAGGATCTCGCGCCGGTCGGCGGTGTAGCCGTCCCACTGGTCGACGTTGTACGGCACGCCCTCGGGCGGCAGGAGCCCGGTCACGTCGGTGAGAGACCGGGTCAGGTCGGCCGGCAGCGGCGGGAACACCAGCGGCGCGATCATCACCGGGTTGCCGACCAGCTTCCACTGGGCGGCGTCGCTGGCCAGCGACTCCTTCAGCCAGCGCAGCTGCGGGTCGCCGGTGAGGGTGCGCGCCGGGTCGTCGACGGCGGCCAGATCGGTGCCGACCTGCTGCGAGCGGTAGGTCCGCAGGTCGAGCATGGACAGCTCGGCCAGCCGCCCGAACCGCAGCCGGCGGTAGATCTGCGTGCCGTCGCCCAGCGCAGCGCTCCCGCCGAGCCGCACCGGCATCCACTCGTCGTACGCCCGGTAGGCGGCCGCGCGGCGGGAGGGCCACGTTCCTTCGGCGCCCGGAGTGTGGTTCTCGGCCCCGCTGTCGTACGCGTCGTTGGCGGACTCGTGGTCGTCCCAGGTGACGATCCATGGCGCTGCGACATGGAGTGCCTGCAGGTCGGGGTCGGTCTTGTACTGCGCGTGCCGCTGCCGGTAGTCGCGCAGTGTGGTGATCTCGTGCGCCGGCTGGTGCGGCCGCACATCGGTGTTGGCGTTGCCGTAGCCGTACTCACCCGGGCCGTACTCGTAGAGGTAGTCGCCGAGGTGCAGCACCGCGTCGAGGTCGCGCCGCGCGGCGAGATGGCGGTACGACGCGAAGAAGCCGGCCTGGTAGTTGGAGCACGACACCACGCCGAACCGCAGCCGGCTCGGCGTCGCGGTCGGTGCAGGTGCGGTGCGGGTGCGACCGGTCGGCGAGCGCACCCCGTCGAGCACGAACCGGTAGTAGTACGACGTCGCGGGCGCCAGCCCGTCGGCGACCACCTTAACCGTGTGGTCGCGGCCCGGACCGGTCTGCGCGACGCCGCTGCTCACGACCTGGGTGAACCGCCAGTCACGCGCCACCTGCCAGCTCACGGGCACCGTCGGACCGACGCCGGATCCCGGAGTCGACGCGGCGGTGGGAGTCACCCGCGTCCACAGGAGTACGTCAGCCGGCCGCGGGTCCCCCGATGCAACGCCGTGCCGGAACTGGCTAGACGCCGCGGCGGCGGGGTCCAGGCCGAACGCCAGCGCGCCGACGCCGGCGCCCGCACCGGCCAGGAACTGTCGTCGGTCGAGGGTCACACCCCTCCAACGACAGCCGGCCGCGCAGGTGACGCGCGCCCCGTGCTGTTCACCCGCGGGTCAGCTCTTGTCCTCCACCGGCTTCACGTCGGCGACGACCCAGGCGTCGCCGTCGGTGTGCAGCACGTACGTCGCGACGTACGTCTCCGCCGGCCGTTCGTCGACCAGCAGCCCGTCGGGCGTCTGGATCTCGTACGCGGTGATCGAGACGGTGGCCCGGACCGCCGCCTGGCCCGGCTCGGTCGAGGTCACCTTCACCTTGCTGGCACTGAACTCCGCGCCGACGAACTCGCCGCCGCCGGCCAGCCCGTTCTTGATCATGTCGACCAGCGCGTTGCACGTGCAGCCGGGGTCGGTGGCCGCGGAGAGGTCGCTCGTGCCCTCGCCCGCCAGCGCGTCGTTGACCAGGTCGATGTAGTCGAACACCGCCTGGGTGGCGTCGGAGTCGCTCATCTCCGGCCCCTTGGCGGCCGCCTCCTGCAGGTCGGCCGCCTTCGGGGTCTCCGCACAGGCGCCGACGGCGACGGCCATCAAGGCGACGGCCGCGGCCAGGCGAGATCGGTACATAGCGCCGACGAGATTACCCGGTGTCACTGAGCCGGCGTAACGCCGCCAGGGTGACCTCCCGGTCGGTCGTACTCCACATCGGCGGCAGCGAGGCACGCAGAAAGCTGCCGTAGCGGGCGGTGACGACCCGCGGGTCGAGCAGCGCGACCACGCCCCGGTCGGTCGACCGGCGGATCAGCCGCCCGGAGCCCTGGGCCAGCAGCAGGGCCGCGTGGGTCGCCGAGACGGCCATGAACCCGTTGCCACCGGCCTTGTCGACGGCTCGCGCCCGGGCGCTCATCAGCGGGTCGTCGGGCCGCGGGAACGGGATCCGGTCGATCAGCACCAGCTGACAGGTGTCGCCCGGCACGTCGAGGCCCTGCCACAGCGACAGGGTGCCGAACAGGCAGGTGTGCGGGTCCTCGACGAACAGCCGCTGCAGCTCCGGCAGCTGGGCCTCGCCCTGGCAGAGCGTGGTGAGGTGCGGGAGCCGCTCACGCGCCACCGCGGCGGCGGCCTCGGCCGCGCGGCGGGACGAGAACAACCCGAGGGTGCGGCCGTTGGCGGCCTCCACCAATGCGCAGATCTCGTCGAACTGGGCGTCGCCGAGCCCGTCGCGACCCGGCGGGGGCAGTGACGCGGCGACGTACAGGATGGCCTGCCGGCCGTAGTCGAACGGCGACCCCACGTCGATGCCACGCCACGGGAGTACGGCCGCCGCGTCCGGATCGGGGTCGGTGTCCGGGTCGGGCTCGGCGGTCTGCTGTGAGTGGTCGACCCGCTCGGTCACCTTCAGCCCGACGGAGCGCGCGAGCGGGGCGAAGTCGCCGCCCAGCTTGAGCGTCGCGGACGTGAACACGACGGTCTTGTCGGTGAGCAGCTTGCCGCGCAGGTCGAGGGAGACGTCGATCGGCGCGATCCGCAGCTCGTTGCCACCGCGGCGCTGCTCCCGCTCGGCGACCCAGAGCACGTCGCGGTCGGAGTGCAGCGCCATCCGCTCGGCGATCTTGCGGACCTCGTCGACCAGGCCACGGGCCTGCTGGCGGGCCGCGTCGGAGTCGCCGTCCTGGTCCTTCGGGATCGCCGACCAGCAGGTCCGGGCACTGTCGCGGACCAGCGCGAGCGCGTCGCCGAGTGCGACCCCGACCTGGTCGAGACGTCCCGGACTCTGCTCCTCGATCGCGGCCCGGAGCGCGTCCCCGGCGTCGGCCAGGTCGTCGGCCTGCCCGTCGTCGGCGAAGTTGCGGGCCCGCTTCGCCGCCCGCTCGACCATGATCGGCGACAGCTCGTTGGTGGCGGCCTGGGTCACCCGGGCGGACAGCTCATGGGCCTCGTCGACGATCACCACGTCGTACTCCGGGATCATCGGCACGCCGTCGATCGCGTCGATGGCCAGCAGGGAGTGGTTCGTGACGATGATCGAGGACTGCATCGCCCGCTCGCGGGCCCGCTCGGCGAAGCACTCGGCGCCGAACGGGCACTTCTGCGCGCCAAGGCACTCGCGGGCCGACACCGACACCTGCTGCCAGGCCCGGTCGGCATGCCGGGGCGCGCTGTCGCGGTCGCCGGGCCCGCCCGCCTCGGCCTGCTCCTCGGCCCATTCGCGGAGCTCTACCACCGCGGAGCCGAGACTGCCGACCGGCATCTCGACCAGCGCGCCCTGGTCGTCGGGCACGCCCTCGCGGACCCGGTGCAGGCAGGCGTAGTTGCCACGGCCCTTGAGCACGGAGTACGTCGGGTGGCTGCCGAGGACGTGGTCGGCAGCCGCGAGCAGGGCCGGGATGTCGCGCTCGACCAGCTGGTGCTGCAGGGCCAGCGTCGCGGTGGCGATCACCACCCGCTCGTCGTGCAGCAGCGCGGGGACGAGGTAGGCGAGCGACTTGCCGGTGCCGGTGCCGGCCTGCACCAGCAGGTGCTCGCCGTCGCCCAGGGCGCGGGTCACCGCCTCGGCCATCTCGATCTGGCCCGCCCGCTCCTGCCCGCCCAGCGCGTCGACGGCCGCGGCCAACACCTCACGCGGACTCGGCTGGCCCGTCCGCTGCTCGGTCTGCTGGTCGGTCGGCACCGGGCAACGCTATGCCATCGCGCCGACGACCCGGCACCGCACCTGTGCATAACTCCGGTCCCACCCGGTTGAGTGTGACGTTTTCGACGCGACACGCCGGCGTGTCTGTCGAAAACGTCCCACTCAACGGGGAGGGGGTGGTGGTCCTTAGAGTTGCCGGCATGCCGCACACCTTTGACACCGACGCCGAGGCGACCGGCCTCTGCACCTATGTCGACGCCTCCCCGTCCCCCTTCCACGCCTGCGAGGAGGCCGCCTCCCGTCTCGAGCGGGCCGGCTTCGCCCGGCTGGCCGAGACCGACGCGTGGCCGACCGACCGGGGTCGCTACTACCTGCTGCGTGGCGGGTCCCTGGTCGCGTGGAGCAGCGAGTACGCCGACGGCGCGGCGACGCCGTTCCGGGTCGTGGGCGCGCACACCGACAGCCCCAACCTGCGGATCAAGCCTCAGCCCGACCTCGCCCGCGCCGGCTGGCAGCTGCTCGGAGTCGAGGTGTACGGCGGCCCGCTGCTGAACTCCTGGCTCGACCGTGACCTCGGACTGTCCGGACGGGTCGCGGTGCGCGGGTCCGACGGGGTGGAGCCGCGGCTGGTCCGTGTCGACGACCCCATCCTCCGCGTCGCCCAGCTGGCGATCCACCTCGACCGCGAGGCCAACGACGGGCTGAAGCTCAACCAGCAGCAGCACCTCGCGCCGCTGTGGGGCATCGGCACGTCACCCGGCGACTTCCGGGAGTACGTCGCCGCGGCGTGCGGTGCGGAGCCGGCCGACGTACTCGGGTGGGACCTGATGACCCACGACCTGACTCCGTCGCGCCGGATCGGGCGGGACTCCGACCTGATCGCGGCGCCCCGGCTCGACAACCTCGCAACGAGCTACGCGGGTGTTCAGGCGCTGCTGGCGGCGGTAGACGTCCCGCCCGCGAGGCCGTGGGTGCAGGTGCTCGTGCTGTTCGACCACGAGGAGATCGGCAGCATGTCGGAGCGGGGCGCGTTCTCGACGCTGCTCCCGGCCGTGCTGGAGCGGGTGGTCCGGGCGGCCGGCGGCGACCGGGACCACTACCTGCGAGCGTTGGCCGGCTCGGTGGTCGCGTCCGGCGACATGGGGCATGCGACGCACCCCAACTACGCCGACCGGCACGAGCCCGAGCACCAGATCGCGATCAACGCCGGGCCGGTGCTCAAGATCAACGCCAAGGGTCGCTACGCCACCGACGGGCTCGGCGCGGCTGCGTTCGCTGCCGCGTGCGAGCAGGCTGCCGTGCCGATGCAACGGTTCGTCAACCGGACCGACCTGCCGTGCGGCTCGACCGTCGGTCCGACCACTGCGGCGCTCACCGGGGCGACGACGGTCGACTTCGGCGCGCCGGCCCTGTCGATGCACTCGGCCCGGGAGATGTGCGGCGCGCGCGACCCCGCGATGTATGCCGGGGCGCTGGCCGCCTTCCTCTCGCCGGCCTGAGCGGGTTGGTCGCGACCTGACGACGTCGTGACGTCGAATTTTGCCCAATTGGGCAAAATTCGACCCGGTTCACGCCGGATCGAGGTGGAACTTTGCCCAATTGGGCAATCTTGCACGCGGCCGGCGGGCACGACCCGGGGCGGGTACGGCGGATGGGCGGCACCGAGCACCTCGGCGCCGCGCCGCCGGGTCGTACTCACTGCTGCTCTGAGTCGGACTCCCCAGCATCGGAC